>CALKVC010000109.1 GCA_937996595.1 uncultured Chitinophagaceae bacterium
CCTACACGACGCTCTTCCGATCTAACACCCGTCGCATGAAACTGGACCCCGTAAAGGTGAACGTGAATGGCGGCGCTGTTTCAATCGGCCACCCCCTGGGTTGCAGCGGCGCCAGGATTATAGTTACCCTGATCAATGTGCTGAAACAGCAGGGTGGTAAATACGGAGCTGCGGGTATTTGCAATGGCGGAGGCGGAGCAAGCGCCATGGTGATAGAAAATTTGTAAATCGGGTTTTAAGATATTTTGATAGACAGGGCACATTGAAATGTGCCCTTTTTTATTTTCAGAAAAATGCGTTTACTCATGGCCGCAAAGCCGGCTGTTCTTAGCAGATTACAACCGGGCTATTTAAAATATGCTTTTCCGGCAAGAGATATGTTGGGTGTTTTGTATATTTAGTGCCATGAAAATTCGTTTTCTAAATGTACTTAATATAAAGATGTCGGAATCGTCGCAGGTTTTCGATCTGCTGACTGTTCAATTCTTCATTGGCCTGGCAAACGCATTGATCAGCATCATAGCTTTTACTCTCTTTGTGTATAATTTTCCGGTTGATTACCTTCCGGTGGTTTACCTGGTAATAGCTGGTTTCCTTATTTTATTTAATTACATATATGAAAAACTGGAACACCATTTTTCACCATTACAGTTGCTGAAATACATTACCGCGTTTGGTGTAATTCTGATGATTGTTTTATGGTTGGGACTCAATTACGGAAACAAAGACCAGTTCATTTTCCTGTTGCTGATCAGCAGTGTACTGATCTATATGATCACCGGTTATGCATTCTGGGGATTGGTTTCATTGCTGTTTAATGTGCGGGAAAGCAGGAGGATATTTTCTATCGTGGGATCTGGCGATATACCGGCAAAGCTTATTGGGTATATTGCAGCCCCTTTATTGATTCCTTTTATCGGGCTCCATAACCTCATATGGCTGGCAGTGCTTTCAATGGGTGTAAGCCTGCTTTTATTCAGTAAATATATCAGGAAAAAGAATTGGGATACCATCAAACAAAAATTCCATAAGGAAGACCATCATGTGGAAGATGTGTTTACCAAAAAGGACTTTGTTAGTTTCTTTTTTAAGAACAGGCTCATTTTTGCCATATCGTTATTGTCACTCATCAGCTATAATGTATTTGTGCTGATTGATTTCACTTTTATTTCACAGGTAAAACTCCGCTTCGAAAATATAACAGACCTTGCTGCCTATATTGCATTATTCTTTGCATTTGGCAGGGTGATCGCTTTAGCTTTCAAATTGATTTTTACCAGCAGGGTCATTGAAAGGCTTGGTGTTATTAACTGTTTATTCATTACACCGATCATACTGTTTATGTTCTGTATGCTGTTTTTTGCATTCGGTGGAAAATCAAATTATGCCCTTTTCATCTTTGGTTTAATGGCCATGATTACGGAAGTGCTCCGGTCAACCATGCAGGAGCCCGTATTCTTCATTCTTTTTCAGCCATTAAAAGAAAAACTGAGGTTAAAAGGGCATATCATTTCAAAAGGGTACATGTATCCGCCTTCCCTCATCATTGTTGGGTTATCGTTGTTATTACTTTACCGGTCTGGGACAGAAATGAGCATCATGTTCGCAATTAAACTGCTCATCATAAATCTTTGCATATGGGCCGGGATTATATTTTTTATTGGCCGCACTTACCTTAACACCATACATGCCACCATCCGTAAGGGGATTTTTACCAGTGACGATATCTTTATCACAGATCAGAATGCCATCGATATCCTCTTAAATAAAATTGAAAGAGGTGAGAAAACCGAAGTTATTTATGCATTAAACCTGCTGCAGAAATCCGGTTACCCCGGTTTCAATAATCTGCTTGAAAAAAAACTGCGTGAAGGGAACGATATAGCCGTAAAAAAATTCGCCCTTGAATTAAGTGAATCAACCGGGAAAATAAGCGTGGATGTGTTAAGGAATTTGTTTCATTCGGAAACGGATTCGGAATTAAGGCTAAAAGTAATTTCCCTGTTATGCAAACACGATCCTGAATTTTTAAAAGAAGCATCAGAAAACATCAGCCGTTATGAATATGCGGTAAGAAAGATCGTTGTCATTAATTTATTGAATCAACGGGAATTTAATTTTTTATTTATAGCCGGTAATGAAATAAACAGTCTCTTGTATTCATCTGTTCCTGCAGAACGCGAACTGGCCATTGAGATCATCAGCGATGTTAAGCATGTGCAGTTTTTAGATGCGCTTTCAGCATTGATATCAGATAATGACCTGGCAGTAAAACGTGCAGCCATAACCACTGTCTGCAAACTCAAAATGAATAAACTGATCCCATCGGTCTTAAAAATGCTTGATCTGCCGGCAGACAGGAACCTGGTTCTGAAAGGGCTGCAGCTATACGGCGATGACCTTTTCATGGATATAAGAAACGTAGCAGATAAGTATGTAAGTGATTTTGTAAAAATAGCCGCCAGGGTAAAGGGCCCGCACTCAACAAATTTCCTTTTGGCTAACCTGGATAAAGAGAGCGATGATCTGAATAAAAAAATAATCCATGCACTGTGGGCGAAAGAATATGAATTCACTTCAACGGCTGAATCGGAAAAATTAAGTTTTTACCTCAACAGTTACCTGAAACTGGGGCTTGAAAAAATCAGGGATTATAACAGTATCCCTGATTTTAAAGATAAAGAGCTTATTAAAAGAGCCATATTCAGTGAAGTGAAGAATGACCTTTCTCTATCGCTGAAAATAGCCGTATTGTTATACCGTAAACTGGAGGTGAACCGCATCCTGGAACTGATGGAAATTGATAAGCATGACAAATTGTATAACGCAATGGAAATGCTCGAATTGCTGTTGCCTAAACGGATATCAAAAGACATGAATCTTTTATTTGACTTCATTCTAGATCCTGATGGAATAGTTGCCGGCAATACACCGCAGGAAATAAATGAATTTTACAACAAAGTTATTTTTAATTCGCCCTTGGCATTTAATCCCTGGACCAAGGCTGTTTGCGTTTATTCCTCATGGCGTACCGGCCAAACCGGGTTTCTGTTGAAATTGAAAGATATTCAGCAAACCAGTTTGCACTACCTGGTGCAGGAAACAAAGGATTTTGTCATTCAAACTAAAAACAGTTGAACTATGATTATCATTGAAAAGATTCTTTTACTGAAAAATTCAGATATTTTTAAAAATTGCAGTGAAGTTGACCTCATTGAAGTGGCTTCCATTTGTAAAGAAAGCCAGGTAGACAAAGATGTAACCCTGTTTAAGAAGGGAGACGCGGGCAATTGCATGTATTTCATCTATTCAGGACAAGTATCCATACATGATGAAGGGCACCAACTGGCAACACTTTCTGAAAACGAGATATTCGGCGAGCTGTCTTTGCTTGATTCAGAAACAAGGTCGGCCAGTGTTACAACCTTGACGGATTGTATTTTTTTGAAAATTGAGCAGGAGGCCTTTTATGATGTAGTTGCAATAAATACGGATATCCTGAAAGGGATTATGCGCACCCTGTGCAAAAGGCTAAGGGAACAGGACAGGATAACCATTGAAATGAAAAAGAAAATATCCTGACGGTACCAGGTGTTTCAGCAATTAGTGATATCCCGGCATATCTTGTTCCGGGTTTGATAAGTATGATTTGATATCAGTTAATCTGAATTAATTTTGAAAGATTATTCATTTTTACAGGCTGTCTTAGTAACTGGGATGACCTGGTATGAAAGTGATGGTCTTGTAAGAATGTTAACTGGAGTTTCTGCCAGGCCTGGTCATCCGATATAATCCCATAGTGCATGAATTCGTTTTTTAACCGCAGCGAAATTTCCGGGAAATCATTCCTTCCCAGGTAGTCAAGATCTGCATCACAGATTATTTTTTGTAAAAGTGTCCTTGGTTTCTGGGGCATTTTGGTTGCCATGATCAGGTTAAGGATAAGCTCCTTTTCTGCATCATTAAAATTAAATATTGTACAATCTCCCTCGAATATGCTGCAACTTTTCATTTCATGGTCAGCATATGTTACCAGGAAACCGGTATCATGATAAAGGGCAGCCACCTTCAACAGGTATAATTCCTTTTCATTGATGCCCTCATCATTTGCTATCCGCTCAGCCTGCCTGATCACATCAATCGTATGGTTAATAGAATGATAGGAAAGTGCCGGAGACAAATCCTTCAGTTTCAGAATAACATGATCGAAAAGTATATCAAACTTGGTTTGTCCCATCTTGGTTCATGAAACTTAAATACGGTAATAATAATGTAACCAATTCCTGTATAACGTTGCCAGGTATGTTATAGTTTCTTAAAGTTAAACAGGGGGGATTGTAAAAACAAACAAACCCGGTAATTTTTCTACATAAAAAATTATGAGGAGATTAATCACTAATTGACCGGATATACAATTCTTCCACTTTTTTCCTGGCCCAGGGTGTTTTCCGCAGGAATTTCAAGGATGAGTTTACCGAAGGGTTACTGGTAAAGCAATTGATCCTGATGATGCTTCCCAGGTGTTCCCAACCAAAATGATAAACCAGTTCGGTGAGAATCTTTTCCAGTGTTTTGCCATGTAACGGATCGTTGGGATGCATGCATGTACTTTATATAAAGGTATTGATATGTCATTATATATTCATCCTGCTTAAAAGGTTTACATCAAGTATACTAATAATCAGATGCATTGGTTGCTTTTAGGGCGCTTTTTTATAACTTTTACAGGAAATGAACGTTTTGCTGCCCGGGAAAAAAATATTTGAAAAAAGTACAGTTCAGGAAGCAACCATTTAGCAAATAAAGCTGTTAATCACAATTTGTTAGTGTGCCTTCATTGGAATAAATTTGCATCGATTCATTAATTAAAGCGTAAATAATTGGGCATGCGACAAATTGCATTTAGAGAAGCCTTGCGGGAAGCAATGCAGGAAGAGATGAGAAGGGATGAAAGGGTATTCCTGATGGGGGAGGAAGTGGCTGAGTATAATGGGGCGTATAAGGTAAGCCAGGGAATGCTGGAAGAATTTGGCGAAAAGCGGGTTATTGATACACCGATCGCTGAACTGGGTTTTGCTGCCATTGCTGTAGGTGCGGCTCAGAACGGGCTGAGGCCGATTGTAGAGTTTATGACCTGGAATTTTGCGGTGTTGCCTTTAGACCAGATATTGAACACAGCATCTAAAATGCTGGCCATGAGCGGAGGACAGGTAGGATGCCCGATTGTATTCCGCGGGCCAAATGGGTCTGCCGGGCAGTTAGGCGCCCAGCATTCCACCGCTTTTGAATCATTGTATGCCAATATACCCGGGCTGAAAGTGATATCTGTTTCAAACCCGTATGATGCCAAAGGGCTGTTGAAAAGCGCCATCAGGGACGACGATCCGGTTGTTTTCATGGAAAGCGAACTGATGTATGGTGATAAAGGAGAAGTACCTGAAACAGAATACCTGCTGCCAATCGGAAAAGCATTTATCAAAAGGCCGGGTAAAGACGTAACTATTGTAAGTTTCAATAAAATGATGAAAGTGGCACTGGCAGCTGCTGAAGAACTGGCCAAAGAGGGAATTGAAGCGGAAGTGATTGACCTTGCCACCATCAGGCCGCTGGATTGGTTTACCATCCTGGAAAGTGTAAAGAAAACAAACAGGCTGGTTATAGTAGAAGAACAATGGCCGTTTGCATCTGTGTCTTCTGAAATTTCTTACCGTATCCAGAA
This sequence comes from uncultured Chitinophagaceae bacterium, assembly GCA_937996595.1. GTDB lineage: Bacteria > Bacteroidota > Bacteroidia > Chitinophagales > Chitinophagaceae > Ferruginibacter. Next base: position 5,720 of record CALKVC010000109.1, read on the forward strand.
GGAAGGGTTCGATTACCTGGATGCACCCATCAGGAGGATCACTTCAGCCGATGCTCCCATGCACTATGCCCCCAACCTGGTAGCTGCTTATTTACCAGACGTGCCACGTACGGTAAAGCTTATCAAAGAAGTGATGTACCTAAAGAAATAATCAATTGTGTAGCATTTACAAACATGCAAAAATCCTGGTTTTATCTTTATCTGTATTCACAGGCATTGAAACCAGCGCACAGAACTTTTTTGCCAGTGTTTTTGCAGGTTCCAGCAATTATTCCGGGGAACTGCAGGAAAAGCCGTTTACTTTCAATCAGTCAAACCTTGCCTTTGGTGTGGGGTTACTATTTGAAGTAAATGAAAAACTGCTGATCCGCGGCGATTTCACCTATGGCAGAATCGGTGCGAGCGATGAGTATAGCAGTAAAAACAAAATACGTAACCTCAGTTTTTTTTCTTACCTGTATGAGTATTCGCTGGGCGCCGAGTATGTGTTACTCGATCTATACAGGTACAGGGTTTCTCCATATTTGATGACAGGTGTTTCTTTATTCGATTTCAATCCATTTACAAAAGACAGCAAGGGTAACCGTATTTTACTGGCTGAACTGAGTACTGAAGGGCAGGGTTTTTTTGAGGGAAGAAAAGATTATAAGCTGCGGCAGTATTCAATCCCTTTTGGAGGAGGCATTCAGTGGGCCATTAATGACAATAAGCGTATAGGGATAGTAGTTGGATTCAGGAAAACATTTACCGATTACCTGGATGATGTTAGCACCACTTATGTAGATGAACTGGTTTTGGCTGCCAACAGGGGGCAGAAAGCGGCAGATATTGCATACCGGAGTGATGAGTTACCGGGCGGCGGCCCGTATCCAGCCGGAGGCACTCCCCGCGGAAACCCCAAAAGCAAAGACTGGTATTACTTTACCGGGCTTACCTTCAGGATTAGGCTTACCCCAAAAAAGCGGGAGATTGAGTTCCGTTACGATTCTAAGAAATCGAGGAAATCGAGGATGGAATGTCCGAAAATCTATTAAGCAAATTTAATTTGACCGTTTTAGGCAACCTCCTGGAATTTTATTTGTTTCATTAATGAATATCAAATTGTAATACATGGCGTATCATTCACTGGAAGCTTGCCTGTTAGACCTGGAGAGGGCTGGCATGCTGGTGAGGATAACCGAGGAAGTTGACCCTAACCTGCAGATGGCCGCCATTCATTTACGGGTATTTGAAGCCGGCGGACCGGCACTGTTGTTTGAAAACGTGAAAGGAAGCCCTTTCCGGGCGGCATCAAATATTTTCGGAACCATTGAACGGAGCCGGTATATTTTCCGGGATACCTTGCAGCCTGTACAGCAACTGATTGCTTTAAAAAATGACCCGGTACAGGCGTTTAAACATCCGGTAAGGCATTTACGGACCGGTTTAGCTGCTTTAAAAGCCTTCCCTTTAAAGAACCCGGTTAACAAACCGGTATTATTTCAGCAGATCAGTATTTCAGACCTGCCGTTAATAAAACACTGGCCAAAAGACGGCGGTGCTTTTGTAACGCTTCCGCAGGTTTATACCGAAGATATTGACAGGCCCGGCATCATGCATGCCAACCTGGGCATGTACCGCATACAATTAAGCGGTAACGAATACCTGCAGAACAGGGAAGTTGGCCTTCACTACCAGTTGCACCGCGGCATTGGCGTACACCAGCATAAAGCTAACAGGAAAGGGCAACCGCTGAAAGTAAGTGTTTTTGTAGGCGGCCCTCCGGCACATACGGTGGCGGCTGTTATGCCATTACCCGAAGGGTTAAGTGAAATGACATTTGCCGGAGTGCTGGGTGGAAGGCGGTTCCGGTATGCTTACCGGGATGGTTTTTGCATCAGTACCGATGCCGATTTTGTAATTACAGGGGAAGTGTTTCCGGGCGAGAACAAACCGGAAGGGCCCTTTGGCGACCACCTGGGCTATTACAGCCTTGAACACCCGTTCCCGCTGATGAAAGTGCATAAGGTATATGCCAGGAAGGACGCCATCTGGCCGTTTACGGTGGTTGGAAGGCCACCTCAGGAAGATACCAGTTTCGGGCAGTTGATACATGCCATTACCGGCAGCGCCGTTCAGCAGGAGATACCCGGCTTACAGGAAGTGCATGCCGTGGACGCTGCTGGCGTACATCCCTTACTGTTAGCTGTTGGCAGCGAACGGTATACACCTTATTCCCTTACCCGCCAGCCGGCCGAATTGCTTACTATTGCCAACCATATCCTGGGAACCGGGCAGTTGAGCCTGGCCAAATTCCTATTCATAACGGCTGATGATGAAAACAGGGTTTCTGCACATGATACAGCATCATTCCTGCTTTATATGTTGCAAAGGATTAACCTGGAACGTGACCTTCATTTTTACACCAATACCAGCATCGATACACTTGATTATTCAGGCACCGGGCTTAACACCGGCAGCAAGCTGGTACTGGCGGCTTATGGCCCGCCGCTCAGGGAATTGGCGAATACTGTTCCCGCCTCATTGTCGTCATCCGGATTAATAAATGATCCCGTACTTGTTATGCCCGGCATTATAGCCATCAGGTTAAACCGCTTTGTATCTTACGAAAAGGCAACAGAAGAAATGGATGAACTGGATAACAGGTTAAGGGGATTTTCATTAGAAGGGATCGTGATGCTTGTTATTTGTGACGACGCATTATTTACAGCCGCCACATTGAATAATTTCCTGTGGGTAGCATTCACGCGCTGCAACCCTTCTCATGATGTTTATGGTGTTGATGCTTCTGTTGAAAACAAGCACTGGGGTTGCCGGGGCCCGCTATTACTGGATGCACGGATAAAGCCGCATCATGCACCGCCCGTAGAAAAAGACCCGGCCATTGAAAAAAGCATCGCCCCTTTATTTGAAAAAGGCGGCAGTTTGCATGGGATAGGTTAAGCAATAGCGATGGAAGCTGTTAATCCTTTTTTATTATAATGATTTTTGTATCGTATTCTGCCAGCACATTATCAAAAAATGTCTTCGTACCGGTATAGTGCTTTGCCGGAATCTTATGCTGGGTCAATTCAAGGTATGCGGTAGTTATTAATTGATTTTTGTTCTTGTCGTACCGGTACTTAGATATGAAACTGCCGTATTCAAATTTCAATTCTTTGGTTTCCGGTAAGGCCTCCAGTTCAAAACCTGCAGGAAGCTGGTAAATACTGGTATCTGTTTTTATAAACGGGTTATGGAAATAATAATCCTGCATGCGGTTTGCTGTATTGGGTAATACGGATTTCCATATCTTATATACACGGGGATTAAGGAAAAATTTATTTCCTGCAGTAAAAGCAGGTACTTTTTCAATTTCCATTTCCAACTGGTATGCAGGACCGGTATGATCAGTCTGTGTAATTAAGAAATCATCAGGTTGCAGGAAACCCAACGTATTTACAAGGTAGTTTATTTGATCATCTTTTTTATCTGTAAGCAGGAATGGCGTGCTGTATTCACCCGAAGTGTTTAAGCCCGCTTTTACATTGCCGGTTCCGTCATCGCGTAATAGGATTTGGCAATTTGTATGAAAACAGTTTTGGTTAGCCTTGCTTTTGGGTGTTGCTACCAACTTTCCGCCTTCTGCCGTTATCAGTAGTGCATTCCTGTTTTCTGTAAAACTGCCCAGTACACCGAATTCATTGGTATTACTGGTGCATTCAAGCCATACGGAATCCTTTTCCATTGGGATACATAATATGACATGGTTAAAACTGTTAGAAGGAAAATCCGGATCAACAGGTTCTTTGTTGTATTCGGCATTTATCAGGGCCTGGTGGCTCCTGATGCCAACTGCATCCAGGCAGGCCTGTGTGTAATTACTCAGGGCTTTGCAATCACCATATTTTTTCTTGTCAACAAATGTTGCCTCAAATGGCTTGAAACCTCCAATACCTAATGTTATCAATACATACCTGAAATTCTGTTGAAGGTACCTGTAAATAACAGATGCTTTTTCCCTGTCGTTTGCAGCATCCTTTACAAGTAACCTGAAAAATGTTTTCCTTTCTTCCGGCAGGTTCATGGCATTCCTGGATAGTGAACCATACCAGAATCCGAATTTTTCCCAGCTTGTCATATCTCCACTGTAACCATCCAGTTCAAATTGATTGGGTGCGATGATTACACCCGGAAAATAACTTTCATAACTAACACTGCCTTCTTCATACTTCAATGATTCCATATCTTGTACAGACCACCTGTATATTTTTTTATCAGAATCATTATTTATTGCAGGTGATGTATTGAAATTCCGTTGCTTAAACCGTATGTCAAGTGACGACGGTACGGAAACGGTAAAAGAGCTTTGCAGAACTGATTGGTTTATTGATTGTACCCGATAGGCAGGATATGACAGTAAACCGGTATGCTTAATTTCATAATCGGTAAGGATGTGAACCGGGTAAGCGTTTACCGGTATATTCAGGTAATAATATTTGCCATCAGAAACAAGGCCTTCCCCGTCATTGAAATTGATCATTTCCTTTTTTGTATATTTCTTTATCATTTTTCCCGAAGCATCAAACACAGCAATTGTCGCTTCCTCCAAACTACGGAATTTATCAGCATATGAGTCGAACTGGAGTTCACTCCTGGCTGCTGAATTAAGTACGGTTACCAGTTTATGAACGCGGTAATATGCTTTATCCTTCGATTTTATGTCGAATTCGATATTTTCTTCTCGTTTTATCGAATTGGCATGTTGCAACAGTTTATCTGTTACAGGCAATAACGCAGATACCGGAAGCTGGCCGCGTATAAACTGGGTTAAACATGAAAAAAAAGTGATAATTAAAATAAAAGGCTTCATGTTATTTCTTCTTTTTAATAACAACCTGTTCATTTAATGATGAAACAAGCTTCTTATAAAATTCATGGAAATCCCCATAGTCGGATGACAGGTAAAATGGCAGGTTGAAATCTACATTTATTTTCATGTTCATCATATTGTCACGGGCATCCATAATCCTTGTGAACTGAGCCCCTTTACCAGGCATGCTCATGGTGATACTCTGTGGCAATGCGTCAAAAGCGTATCCTTCCGGGATAATGAAATTACCGTAAATGGTATAATGCTGTTTGAACCCGAAGTCAATATCGGTAATCCTGCTGTCTTCAATAAAGGGGTTTTTAGTGATTCCGGAAAATAAATTAGTGGTAAAGTAGCTGTATTCGCCGGAGCTGTTCAGGCTGCTGGAGAAATTAACCTTCTGTATGAACGGGAGCGTATCATTATCTGAATTTTTGCAACTGACATCAGTAACAGAAACAGCCGGGTAAGGTTTTGTGAAATACTCCTGTGTAAAGGCGGCCGTATTGTCGAGGTATGCTTTAACCCGTTCCCTCCTTGCATAATCGGAACAGATAACCTGTCCTTCACCTGTCATCACAGATTTTTCATCAATAGTGCCCTTAATCGCCACTGTTATATCATAGTGGTGCGTGTTGTCAATAACATCAAATATCCGGCCCCCGTTTTCTTCTATTATAAATCCCCTGGTATTCACAATGCTTACCGGGGTAAGTCTGTAATCAGCCATTTTTTCTGAAGCGTCCATTACCAGAAAACCGTTGCCGCTTTGTACATATGCCATCATGGTATTGAACTGGTTAAGGAATGGAAAATTGGCATTTATCAAACCATTGTCCCTGGTACTGAGTAGTATTGGATTTGCGTGTATTCCGCATTTTCGAAGGATATTTATTAGTAGCAGGTTTATATCCGCTGCATTACCTTCCTTTTTTTTCCAGGCATCTGAAATGCCGGCATCAGCATAAATAGCTTCTGAATCATAGCAACGCATACCGTTCCGGATGGTATTGTAAATGAGCTTTATCTTTTCATTTGCATCATCCAGTTTCATGGCTTCTTTTACCAGTGGGTCCAGTTCGGTTAACTGCTTTGTAAGCTGGCCACCGAAATCAGCATCTTTCAGCAGGCCGTTTGACAGATCAGACCAGTTAGTCCTTAAATTTTCAACATTACCATTTCCAAAGTCGAGCCGGGATAACTGGAATTCTATCCGCTGCAGGTAATCCCTGGCTGCAGCCATATGCGGTTCTTCCCTGATGCCAACCAGGTTGTTCATGCTGTATTTTATCCTTGTAGATTTTACCTGTATTGCATTATTGCCAACTGTTATCACATCATCAAATTCTTTCTGCTTTTCATCCATCTTATCAGTGATCGTTGGCTGCACACTGAATACAAAGAAATTGGGGACATTTATCTCGTATTCACTGTAAACGGTTGGTATTACATCCTGGAAATACCAGTCTTTGATATGATTGTAGGTTTCCCGTTCCAGGCGGTAACGGTATTCTATAACGCTGCCAACTTTCACCTCCGGAAAAGCGATCACCAGCCTGCTTACCTGGCGGTTTATTTTTTTAATATAGACCGAACTTTTATCCACATCCGTTACTTTTACTTTGCCCGATGCGTCAAGGTTATAGGTACATGCGTCAATCTTTGAAAGCTTTTCAAAATTATTATGGCTGTAAAAGGGCACCTCGATATTGGCAAATGAAAGCCCTTTATCTTTCAGGATCTTTATCCTGATGCGTTTTTCATAAACGGTTTTAAACAGGGTTATACCGGCTGTTCCACGATCGTAGAACATATTTCCCGTTTCCAGCAGTTTGCAGGCAACTGCTCCTTTGTCAAATTCGCATTCCGTCATTTCCATGTCGGCCTTATTCAGTTTTCCATACGAGGTTATTTCTTTTTGGGCAATTACAGATATATGTAAAAGAATGGTAAGAATAAAAAGCAGTAACTGTTTCATGTTGATTGTTTTGCCGGTTAATTTGCCCAAAGAAAGCAGGGTATTTGACTTAAAAGACACTTTTTGATTAAACAAATCAGTTCTTCTTATACACAAACTGCTCATTCAGCAGGGAAAATAATTTCTTATAGAATTCATGAAAAAGCCCATAATCTTCATAACTGTATACCGGCTTATTGAATTCAAGGTCAATTCTTACTGATAGCTTTTCACCGCTGGTAGATGAATACCTTTTAAAGATGATGCTGCTGTCGGGCATTCGCATCTGGATATTTTTGGGAAGCGCATCAAACATGAAACCGGCCGGAAGGGTATAGCTTGATTCAATCGTATAAATCTGCTTTGCACCAAAGAAAATGTCAGAGAATCTTGTATCGGCTATGAATGGGTTTTTTTCCAGCCCTGAAAAAACATTTACATTGAAATAGTAATAGTTTCCTGAATGGTTTACCGGTTGGGTGAAAGAACATTTTTGTATGAGCGGCAAAGAATCGATGTCTTTGTTTTCTACTGTAAATTCACTGATGTTTAAATTATTTACTGCCGGTTTGTAATAGGTTTCAATGAATTGTTCATTTCCTTTTTCCAGTACAGGCATCCTGTCTACCCGGCTGTAATCTGTGCAATTGATGATGGCTTTTCCTGAAATTGACCCGGTTTCACTGATAGTGGCTTCAACGGTTGTATATGTGTCATAATAATGGTCATTGTCAATCATATCTTTCCAGCCCCAAATACCTGCGCTGGATTTACTGATGAGCAGTCCATCTGTAAACAACACATCGGATGGTATCAGTTGTGCCGGTGTATAGTGGTTCGTGGCGTCAAGTATATAGCGTTTATCCGAAATAGTTATATAAGCCATTACTTTGTTAAACTGGTCTTCATCAGCAATGCCCAGGTTTACCCTGCCGTTGCTCCTGGTACTAACCAATATGGGAGATGCGTCAAGGTCTGCATCTTTCAACAGGTTAACCAGTATCAGGTTAATTTCGCCGGTTGTGCCTTTTTTGTCTTTCCAGGCCGGTTTTACTCCCTGCAGGGCCCAAATGCCATAGGATTCATTCCACTGCATATTCTTTCGTACATAATTATAAATAATCTGCATCTTCCGGTAAGGATCATTCACATTTACCAGCATGGCATCAAGATCGCTGGTCCGGGGAAGGTTTTTTTTCAACTGAACACCAAAATCTTCATCATCAATGAGGTTTTGAACAATACGGGGCCACTTTCTTACCAGGTTCTGAGAAAGCTGCCCGGGCAGGTCAAGCGATATCAGGTATGGCTCAAGCTGCTGCAGGTAATCCTTGTCGCATGATATATATGCTTCATCACGTAATGCAGGTACTTCCCTTATTTCATATTTCTTTATGTTTCTCCCTTCCCGGCTGTTTGCAGTCATTTCAACCTCGAACATCCCCTTCGGTTTTGCGGAAATGACCAGTTCAACCGGGAAATTGAGCGTATATCGGCTAAGCCTTACCGGTATTGAACTTTGAAAATACCAGTGCTTTATGGCTGCCAGGTACATGGCATCAGATTTATATTTGTATTCTATGATGCTTCCTGCTTTTACATCAGGCATAGCAAAAGTGACTTCAGAAAGCCGTTTGTTTATCTTCTTGGTGTATACTGAACTTTTGTCCAGCTTGGTTATCACGATATTGCCAGCCTCATCCTGGTTTATGGTTTGTGCCGAAAGGTTCTTAATTTCTTCCAAATTATTCATTGTTAAAAAAGGGATACGGATGTTTGCAAAATCGAGCCCTTTTTTATTCAATATTTTAATCCGTACACGTCTTTCCATTTGTGAACTTAACGGATTAGAAGGTGAGTTTAGATTGAGGAAACAAAATGCTTCAGCCACATCAAACAGCACAATCGCTTCTGCTGCTTCATCAAACGGGCATTGTTTCATTTCCAGGTCGGCCTTTTCCACTTTTCCAAAATCCGGAATGTCTTTTTGCGAAAAAACAAGCATTGGGATTAATGTAAGGAGAAGCAGGATGGGATACAATTTGTGTTTCATAATATAAAAAGTTAAACTAATGTAAGCATATTTAATAAGCAGTTATCTTTATTGCAATATTTATTTATGAAACTAATACAATTGCTGGTTTGCGCCATATGTTTTCAGTCATGTTTAGCCCAGCAAACTGAAAAATTACAACCAAACCCGGATGGGAACACGCTGTTATGGGAAATAAGCGGAAAGGGGCTTGAAAAGCCAAGTTACCTGTTTGGCACATTTCACCTGCTTTGCAGGGAAGATATTCATTTCAGCGGCCAATTGAAAAAAGCAATCGCCGCTGCCGACGAAGTGTATTTTGAAATGGACCTGGATGACCCTTCCAATACCCTGGGCGGCTTACTTTTCATAAATATGCGGAAAGGGTTAACATTAAACGACCTGTACAGTGAAGCAGATTACCGCAGGCTTGAAACATTTTTCAAAGACAGCCTCGGCCAGTCATTGTCAGGAATGAAACGGATGAAGCCTTCCGTAATTGAAGCAGTGCTGTATCCAAAACTGATGCCATGCAAATCATTAAGCGGAATAGACCTGGAATTGCTTAAACTGGCTCAGCAGGGGAAAAAAGAGGTGAAGGGATTTGAAACCATCGCAGAACAGGGCGCTGTTTTTGACAGTATCCCTTATGAAACACAGGCAAAAGGCCTGCTGAATACTATTGACAGCTTTAACATATACAGGAACATGTTTGATAGCCTGCTGGTAGTTTATAAAAACCAGCAGATGAAAGAGATAGAAAAGATGATGTCAAAAACGGAATCAGGGCTGGGGGAGAGCCGGTATATCATGCTTGATAAACGAAACATTAATTGGGTAGGGCAGCTAAAAAAAATATTACCTGGAAAAAGTATATTCATTGCCGTTGGAGCCGGGCACCTGGCCGGAGAAAACGGCGTAATTGAACTGCTGGAAAAAGAAGGCTATACGGTAAGGCCTTTACTGAATAAATAAGCTGGATATAAAACAGAACCGGCAACAACCTACCTGATCACTACTTCCCGGATAACAGTTTCCCCCATGGCTTCATTCACCCGTTCTATGATCTTTTCTTTCTGGTAAACGAGTTCATTTTTTAATGAAGCAATTTGCGTGGATACAAAAAGGGTTGTATTGATGATTTCAATCTTATCAGTGTATTTGGCAATGGTTTTACCCATCATTTCTTCCCATAATGATTCAATGCGCACAGCCTGTATACCGTTCTTTAAACGGCTTTTCGATAAAAACTGCTGCATCGCTTCCTGTAAGGAAAGTTCACCCATTTTGTAAAGGTACATTGAAAAAAATAATTGCTGCAAACACACAAAACTGAGCAAATAAAGGGCCTTTTATTGTATGCTGCCCGTTGTGTACAGGTATTTGTGACTATAGTTCAATAATCTGAAATTCCACATCCAGCGAATCAAATGCTTCTTCCAGCCTGTCGCGGTGTGTATCTGTGATGAAAACCTGTCCTTCATTTTCCCTGCAAACCCAGGAAAGCAACTGTTGCATCCTGATGCTGTCCAATTTTTCAAAAACATCATCCAGCAATAAAACAGGAGCAAACCCCTTGTTTTTTTTCAGTAAACTATATTCGGCCAGTTTCAGCGCAAACAACAGGCTTTTACGCTGGCCCTGTGATGCAATATGCCTGAACACCTGTCCATTCAGTTCAAACAAGATATCATCTTTATGCACACCTGCATTACTGCGCTGCAACATAATATCTTTTTGCCTGTTTTGTTTTAACAATGTATCAAATGGGGTATTGTTCAGTTGACTGGAATATTGCAGTGCCACCTTTTCTGAATGATCTGCAATCATCTGGTAAAACTGTTGTACCAGGGGAATCAATTCCTGCAATAAAGCATCCCTTTTTGTATGAATTTCTGCACCTGGTAAAACTAATTGTTCATCCAGTATATCCAGCACTTCCATAGAACCGGGTTTATCATCCGCCATCTTTTTTAACAGGCTGTTTCGTTGCTGAAGTACCTTGTTATAAATAATGAGCTGTTGCAGGTAACCGGCATCTAACTGGCTCAATACGGTATCTACATACCTGCGCCGATGTTCGCTGGTACCTGTTATGAGTTCTATATCATCCGGTGCTATCATAACTGCAGGAAAGGTTCCAATATGTTTGGAGAATTTTTCATATGGAACATCATTCAGTAAAATCTCCTTTTTGCCGCCGCCCCGGTAAATGCACACCAGTTTTTGTTCTTTTCCATCTTTTATGAAATAGGCTTCCAGCCTGAAACCATCCGCCCCAAACCGTGTATGTAAAGCATCTGTGCCTGAAAAATAACTTTTGGTGAAACAGCAGTAATAAATGGCATCCAGCAGGTTTGTTTTTCCAACTCCGTTTAAGCCGCAAATTCCGGTAACAGCCTGTTCAAAATTAAATGTAGCAAACTCGTAATTCTTGAAATGAGTGATCGTGATTTTATTCAGTGTAAACATATGGATATGCAAGATACAAAAACTGCATGCCTTCATGTAATGCCTAATGTTTCTTCATTTTTTGTATATTTATATTGTCATGCTTTCATAAAAGGATTTGGCTGATGTTTAATCATTTCAGATTGTTGAAATACATATACCTGCTCCTGTCCTGTTTTTTCTTCCCTATCTGTTTGATTGCCCAGCAGGCAACATTTGATTGGGTGAACGTTTTTAAAAGCAACCCAGTTTCAGGAAACCAGGAAATAAGTTCAATGGTTGCTGATCGTTTTGGCAATACATATATGACCGGAACATTTACCCAATCTGTAGATTTTGATCCGGGGCCGGTTGAATTGCTCCTCTCATCGGGATCTACCGATCTGTTCATCATTAAATTAAATGCTACCGGCAATTTGGTATGGGTTAAACAAATTGAATCATCCGGAATTGTCCCCAAAAGTATCTGCATTGATAATGAAAGTAACATATGTATTACAGGCCAGTTCAAAATGCCAACAGATTTTGATCCGGGGCCTGCAGTTCAGTCTTTGAGCACATCCCTGGGCAACTATAATACATTCATTTTGAAGTTGTCATCTGCCGGCAATTTTAACTGGGTAAAAAAATTGGAAAACATGGCCAGCTATGATAATGATGGAGTGGCTATAGATTCAGATATGTTTGGGAACATATCTGTGGCAGGGAATTTTAAAGGAAAAGTAGATTTTAACCCGGGGCAGGGGGAATTCTTTTTTACAGGTTCTGATGAAGGGGACTTGTATGTTCTTAAACTTGATATTAATGGCAATTTCATTTGGGCAAGGGAAATAAAACGTGCAACACCTACAGCTATTTCAATTGATGAAGAAGGTTCTATTTGTATGACGGGCCTGTTTATTTCGGAAACCGATTTTGACCCTGGCCCCGCCGCGTTGAATTTAGCCCCAATCGGGCTGTCTGATATATTCATATTAAAACTAAATGCATCTGGTAATTTCTTGTGGGCAGGATCTGCAGGAGGCTTGTCTTCTGACAGGGGATTATCTGTAACTGCAGATGATAATAAGGATATTTATGTTACGGGTGTTTTTTATGGCGCCGGAGATTTTGACCCGGGGCCTTCAGTTTATAACCTGTCTTCACCTGTACCAAATATTGTGGCCACTTTTATTTTAAAAATCAGCAAGCATGGTGAATTCATTTGGGCAAGATCAATTGGAGGAGGTATTGAAACCTACGGTAAAGGGATAACAACCGATAACCAGCACAATTGTTATATTACCGGGCTTTTTTGGGGTATTGCTGATTTTGACCCTGGGCCACCGGTTTTTAACCTTATTGCAGAAAGTTCATATAATACTTACATTTTAAAATTAAATGCCAATGGAAATTTTATATGGGCTAAAAATTTATATGGAGGCCTGAACCAGGGATTGTCAATAGCTGCAGATTCTGCCAGAAACATATACACTACAGGCCGTTATTTCCAAATTGTTGATTTTAATCCGGGACCTGATATGTATAATCTCACTTCCGGAGAAAATCCCAATGGGTACATGCTGAAATTAAAACAACCATGTACTGCCAATACAAGTTCTTCAATTCAATTGAGTAGCTGCAATCCAATAATTGTAAACGGCCAGTTGTTTACAGGTAGCGGACGTTTTACCCAGGTAATTTCTAATAATGCCGGGTGTGACAGTATCATCACGTTAAACCTGGATATCGGGAAAAAATACAGCACAACAGATACGGCAATCTGCGAAGGGCAATCAATTCTTGCAGGAGGTGGTTTACAGACCAATCCTGGTAGTTATACCGATTCAATGCAAACAATTGCGGGTTGCGATTCAATTGTTATTACAAGGTTAACGGTACATCCGAACCCAATTCCAGACCTGGGCGTTAACAGGCGCATTTGTGCCGGCAGTTTTTTACAGATTACGCCGGGTGTATTTGATAAATATCTTTGGCAGGATTTGAGCACAGCATCATCTTTTACTATCAATGACACCGGTACTTACTGGGTGGTAGTTACCAACAGTAATAACTGTACAGCTATTGATAGCCTGGTCGTCAACGGATTTGACAGTATACCCCAACATTTTTTACCGCCAGATAATTGGTTATGTACCGGAGCGGCATTTAATATTGATATTCCTGGCTATAAGAACTATTTATGGAATTCTGGTGACACCAATCATTATCTAACAATAAGGCAGCCTGGCGTTTATTGGCTGAACGTATCAGATTTTAATGAATGTAAAGGTGCAGATACAATAAGGGTTATACACAAACCGGATTGTTTACCCATCAGTGTTCCCAATGCATTTACGCCCAATGGCGATGGTGTAAATGATATATTTAGGCCAATCATTACCCAGGAAACTACTGATTACAGATTTGAAATTTTCAACAGGTACGGACAAAAAGTTTTCAGTACAAGTATTTACCCGGCCGGATGGGATGGAACCCTGAACGGGAAAAAACAGCCCGCTGCGGTATATATTTACTATATCAGTTACCAGGCTGGTAACGGTTTTATAACTAAAGAAAAAGGGACCGTATGGTTGATCCGTTAATTCGGTGAAAGCGGGTTAATTTACACCGTACCTGTGTAAAGCCGGTAATTGAAATAAATGATATTATTATCGGTAATCATAATTTGTTTACCATTGAAAAGGTCATTTTCCCCATATGGTTCAATATGTTACATTTTCCAATTTCTCCCTTATCTTTGCCGCCTAAATTTATATCCTTGGCTACAAAGTTTTCTAAAGAAACTTATCTATACTGGTACGAACTGATGCTGCTGTTACGCCGTTTTGAAGAAAAAACAGGCCAGCTATACGGTATGCAGAAGATCCGCGGGTTCTGCCACCTGTACATTGGCCAGGAAGCAGTGGCTGCCGGCTGTATGACGGCTACCAACCCGGATGATAAATTCATCACGGCTTATCGCGACCATGCACTGGCTATCGCAAAAGGTGTGACTGCCAAGAGTTGTATGGCTGAATTATATGGAAAGGCAACCGGTTGCAGTAAGGGCAAAGGAGGCAGTATGCACTTCTTTGGATTAAAAGAGAATTTCTTCGGAGGCCACGGAATTGTGGGAGCACAAATTGGAACCGGCGCCGGGCTTGCTTTTGCTGAAAAATACCGCGGAACCAAAAATGTGGTTCTTTGCTTTTTCGGCGATGGGGCAGCCAGGCAAGGCATGTTGCATGAAACCTTTAATATGGCCATGCTGTGGGACCTTCCTGTTGTATTCATTTGCGAGAATAACCAGTATGCCATGGGAACTTCGGTGGCACGAACCAGTAAAGTACTTGATATCTATAAACTGGCTGATGCCTATGAAATGCCTGCAGACAGTGTAGATGGGATGAGCCCGGAGGAAGTGCATAACTCGGTGTTACGTGCCGTTAACCGTGCCCGGGAAAAAGGCGGGCCATCACTGCTGGAAATAAAGACTTACCGGTATAAGGGCCATAGCATGAGCGACCCGCAGAAATACCGTACCAAGGAAGAACTGGAAGAATACAAGGAAAAAGATCCTATTGAAACCGTGTTGAATGTACTTAAAACGCAGTATAAGGTTAGCGATGCAGATATTGAAGCGATTCATGATAGGGTGAAACATGAAGTGGAAGAATCGGTTAAGTTCGCTGAAGAAAGCCCCTGGCCTTCAGATGATGAATTACTGAAAGATGTGTATGTGCAGGAAGATTACCCATTTATTATGGATTGATGCATGCCAGGTATATTGGCGGATTATCTAAATAAAGGACATTAGAAATAAGTAAATAATTTTTTCAATAAAAAAAACCTGGATGTAGACCATACAGGTGTATGTAAGAAAATGGCAGAAAAGAACACAACAGCAACCGTAACTGAACAACCGGAAGTTCTGGTTAAAGCAAAAGGATTCTGGGATAAATTCAGCAAGCCGATCATTTATGTCGGTTCTGCTTTCATATTACTGATAGGTGGATGGTATGCATACCAGAACTTTTATGTAAAGCCCAACGAACGCAAAGCAAATGAAATGATATTTGCTGCAGAAAACCTGTTTGACAAGATGGCCGGTGCCACATTCAATAAGGATTCTGTTAACCTGGTATTAAACGGCGGGTCACTGGAAGGCAACAAGATAACCGGTATTTTATCTGTTATCAGTAAATATGGAGGAACAAAATCCGGCAACAGGGCCAAATTCATCGCTGGCGCCAGTTACCTGCAAATAGGGGAGTTTGATAAAGCCATCAAATACCTGAAAGAGTTTAAAGGTAACGGGGCCTACCAGGTGGAAAGCAAGGCTTATATCCTGCTTGGACATGCTTATGCAGAAAAAAAGAATACCGAAGAAGCATTTAATTATTATAAGAAAGCGGCCAGGGTAAATGCCAAAGATGAAGCTTCTACGCCTTACGCATTGCTTATTGCCGCATCCTATGCCGATGCCATGGGAAAAAACAAAGAAGCCATAGAGCTGTATAAGGAACTGAAAGAAAAATTCCCGGCAAATACGGCCGTTACTTCTGGTGATGTGGAAAAACACCTGGCCAGGCTGGGCGTTTTTGAATAAAGCATTGACCATAATTTTCAAAGAACATGGCGTTGAGTCCAACTGATATAATGAATACAGCAGGCATCCGGTTACCAAAGGATGCCTGTGTTGTAATTATACGTACCGAATGGAACAAACATATTGTAGACCTGCTTGAAAAAGGATGTACAGAACAACTTGAACGCAACCAGGTGCATTATAAACTGGTAACGGTTCCGGGAGCATTTGAACTCGTTTTTGGCATAAAGCAATACTGGGATACACATAAATACAAAGATGACAAACCGCATGCTTTCATAGCTTTGGGTTGTGTGTTAAAGGGCGATACTCCGCATTTTGAATATGTTTGCCAGGCAGTTACAGAAGGCATCCTGCAATTGAACCTGTCGCTTCCCGTACCTTCTATCTTTGGGGTGTTAACCGTTGATTCACAATTACAGGCCGATGAAAGAACCGGCGGAAAACATGGAAACAAGGGGGCGGAAGCTGCTGTTACTGCATTGAAAATGATATCATTATCGGAGTCTTTTAAATATAAAAAGTAGTTGCTGTTGTTTTCCCAATATTCAGCAGAACCATCTTATTACCTGCTGCAGTAACAATAATTTTATTGATTTTTAAATGAAAGTTCAACTATTCATACCTTGTTTTATTGACCAGCTTTACCCGCAAACAGCCTTTAATATGGTTAAAGTGCTGGAAAAAGCCTGCTGCGATGTTGAATATAACAGCAACCAGACTTGTTGCGGACAACCGGCTTTCAATGCCGGTTTTGTAAACGAAGCCCGTGAAGTGGCAGAAAAATTCCTGAAAGATTTTGATACGGTTGATTATATAGTGGCTCCCAGCGCCAGTTGTGTTGGTTTTGTACGTAATTATTATCCCAGGTTATTTGAAAACACGGCTTCACATCATAAAGGGAAAGATATTGGAAAAAGGGTGTACGAATTTACCGAATTTCTTACTGATGTACTGAAAATAGAGCATTTTGGTGCATCCCTGCAGGCAAAAGCCACATACCACGACAGTTGTGCGGCATTAAGGGAATGCAGGATAAAGGAAGGCCCCAGGAAACTGCTGCGCAATGTGAAAGGACTTGAACTGGTTGAAATGGCAGACAACGAAACATGTTGCGGATTTGGCGGAACGTTTTCGGTAAAGTTTGAACCCATATCAGTTGGCATGGCAGATCAGAAAATTAATAATGCATTGGCTACCGGTGCCGACTATATCATTTCTACCGATCTAAGCTGCCTGATGCAACTGGATGGTTATATAAAAGCCAAAGCCTTGCCACTTAAAACCATGCACGTGGCAGATGTACTGGCTGCCGGCTGGGATTGATCATCCTGCATTATCCGGTTTATTTTATCATTTTAATTACCATTAATATCCTCTTCAAAATGGCATATTGGCTAATAAAATCAGAACCATCTGTATATAGTTGGGATCAGTTTGAAAAAGATAAACATGCCGTATGGGATGGTGTAAGGAACTATGCCGCACGCATCCATTTACGGGCCATGAAAAAAGGCGATGAGGCTTTTTTCTACCACAGCAATGATGGCCTGGCCATTGTAGGGATAGCAAAAGTTGTTAAGGAAGCTTACCAGGACCCATCCACGGAAGATACCAATTGGGTAGCCGTAGATGTGAAACCCGTAAAAAGGCTTAAGAATCCGGTTACCCTGGCAAAGATAAAATCCGACAAACGCCTTTCCGGTATGGCATTGATAAAGATCAGCAGGCTTTCCGTTTCTCCCGTTACACAAAACGAATGGGAAACCATATTGCAATTGGCCGATAGTAAATGATCGAACCTCAAACCTCAAACCTCAAACCTCAAACCACAACCCACATTTCAGTATCTTT
>CALKVC010000110.1 GCA_937996595.1 uncultured Chitinophagaceae bacterium
GAAGAAAATGATAAAAAAGGAAACGATATAGATTACCAGGATCCTGTCTCTTTCTTCTTTTGATAAGGAATTATCCGTCAATATCAATCCAGCCAGGGAAAGGCCGCTAGCATAAATAATGGAATAAATGACATTTTGGCCAAATACATAATGAAAAAGTAATCCTAAACCGCAAAATGCGATTACGGCACCAATCAGGGCCTTTGAAGAAAAAACGGCTTTTTGTGATTCGCCATCTTCATAATCGGCAGAATCATGTTTTGAAGGCAATCCGCCAATCGGTTTTCCATCTGGTGTTATTACATACTTATTCTTTAAAAGAAAGAAAGTGACAGTTCCTATTAACATAGCGATAGAAGCTGCGAGGTAACCCCATTTGAAAGCAAAAACATCCCGCACACCATTTTTATCAACAATATCTCCTAAAAGCGGGCAGATCAACTGTCCCAGAAAAGCTCCCAGGTTAATCCCCATATAGAAAATAGTAAAAGCGGTATCCAGTTTGTTTCTTTCTGACTTAGGGTATAGACTGCTAACCATACTGGAAATATTGGGCTTGAAAAAGCCATTTCCCAAAATGATTATTCCAAGCGCTACATATAATAAAGTTTTTGCCAGTTCCAGATTTTCGCTGAATATACTCGCACTGAAGAAAAGCAGTAACTGACCGGTAGCCATCAGTAACCCGCCAAGCATGATACATATCCGATTACCCAGGAACCTATCAGCAATAAAACCACCCAGCATAGGGGTTAGATAGCATAAGCCAAGGAAGCCTCCATAGATAATGGAAGATTGTTCCTTACTCATCATAAGTGCATTAACAATAAATAATGTCAATATGGTTCTCATCCCGTAGAAGTTAAATCGCTCCCACATTTCTGTTCCGAAAAGAACCCATAAGCCTTTAGGATGTTTTTGCTTTGATACTGCTTGTTCAGACATGTTAGTTGGTTTAATTAACGAAAGCTGGTTTTTATAATGCCTCAAAATAGTGAAATTCTTTTAAGTACCGCACATTGAACATCTGTATTTTTAAATTACCCGTAACAAAAACAACGTATGCAATTGCCATTGATAAAATAAATACTGCTATCAGGAAGGTAAATTCTAATTTTGCAAACAGAATTGTTGACCTCTAATAAAATCTCACATGAATATTCTCATCATCGGTGCCGGCGGCAGGGAACATACCCTTGCGTGGAAACTAAAACAGAGCAGGCATTGCGACAACCTATTTATTGCTCCAGGCAATGCCGGTACTGCCAAAGAAGGCACCAACCTGCCGATTGCCATCACCGATTTTGAAAACCTGAAAAAGGCTGCAGTTGAAAACAACGTTGACCTTGTGATCGTTGGGCCGGAAGAACCGCTGGTAAAAGGAATTGTTGATGCTTTTAAACAAGCCCGGGAAACCACTCATATAAAAGTGATCGGGCCAACCAAAAACGCTTCCCAACTGGAAGGCAGCAAAGCATTTGCAAAATCTTTCATGCAGAGGCATGGGATTCCCACTGCACCATACAGGGAATTTACAGCAGATAATTATGAAGAGGGGGTTAATTATATAAAATCACACAGCTTACCGGTAGTATTGAAAGCCGACGGGCTGGCTGCCGGGAAAGGCGTACTTATTTGCCAAAGCCATATTGAGGCACTGGCCGAATTTGAACTGATCATTCACCGGGCAAAATTTGGTGAAGCCGGAAACAAGGTGGTGGTTGAATCTTTCCTGAAAGGGATTGAAGTAAGCGTGTTTGCACTCACTGACGGTGAACATTACCTGCTGTTACCTGAAGCAAAAGACTATAAAAGGGTTGGTGAAGGGGATACCGGTTTAAATACAGGAGGAATGGGCGCTGTAAGCCCCCTGCCCTTCTTTGACAGCGAACTGAAAAATAAGATTGTTACCGAAATCGTTGAACCAACCATTCGCGGGCTGCAGCAGGATGAGCTGGAATACAGGGGTTTCCTGTTTTTCGGACTGATGATATATAACGGTGACCCATACATGATAGAATACAACTGCAGGCTTGGCGACCCGGAAACGGAAGTGGTGATACCCAGGATAAAAAACGACCTGGTAGAACTACTGAATGCCGTTGCGGAAGGAAAGGTAAATGAACTGACTTTACTTACAGACCCACGTTCTGCCGCAGCCACCGTTGCCGTCAGTGGCGGTTACCCTGGCATTTATGCAAAAGGCAAAAAGATTGAAGGCATCAATACAGAACCCGTGGAAGACAGCCTGGTCTTTCATGCGGGCACCGTACAGCAGAACGGAAACGTAATCACCAACGGAGGCAGGGTGCTGGTTGTAACCGCATTTGGAAGCAATATCAGGGAAGCTGCTGAACAATCCGTGTACATGATGGAGCAACTGTATTTTGAAGACATGAAATACAGGGGCGATATCGGGTACGAATTCTGTTGAAAACGAACCTCCGTGCCATACAGCCGCAATAACTAACGTAAATGAATACACTAAATTTGGCCTGTAATGCGCGAGCCCTGGCTGCTAATTTTTTTAGCAAGGCGCGGCGGATTATAAACACCCGTGATAATAAGCTGTAAAACTTAAAAATAAAAATGGCTGCCGTTGTTAAATCCAATATTTTCCTTCAACTTTGCCTGCATTGATTACTTTCGCGTGTTACACAGATAAATATGGGAATTTTTAATTTTTTTACACAGGAAATTGCTATTGACCTGGGTACGGCAAATACCCTGATTATACATAATGACGATGTTGTTGTGAACGAGCCCTCCATCGTGGCCCTTGACAGGAATAACCCTAAAAATTTACTGGCAGTAGGTAAAAAGGCGCTGATGATGCATGAAAAAACGCATGAAAGCATCCGTACTGTCAGGCCGCTCAGGGATGGGGTGATTGCCGATTTCAATGCCGCTGAACTGATGATCAGGGAACTGATCAAAATGATATACCCGAAAAAACCATTATTTGCCCCAAGCTGGCGGATGATGATCTGCATACCAAGCAGCATCACCGAAGTGGAAAAACGTGCTGTTAGGGACAGTGCCGAACAAGCCGGAGCAAAAGAGGTTTACCTGATTCATGAACCCATGGCAGCAGCGCTGGGTATAGGTATTGATGTGGAAGAGCCTGTAGGAAACATGATTATTGACATAGGTGGAGGAACTACCGGTATTACCGTGATTGCACTGGCGGGAATCGTTTGCGACCAGAGCATCCGGATTGCAGGCGATGAATTTACCGCCGATATCATGGAAGCATTGCGCCGTTACCACAGCTTACTGATCGGTGAACGCACTGCAGAACAGATCAAGATACAGGTTGGGGCCGCGATGAAAGACCTCGACAACCCGCCGGACGATATACCGGTAAACGGCCGCGACCTGGTAACCGGTATTCCCAAACAAGTTATGGTTAGCTACCAGGAAGTTGCCGAAGCGCTTGATAAAAGTATTTTCAAGATTGAAGAAGCCATCCTGAAAGCGCTGGAAACAACTCCGCCGGAACTGGCATCAGACATATACCGCAGGGGCCTGTACATAACCGGTGGCGGTGC
Organism: uncultured Chitinophagaceae bacterium; assembly: GCA_937996595.1. Classification (GTDB taxonomy): domain Bacteria; phylum Bacteroidota; class Bacteroidia; order Chitinophagales; family Chitinophagaceae; genus Ferruginibacter. Next base: position 3,552 of record CALKVC010000110.1, read on the forward strand.
ATTATTACGCGGACTGGATAAGCGCCTGGCAGCAAAAATAAAACTGCCCGTACATGTGGCCGACGACCCGCTGAAAAGTGTGGTAAGAGGCACCGGCATTGCATTAAAGCATTATGACCGGTACCCGTTTGTAATGCGTTAATTTTAAATCCGGTTTTAGATAAGCGGCTGAAGCGGTTTTGCTGTTAGCTGTATTTGTCAACCGGCATTTATGATTCAACATCCAAAATATTGTACCTGCATTGCGTAACATTTTCCTTTTTATCCGCCGACATGTAAACCTGCTCATTTTCCTGCTTTTACAGGGTTTTAGCATATACATGATTGTTCATTACAGCCGGTACCATGAAGCCGCTTTTGGCCATATTTCAAACAATATTACAGGACGGGTAAACAACCAGTACAACCGCGTACAAAAGTATTTCCTGCTTAAACGTACAAATGATTCGCTGGTAAAAGCCAATGAAGCGCTCTATAATAAACTGAAAATTGATTTTGAACTTCCCGATACCGTTTCTAAAACCGTAATTGATTCCATAAGGGTTGATTCGCTGGTGAAATACAGGAAATTCACCTATTTAAGTGCTAAAGTGGTTTCCAATTCCATTTCCACTCAAAATAATTTCATCGTATTATCAAGGGGAAAAAAGGGGCAGCTTCATGAGGGCATGGGCGTGGTTGACCCCGGTAATTCCGTGGTTGGTATAATTACAGAAGTGACTGATGATTTTGCTGTGGTGATGAGCCTGCTCCACAAAGACAGCCGCCTGAGCGGTAAACTGCTGAAAGGCGGTGAAACCGGAACATTGAACTGGGATGGTAAGGTTCCTAATATTATAACGTTAACGAATATCCCCAAAAGCGCAAAAGTTGCCAGGGGAGATACCATCATTACAAGTGGTTTCAGCACAACTTTCCCTAAAGGAATGATGATAGGCACCGTACTGGAAGTGCTCGCAGAAAAAAGCACCAGCAATTACAGGATAAAATTCAAAACCAGCACAGACTTTTATAACCTGCAATATGTTTATGCCATTGATAACAGGGACCAGGAAGCGGTTAATGAAATACTAGATAAACTTAAACAACAGCACTGATACCGATAAACACTGATGGGTAACCTGATAAAATATATATTCCGTTTTGCGTGCTTCATCCTGTTCCAGGTTTTTGTGCTGGACAAGATCCACCTGCACCAGATGGTAACGCCATACCTGTATTTCCTGTTCATTCTCTGGTTGCCTTTTAAAATGAACCGCACCCTCCTGATGCTGATTGCTGCCATTGTAGGTTTTTCGCTCGATAGTTTCCGCCACCATCCCGGGTTTCATACTGCCGCCTGTGTGCTGATTGCCTATATTCGCCCATTCCTTATCAACCTGCTGATTCCCCAGGAAGGCGCCGAAACAAACTATGAAGAACCATCTATCAGAAGTATGGGCGGACTATTGCCTTATATCATTTATACTTCCGTTCTGGCTTTGTTGCACAATGCCTGGCTTTTTTTCCTGGAAGCATGGCAGTTTGGAGACGCCTGGTATTTCTTTATTAAAACCATCCTTTCAACAGCCATCAGTTTAATACTGGTAATTATTACTGAAATGATCTTTACACGTAAACAAAAATTCAGGACCAATACCATTTAATAAGTTAATCTTCGGCAGTTTGTTTACAAAGCTGTTATAACACATCTTCAACTTCATTAACTTTAACCGCGAATCTCAAAAAACCAATTAAAAGCGCAAAGCAGTGTCTGTATTTAACCAGTCAAGAAAAAACGTAATCCGGTTGATCTTTATAGGCATGTTCCTGGTTATCATCATCAGGTTGTTCACTTTACAGGTAATCACCAGCAAATACAAGATACTGGCCGACGACCAGGGCATTTTCCGGAAAGTGATTTACCCCGACCGGGGAATCGTATTCGACCGTAAACAAAGGCCCATACTTCAAAATACCATCATTTACGACCTCATGGTTGTTCCGGGAAAAATTAAAGGAACTGATACCGCCACCCTTTGCAATATCCTCCAGATAGATACTGCCGAGTTCAGGAAAAGGATTATCACGGCCATCATCAAAAATAAAAGTTACAGGCCCTCTGTTTTTGAAGCACTACTGTCAGAAGAAAAAATGGCAAAACTGAATGAGCATATGTTCAGGCTGGCACCGGGCTATTATTTACAGGAAAGGCCGGTAAGGGATTACCCGTATGATGCCGGTGGAAATATACTTGGCTATTTATCAGAAGTGGACTCCAATTTCCTGAAACAGCATAAAGACGAAGGGTACCTTATAGGAGATTATGCCGGTAAGGCCGGATTGGAAAAAACATATGAAAAAGTACTGATGGGCCAGCGTGGTATAGAATTCTGGAAACGCGACAACAAGAACAGGCTTACAGACAGGTATGAGAAAGGTTCATTTGACACCATCGCCATTGCCGGCCAAAACATGTACACATCACTGGATATAGAACTGCAGGAATTCGGTGAAAAACTGATGGAAAACAAAGTTGGCGCTGTAGTGGCCATTGACCCTTCCACCGGCGGCATACTGGCCATGGTAAGCAGCCCTACTTACAAACCACGATTGCTAACCGGTTCGGAAAGAAGGAAACATTATGCTAAACTGCTGCTCGATCCCAGCCTGCCTCTGATTAACCGAACCGTAAATGCATACTATTCACCCGGTTCAACTTTTAAAACCCTGCAGGGCCTTATAGGACTACAGGAAGGCGTAATCACGCCAACCACCACATTCAGTTGCGGAGGTGCGTTTTATGGTTGCGGAAAACCCATGCGTTGCCTCGATCCCGGTGTTTGGGCGCTGAAAGGTGCGATTACGCATTCCTGTAATACGTATTTTGCCAATGTGATGCAACGGGTGATCAACAACCCGAAATACCCTAACCTCGACAGCAGCCTTAACCAGTGGGCACGTTACATGTACGCCTTTGGCCTCGGGTATAAATTAGGTGTAGACGTACCTTCCGAAAAAAGCGGGTTGATACCAACACCAAAAACCTATAATAAGATATATGGAGATGGCCATTGGAATTTCTGTACTTTCCGTTCGGTTAGCATTGGCCAGGGCGAAGTGCTGGCTACTCCCATCCAGGTTGCCAATGAAATGGCATACCTGGCTAACAAAGGCTGGTACAGGATCCCCCATATAGTTGATTCTATTGAAGGTGGCGATACGTACGGGCTGCTGGACAAATTCAGGGAAAAACACACTGCTGTAAATATACATGACAGTATTTTTGAAGCGGTACACGACGGCATGCAGGGTGTAATGGAAAGCGGTACCGGACGGTATGCAAAAGTTGCCGGCATAGTTATTTGCGGCAAAACAGGTACGGTGGAAAACGCTTATAATGGGGTAAAACAGAAAGACCACGCTTTTTTTGCCGCTTTTGCACCGCGTGAAAAACCTCGTATAGCCATTGCCGTTATATGCGAAAACGCCGGTTTCGGTTCCACTTCGGCCGCACCCATAGCCAGCCTGATGATTGAAAAATACCTGAATGACAGCATTTCGGGCAAAGAAAGGAAAGCGAAAGCGGAAGCCATATCAAAAATGAACCTGATACCTCCCAGGATTTACAGGGAGATGCGCACGCAGGATTCACTCATGCACTCCAAAGACACGGCATACCTGCTGGCCAAAGGATATATCAAGATCGTAAGTGATTCTATCGGCGGTGATTCGGAAGATGAAAAAGACATCATGGAAAACCTGAAAAAAGAGAAACAGAAAAAACCGCTGCCGCAGAAAGACAGCAATATCACAAAACCTTTCGCCATACTGCCTGATGAAAGGCAGAAACCGGCTGATAAGGATACGGCCGCCATCAATCAATAACATGAAACAACTACAACCATATGTTACAGGGTAATCCATCTATCAGCAAAGGAAAAGACTGGGTACTGATATGGTTATATGCCACGATTGTGCTGTTCGGGCTGGTGTGTATCTTTTCAGTGGAATTTAAAAGCAACGATGATTTTTTCAGGAGTTTGTTCCAGTTCAAAAAAAATTACAGCAAGCAGTTCCTGTATTTCGGCATATGCATCATACTGGCTACATTCATACTGCTTACAGACAGCAAGTTCTTTACTGCCACTCCAAATATCCTTTACATTTTCGGTATTGTACTCATGCTGTCTACATTCGTGATTGGCAAAAACGTTAACGGTTCTAAAAGCTGGATACCACTGGGTTTTATGAACCTGCAGCCCGTAGAGTTATGTAAGATCTTTACAGCACTTGCACTTGCAAAATACCTGGCAAGGAACGATACAGATTTCACCAAACCACGCTCGCAACTTATTGCGGCTGGAATATCCTTTCTGCCAATATTGTTTTCCGTGCTCCAAAATGAAACCGGGCTGGCATTGGTATATTTCTCTTTCCTGCTGCCAATGTACCGTGAAGGCTTACCACCCGGATATCTTATTTTTGGTGCATCACTTGGTATCCTGCTTGTGGTAACCCTTTTGTTTCCACCAACCAGCCTCATCATTGCCTTATCGGTTATAGCTGCACTAACCATCTATTTCAGTAAAAGAAAATTAAAAAGGAACAAAGGATTGCTCATTATCATTGTTGGGTTATGGTTAATTGCAAGCCTGTTTGTTGGTGTAGCTGTACCATTCCTGTTCAAACATGTTTTCCAGAAATACCAGGCTGACAGGATTTTCAGCCTCGTAGGAAGAGACAACCCTTTCATTGATGAAAAAACAACCGCTCTCCGGGATGCTGAACCCGAAACAAAAAAAGATAAAGCAGATAAGGAAAACTATAATGTGAAGCAGTCTAAAATTGCCATCGGTTCCGGCGGCGTGCTTGGCAAAGGCTTCCTGAAAGGCACACAAACACAGGGCGATTTTGTACCTGAACAACATACCGATTTTATTTTTACCTCAGTGGGTGAAAATTTTGGGTTTGTTGGAAGCACCCTGCTCATGATCCTCTATTTTGGCATGATGCTCAGGATGGTTTTCATCGCCGAAAGACAGCGAAGCACGTTCAGCAGGGTTTATGCCTATTCTGTTGTTGGAATCCTTTTTTTCCATGTAACAATAAATATATGCATGACCATCGGCCTGGCTCCGGTAATTGGTATTACACTTCCGTTAATGAGTTATGGCGGATCTTCCCTGCTCACCTTTACCATCATGCTGTTCATCCTGATTAAACTTGATGCAGACAGGCAAATGGTACTTCGCTGATTGAACCTACAATGAAAAATACTGTATGAAAATAATCCCACTGAGTGAAGGCAGTTTCACCATTGACCAGACAAAAGTCTTTATCCCTTTTGATAAATCAACAGATAACCTGCGGGACAGGGCAACCGGAAGCCTGCTTGTTGAGATTCAACCTTTTGCCATTGAAACAGGCAGGGATGTTTTATTGCTTGACACAGGACTTGGTTTTCATAACCGCGATGGCATCATGCAAATTCACCAGAACCTGCTTGATAACGGCATTCAACCTCTTGCCGTTACACATGTATTATTGAGCCACCTGCATAAAGACCATGCCGGTGGTATCCAGAACAACTTGCTTCGGGGCAAACTCAGTTTTCCCAATGCCACTTATTATGTAAACAGGAAAGAATTTGAATTTGCTTCATCCGAAAAATCTTCCTCATATGTTACCGAAGATTTCAACCTGCTGGAATCTTCCGGCCGGCTGCAATTGCTTGATGACAATGGATGGATTGACGGTTATATACGTTATGAACTATGCGGGGCGCATTGTCCTTATCATATGGCATTTTGGATAGAGGCAGAAGGCCGTACTATTTTTTTTGGCGGAGATGTGGCGCCGCAATTGCAGCAAATGAAGAGCCGCTTCATAGCCAAATATGATTATGATGGGAAAAAAAGTATGGAACTGCGTGTAAAATGGTGGGAAGAAGGGCATGCCGGCAACTGGACCTTCCTTTTTTATCACGACATAAAAACCCCGATGGTCTCCTTATAACACGAAGATTATTTGGACATCACTTTTTCCCAAAGTTCCGGTATCCGTTTAACCCAAACCAGTTCTTTCATTTTTTCACGGGCATCTTCAATGGGGCTGCCAAAATATGACTTGTTGCCTTCCGTATCTTTTCCCACACCGCTTTGTGCAAGTATCACTGCATTGCTTCCAATGGTAAGTGTTTTGCTTACGCCTACCTGGCCCCATAACGTAACACCGTCTTCCAGGGTAACAACACCCGCTATACCTACCTGTGCAGCAATTAGGCAATTTTTACCGATCACCGTATCATGGCCGATATGTATCATGTTGTCCATTTTTGTACCACGGCCAATCACCGTATCATGGCTTACCCCCCTGTCGATGGTACAACCGGCGCCAATCTCAACTTCATCTTCAATGATAACCCTTCCGCAACTCGGCATCCGCTTATACCATACATCACGGTTCTTTTTTGTGTTGTAATAAAATGCATCACTGCCGATAACCGTTCCTGCCTGTATCACCACATTATCACCTATTACGGTATAGTCCATGATAGTTACCTGCGGATGTATGATACAGTTCTTTCCAATTACAACATGATGGCCAATGTAAGCGGAAGGATATATAAAGCTACCTTCTCCGATCACGGCACTGTCACTCACAGGTTTAGTTGCCGGAATAAAAGGCCTGAAGTGATTTACAATGCTGCAATAGGCTTCAAAAGGATTATCAACTATAAGCAGTGCTTTACCATCCGGCACGGCTGTTTCCTTGTTAATGATGATGAAAGTGGCATTGCTGTTAATGCATTTGTCATAATACTTTGGGTGATCTACAAACACCAGGTCGCCTGTTTCCACCTTATGAAGTTCATTGATCCCGGTTGCATGGCCGTTAATATTGCCGGTAAGCCTTGCATGTATCAGGTCTGCTATCCACTGTACAGGCACAGGTGCTGGAAATTGCATAATGTAAGTTTTTAACAAATGTACTATCGTTTACTGTATTTAAACTAATAACAGGCAGTAACTACTGTAACATTTTCACCCAGGTAATATTTTATTTACGCTCCGGTTGGCCATACAATCATTAACAAGCTGTATCAGTTACCAACCTGATGTTACTGTCATCATACCTCAGAAGAAATGTATCAATAAAACATCCGTTAAACCAACACCTTCATCAACATTCTTTTTTTCCGTTCCATTATCCATGAAGTGAATGAAAAAAAACATTTCATTGTTAAACATAAAACGGTTTCCTTATCCACAGGTAAAATAAAAATGTTAATAAAATATTTGAAGATTTTTTTCTTAATAGTAAAAATTATTTTTAATATTGTGTAGGGGAATTGTTTCCCTGTACTTACTAACCCATCCATATAATAAAAGCCTGGTCAAAAAAACCGGGCTTTTTTATTTCACACAAAGGAATTTAATGAACACGCAAGTATATACCGTTTCGCATTTGTCATCATATTTACTTTCCTGTAAAACCAATAAACAAGTATCTTGCAGCAAATAAACTTGCCATATGCTTAAATCAATGACTGGGTTTGGAAGGGCGGAGCAGACCGTAGGTGATAAAACTTTTTTAGTGGAAGTAAAAGCGCTCAATGGCAAACAGTTCGAATTGCAATTGAAGTTACCGGCCCTGCTAAGGCCATTTGAATTTGAAATCCGCAACCTGATACAGGATAGCCTGGTTCGCGGAACCATTGATTGCTATATCAACATAAAACAAAACGGAACAACAAAGCCTGTTACCATTAATACAGATCTCATCAGGGCTTATTATAACCAGATAGGTACACTGGCAGATGAACTTTCGATTGATACAAATTCTGTATTGAGCGCTTTGCTTCGGTTACCAGAAGTGGTTACACCCACAAATGATGTGCTGGAAGCAGATGATTTCAAAGCTTTTTCAGCTGTGCTGGAAAGTGCATTGAAAGAACTGAACAACCACAGGCAGGAAGAAGGCAACTCATTGGAAAAAGATTTGTTCAGCAGGATTGAAAAAATAAAAGAACAGGAAGAACATATCCTGGCCCTGGAACCAAACCGTAAAAAAAGAATTAAGGAAGAAATACAACAATTGCTTGACAAGCATGTGGGTAAAGAGAATATAGATAATAACCGAATGGAACAGGAACTTATCTATTACATGGAAAAGATTGATATCCACGAAGAACAGATCAGGCTGAGGCAGCACTGCGAATATTTTAAAGACATACTTAACAGCCCGGAAAACGGGAAAGGGAAAAAACTGTCTTTTGTTTTACAGGAAATAGGAAGAGAGATTAACACCACCGGCAGCAAAGCCTATGATGCAGCAATACAGAAATGTGTTGTAAAGATGAAAGATGAACTGGAAAAAGCAAAAGAACAGGTATTGAATGTTTTGTAAAGCAACCATTATTTTACAGGCCATGAATTTTATTCAAAGGAAAATCAATATCGTATTGTGCGTAACCGCTGTATGGTTTTGTATGTTTTCGTGTACACAGGTTTCCGTTTATGAAAAGAATACGGCAATTCCCGGTTACAAATGGCAGCATAATTTTTCTGCCGGCGGAACATTCATCATAAAAGACACACTGTCTGCCTATAATATATATATAGTACTCAGGCATACTGATTCATATAAATACAATAATATCTGGCTTAATATTGGCTTACAGGCTCCCGGCGATACGATGCATTTTCAGCATGCAGACCTGTCGCTCGCCAATGATGCCACCGGGTGGGAAGGCAGTGGCATGAATGACATTTGGGAAGTTAGAAAACTGTTGAATGGCAGGCCACGCCGATTTGTTAAAGCCGGCGAATACCGGTTCAGCATCACCCAGATTATGCGAGACAACCCTTTACCCGGAGTAATGAGTGCCGGGCTGAGGGTTCAGAAAGCAGACTGAACCTGCTTTTTAAATTTTAACAGCCCCGGTATGCTAAAAATACCGGAACAACGTTAATACAAAACATTTCTTTACTTTGCACATCGGGTAACCGGAATGTTATTCAATTTTAAACTTTTTACCAACCAAATAAATCATCTAATACTCGTGAACCATAGAATCCTGATTGCAACTTTTGCATCTATACTTTCCCTGTCTGCCGGCGCCCAGTCAACAGAGTATGTACAAAAAGGGGAATTTGGAATAACTGTTGGTGCCGCCCATTATTTTGGCGACCTTAACACGCGGGCATCTCTTTCAAGGGCTAAACCTGCCGTCGGCCTTTTTTTCAGAAAACAGTTCGGTAATTATGTAGGGCTTCGCATAGCCGGCCATTATGCCCAGGTAGGATTCAGTGATACATATAGTAAAAACGAATATCAGAAAACCAGGAACCTGAGCTTTAATTCCAACATCTGGGAAATCAGTTTGCAGGGCGATTTTAATTTTTTCAAGTTTGTACCTTCAGACCCAGACCACCTCTATACTCCTTATGTTACACTAGGTGCGGGCATTTTCAGTTACGACCCATACGCATTACTTGATGGGAAAAAAGTTTTCCTTCGCCCATTGGGTACCGAAGGCCAGAATGTGGGATACCAGGGAAGAAAACAGTACAGCACGATGGCTGTTTGTATCCCGTTTGGAGTAGGGTTAAAATATAATGTAACTCCTAAACTGAATATGAACATTGAAGTAGGCTACAGGTTCACAACAACAGATTATTTGGATGATGTTAGCACAACATATGCCGGAACCGGAATAGGTGGCGATGCCAATAGTTTCCCCGACGGCCCCAGCGGTCAACCGTCACTGGCAAAATTATTACAGGACCGGTCTTATGAAATAGACCCAAGTTTCATACTCGGACGTGAAGGCCGCCAGCGCGGATGGAGCAAACAAAAAGACCAGTATGTTATTGCAGAAATCGGTTTTTCATTTAACCTCAGCACATACAGGTGCCCAAGTGCTAATTAAAATTTTTATGCTTATTATGCCCTGCAGCTGCAGTTAATAAAAAACAGGCTTCTATGAAGCCTGTTTTCATTAACTGATTTGAATAAGCCTGGGTGCTTTTTGCTTTGCTTCTTCCTTTTTCGGAATCAGTAAATGCAGCATACCATCTTCATATTTGGCCTGTATCTTATCTGCATCCACCACTTCTTTGGGTAAGGTAAATGAGCGTTGAAATGCCTGGTAGCTGAATTCTTTCCTGCTGTATTTTTCAGCATCCGCCTCTTCTTTCTGATCAGTTTTTTCTGAACTGATCGTAAGCAGGTTTCCATCAAGCTCCACTTTAAAATCTTTCTTTTGCATACCGGGAGCAGCTACTTCAACATGGTAATTTTCATTGGTTTCCCTGATGTTTACGGCAGGAATTGTGGTATTGCTGCTTGAAAAATTACTGAGCCCCCAATTAAAACTGTCTCTGTTTATGAAGTCATCAAAAAGAACAGGTAATTGGCTGAACAGGTTGCCGTTTCTTTTTAAGAGTGTCATAATAACCTCCTTTTTTTAATTGGTTAATAAATGGGTTTACTTTTTTCAGTTTTTGTTAGCACAACCTGAATGCCAACACCCTATGCCAAAAAATAAAATGAAAAAATGTCTTAACCGGCAGAAAGATTTTCATTTGAAAAGACAAAATTTCTGTCGAACGGGAGAAAAAAACTACATCTGTACCTGCTGTTTGCCACGCATGCAGGAAGTTTAAAAACACCATGAATTACCCCGGTAAACTGCTCAAACATACCAGCAGCATATGGAATATCTTGTAAACAACCCGGCTATATATATAATAGTGGGCCAATTAAGGTATTCTATTAAAATTTAGTAGCTTTGCACCCCAAAATAAGGTACCACGCCGGTTTTTCCGGTTACGCAATGTCATTAAAAGAAAAAATAGATCTAACCCGGCTTCCCAGCCATATTGCAATCATCATGGATGGCAATGGTCGCTGGGCACAGGAGCAAGGCGAAGACCGCCTGTATGGCCATCTGCACGGGGTAGAAAGCGTTAGAAATATTGTTGAAGGGGCTGCAGAGCTTGGTATCGGGTACCTCACATTATATGCATTTAGTACAGAAAACTGGGACAGGCCTGAATATGAAGTAACCGGCCTGATGGAATTACTGATAGACACTATCAAGAAAGAAGTACCAACGCTAAATAAAAATAATATAAAGCTTCATGTTATAGGCGATATCGGGATGCTTCCTGAAAATGCCCGAAAAGAACTGGCTGAAGCACTTTCGGAAACCGCCGGCAATACCGGGCTTAACCTGGTTATGGCATTAAGTTACAGCAGCCGTTGGGAACTGGTAACCGCTGTAAAACAAATTGCCAGGGAAGTGAGTGAAGGCAGGCTGACCCCTGATAACATCACTCAGCAAACTTTACATGATCACCTGAGTACCAGCCATTTCCCCGATCCGGAACTTATGATACGTACCAGTGGGGAATATCGCATCAGTAATTTTTTGCTTTACCAACTGGCTTATTCCGAATTGTATTTTACCGATACACGCTGGCCGGATTTCAGAAAAGAAAACTTATATGCAGCTATCATCGATTACCAGCAAAGGGAAAGAAGATTTGGTAAAACCGGGGAACAGGTAAAAAACTGATTGATACAGAAACAGATAAAAGGCACCGCTGTTTAGCCCCGAAGGCGGCAGATAGCTTTCATTTAACAAATAGTTTTCATTAATGGGCTTAATTTGCCGCTCGTAAAAAACCAATTGATGCTCAGGATTTACAAGAACTTTGTTTTACTTACAGCACTATTTTTCAGCACACAACATATTCATGCACAGGATAGTTCTGCCGTTTCTGTAAATCCGGCCCTCCAGGAAATTTTCAACTCCAGAACACCCAAAGAATATACCATTGCAGGCATCACCGTAACCGGAGCCATTGCTTTTGACCAAAACCTCATCATATCCATTTCCGGCCTGGCTGTTGGTGATAAAGTTCAGATTCCGGGTAGCGACCTGTTTGGAAAAGCCATATTAAAATTGTGGAAGCAAAGCCTTATTTCAGATATACAGATATATCTAACCCGGCTTGAAGGAACCAATCTTTTTATAGAAATGGCCATCAAAGAACGCCCCCGGCTAATGGATTTCAAGTTTTCCGGCATCCGGAAAGGTGAAAAAGATGACCTGGAATCAAAAGTCGGGCTGGCAAAAGACAGGGTGCTTACTGAAAACATGAAACTAAGCGCTGTTGAAGCAATAAAAAAATATTACTCTGATAAAGGATACAGGAACCTGGAAGTGAATATGGTGGAAGACCTGATTCCCGGTGCCGTCAATGCAGTTTCGCTTCTTTTCAATATTAAAAAAGGAAACAAGGTAAAAGTGAATTCAATCAACTTTACCGGCAACGATGTAGTACCAGACATCAAACTGAAAAAACAGATGAAGGGAACCAAGGAAATGACACGCCTTACCCTTTTCCCCGATAAAATCATAAGCCCTTACGGTGATACATCAAAGCGCAGCTCTTTCAACGAATACATGAAAGAATCTGGCTACCTGTCATTTACCAGGACCTGGGATTATCTTGATCCTTATGTACGCTTCAAAGGTTTCAGCGGCGCCAAATTCAACGATAAGAAATATGAAGAAGACAAACAAAGTGTACTGAATTATTATAATGCACAGGGTTTCCGTGATGCCGAACTGTTAGCCGACACAGTATTTTATGATAAAAAAGGCAACCTGAATGTTGATATAAAATTAACAGAAGGAAAGAAGTATTATTTTGGAAATATGGTGTGGACAGGTAATACCAAATATTCTGATTCTGTATTGAACCTTTTCCTTGGAATAAACAAGGGCGATGTATATAACCTGGAACTGCTGAACAAACGCCTGGGCAAACAGCTATCAGCAGAAGGCGGCGATGTGGGCAGCTTATACCAGGATGACGGTTACCTGTTTTTCCGCATCGATCCGATTGAAACGGCCGTATATAACGATACCATTGATTTTGAATTGCGCATGTCCGAAGGCCCGCAGGCTACCTATGGGCGCATCACCGTTTCGGGTAACGATAAAACAAAAGATTATGTGGTGCTGCGCGAACTCAGGACGATCCCGGGTGAAAAATTCAGCCGTTCAGACATCATCCGTACACAACGTGAATTATCACAACTGGGTTTCTTTAACCCGGAAACAATCAACCCGCAGGTAACGCCAAACGCCGATAATGGCACCGTTGATATCAACTGGCAGGTAGAAGAAAAATCGGCAGACCAGCTTGAACTGTCTGCAGGTTTTGGCGGCGGCATCGGGTTAACCGGTACACTTGGTGTTACCTTCAATAACTTCTCACTGAAAAACATCACCAAAAAATCAACCTGGGATCCGCTCCCTTCCGGCGACGGACAGAAACTGAGCGCCAGGATTCAATCTAACGGTAAGGCATACAGGTCGTATAACTTCTCCTTTACCGAACCCTGGCTTGGTGGCCGTAAAAGGAATTCTTTCTCTATCAGCTATTACAACACCAAATATGCCAATGCTTTCGACAGCCTGGGAAGTTTCTGTAAGTCATGCGCCAACAAGTCGTATGTAAAAACAGTTGGCTTCGGTATATCATTGGGTAAACAATTAAAAAAACCGGATGACTTTTTCAACCTGATTTATACGCTCAATTTCCAGCAATATAAATTGAGGAATTACCCCAATATATTCCAGGGTATTAATACCGGAACATCTACCAATATCAGTGCCAAGATAACCCTGCTGCGTAATTCAGCTGGCCCTAACCCGATATTCCCCACCAGCGGATCAAACTTTTTAATCAGCGGCCAGTTCACCCTTCCTTACTCACTGATGGGAATCACATCCGGAAGCGAGAATGAATATAAACTACCGGAGTTCCACAAATGGCGCATGAATGCAGAATGGTATGTTCCTATCGGAAGAGCAAGAGGCGCCGATAAGAATAAACAATTTATCCTGAAAGCGGCAGCTAAATATGGTTTTATTGGAAAATACAACCAAAAACTGCAGATATCACCGTTTGAACGCTTCCAGGTTGGAGATGCAGGATTAAGCAATACACAGGCCCTTTTGGGATATGATATCATTGCTCACCGCGGTTACCCGATCTACAGCAACTCAAATCCGCAAATTAACCCCGACGGTATCACGCCTACGGAGTTCTTTACCATATTCAATAAGTATACGGTTGAATTGCGTTACCCGTTCAGCACCGGTGCCAGCAGTACTATTTACGGACTTGCCTTTTTTGAAGCAGCAAACGGCTGGTACAGTTTCAAAGACTATAACCCTTTCAAACTGCGCAGGTCTGCCGGTGTAGGCGCCAGGTTCTTCCTGCCTATGTTCGGATTACTTGGTTTTGACTATGGAATCGGTTTCGACAGGTATAACCAGTCGAGCGGGCTGAAAGGCGCTGCAAAATTCACCTTCATGCTGGGCCAGGAACCGGAATAAACGTATACATTTAATATCAGTCAAAGATTAATATCACTAACATGAAAAAATCATTCTTACTTGCTCTGGGATTTTTGTTTGCCTTTACAACATCAAATGCCCAGCGCTATGCGGTAATAGATTCAAAATTCATCCTGGAAAAGATCAGGGAATATAAGGATGCCCAGGTTCAACTGGACAATTTCAGTATACTCTGGCAGCAGGAAATAGACCAGAAACAGGCTGCGCTTGACAAGATGTTTAAAGATTATGATGCTGAGCAGGTAATGCTTCCTGATGCACTGAAGAAAAAAAGAGAAGATGAATTGTATAACAAGGAAAAAGAATTACGTGACCTGCAGCGGAAAAGGTTCGGTTTTGAGGGCGACCTGTTCAAAAAAAGGCAGGAATTGATAAAACCGATTCAGGATAAGGTTTATAATGCCGTTCAAAAGATGGCCGTGGAAAAGCAATATGATTTCATACTTGATAAAAGTGAAGGAATTACCGTTATCTTTGCCGACCCAAAACTGGATAAAAGTGAGGAAGTACTGAGGATCATGGGTGTTAAATAATTGAAAAGATACTTTTTTCGGGCAGCTAATACGAGGTTAAACATTACTAATAAACAATCAACATATCTTAAACAATTAAAAAAGAAATGAAAAAATTAATCTTAGCAGGTGTAATGGCTTTAGGAATTTTCGGTGCATCTGCACAAAACAAGATCGGGTATATTAGCCTCGATGAACTGATAGGTGTTATGCCTGAAGCTGAAAAAGCCGACGGTGAATTGAAAGAATACCAGGCATCACTTGCACAACAAGGCCAGGACATGATGAAAGAACTGGGAGATAAAGACAGCTTGTTTGTAAAGGATTCAGCTAAACTCTCGCCCAGCATGAGGGAAATAAAAAGGAACGAACTGATTGCATTATATCAGAAAGTACAGGGTTGGAATCAGCAGGCTCAGGACATGTACCAGCAGAAACTGCAGGAAAAAGTAGCGCCATTGCGTGAAAAAGCGATGCAGACTGTACAGGCTGTTGCCAAAGAAAACGGTTATACGTATGTACTGGATGCCAATTCTGTAATGGTTGGCCCTCCGGGTGATAACCTGATTGATTTGGTTAAAAAGAAACTGGGAATAAAAGATACGCCAAAACAACCGGCTGCAGCCCCCAAAAAATAACTTGAGTTTTTTAATTTTTTCAAAGCCATCCTGATAAACCGGGATGGCTTCATTATTTTTGAACCATGAATGACCAGCAGCCAATCGGTATATTCGATAGCGGCTACGGCGGCCTCAGTATTTTAAAAGAAATTACTGCCACTTTGCCTCAATACGATTATATCTACATGGGAGATAATGCCCGTGCACCTTACGGCACCCGTGATTTTGATACCGTTTACGAATACACGCTTCAATGTGTAAAATGGTTCCTGGCCCAGGGTTGCCGGCTGATCATACTGGCCTGTAATACGGCATCCGCCAAAGCTTTACGTACTATACAACAAAACGACCTGCCAAAAATGGATCCGGGTATCAGGGTACTGGGTGTAATAAGGCCTACTTCTGAAGTGATTGGCAAATACAGCAAAACCGGCCATGTGGGAGTTATGGGCACAACAGGAACCGTTCAATCGGGTTCATATGTGATTGAAATAGGAAAATTCTTTCCCGGAATTAAAGTTTGCCAGGAAGCTTGCCCCATGTGGGTTTCCCTGGTAGAAAACAATGAATATAAGTCGCCTGGAGCAGATTATTTTGTAAAAAAACATATAGATCAACTGTTACAGCAGGATGCAGCCATTGACAGCATTTTACTCGCCTGCACCCACTACCCGTTGTTGTTGGAAAAAATAATGAAGTTTACCCCCGAAAACATTACAGTCATTTCACAGGGCCATATCGTAGCTGCCAGCCTGCTCGATTACCTGCAAAGGCATCCTGAAATGGAAACCTGTTGCAGCAAGAACGGTACCAGGCGCTTTTTTACTACCGGTGAACCGGCAGATTTCAACAATCATGCAAGCCTGTTTTATGGAGAAGAAATCAGTTGCCAAAAGATTCATTTGCCCTGAATAACAGGGTTTTATTGAAAGAAACAGCCAAAATCTTTTGTTTTCACTTCATATTTCACATGGAATCCCCTACCTTTGCCGTCCTTTCACAAGCAGCAGGGATGGTGCCCGGCTGACAGGAATAAACAGCAACAATATTTGTAAAAGGAAAATCTTAAAACAATGCCAGGAAAAAAAAGAACATATCAGCCACATAAACGCCGCCGGAAATCTGTACACGGATTCCGTAAACGCATGCAGGATGCAAATGGCCGCAAAGTGTTAGCCAGCCGCAGGGCTAAAGGACGTCATAAACTGACCGTTTCTGACGAACACGGTTCAAAAAAATAATACCAACATCCCTCAGGTCAAAAAGCCAGTGACGGAAAATGTATATTAGCCTTTGCCATTGCAGAGGCTTTTTTTATAGCTCCGGGCTTTAGCCCGGAGAAAATAAGATATTATCCTTAGTAGATTTTGACAACAACCCAACGATATTTTTTCAGGAAGGCAGACAGGTTAAAAAGCAGGAAGATGATTGAATCCCTTTTTAGTAAGGGTAACCATTTTTCTCATTTCCCGTTCAAGGTAATCTGGTTGCTTGAAAACAAGGAAGAAGTATTACAGGCAGCCATCGGTGTTAGCAGCAGGAATTTTAAAAAGGCTACTGACCGTAACCGTATCAAACGGCTGATGCGGGAAGCGTATCGTTTGCAAAAAGAACCGCTGAAGCATCACCTGAAACAACATAACAGGAAGTTATCCGTGTTTATTCTGTATACTGGAAAAGAACTGCCCGATTATGAAACAGTATACGAAAAAACAGGCAGCATCATTAACAGGCTGATAAAATTTTCAGATGAAACAAGTTAAATACCTGCTTAGCCTGCCATTCATTTTCCTGATAAAAATGTACCAATGGGTGATATCTCCCTTGTTAGGCCCTAAATGCAGGTTTACCCCAACTTGTTCGCAATACGGAATAGAAGCATTTAAAAAATATGGTCCGGTAAAAGGGTTGTGGCTTACCGTTAGAAGGTTAAGCAAATGCCATCCCTGGGGCGGGCATGGGTATGATCCGGTTCCTTAAGAAATAAGAAATATAAAATTAGAAATAAGGAATAAGGCTATTTTATACCAACACTTTCTTATTCCTTATTTCTTATTCATTATTAACGATTAACTAACAGCAGCCTTAAACCTTTCCGCCACTTTTTCCCAGTTCACCACGTTCCAAAAAGCAGCCAGGTAATCGGCACGCCTGTTCTGGTATTTCAGGTAGTAAGCATGTTCCCATACATCAGCGCCAAGTAATGGCATACCTTTAATTTCTGCTATATCCATCAGCGGGTTATCCTGGTTAGCTGTTGAAATTACTTCCAGTTTGCCGTCTTTAAGAATTAGCCATGCCCAGCCGCTTCCAAAGCGTGTCATGCCGGCCTGGCTGAATTTTTCTTTGAATGTATCAAAGGACCCGAAGGCAGCATCAATGGCATCAGCCAGCTTACCGCCGGGTTTGCCACCTGCATTGGCCGCCAGGCTTTCCCAGAAAAAAGTATGGTTCCAGTGTCCGCCACCGTTATTACGCACAGCAGGGCTAATACTTCCGGAAATCTTAACCAGTTCATCCAGCGATTTGTTCTCATGCTCGGTACCTGCAATGGCTTTATTCAGGTTATCTACATACGCCTGGTGATGTTTACCGTGATGAATCTGCATGGTAAGCGTATCAATATGAGGCTCCAGTGCATCATGGTTATAGGGCAATGCTGCTAAAGTAAATGGCATAACTAATGATTTTATATGTGAAAATTTAGTTTGATTATGTTATTACAAAATTACAGGCATTAAGTTGAATGATGCATCACAGCCTGCAGAAGTTTCACATCTCGAAAACGGCAAAAATTATCTTTTTGATGCAAAAAAATCTTTCATCAGGCTGCTGCAAGCAGCTTTTAACACACCACCAACCAGTTCTGTTTTCGGGTGAAACGGATTATTGGTGCCTGCAACCCTTCTGTAACCGTTTTTATCGTCACTAGCACCAAACACAACCCTTCCTATCTTACTCCAGTATAAAGCACCGCTGCACATCAGGCAGGGCTCCACCGTTACATATAATGTTGCATCTGGCAGGTATTTGCTACCCAAAGCATTATATGCCGTAGTAAGGGCAAGAATTTCTGCATGGGCGGTGCTGTCGTTCAGCAATTCTACCTGGTTATGGCCGCGGGCGATAATTTTGCCGTTCATAACAACTACAGCACCAACCGGCACTTCATCCATATCAAATGCTTTCCTGGCTTCCTTTAAAGCTTCCTGCATATAATGTTCGTCGCTCATGTTATAGTGCCTACCTTTAATTAAAAAATTAGTTAATGATATATGCAAATGCTTTAGCGGCAGTTCGCCAGTTTTTTGACAGCGGTGCTACCAGGTCCGTTGAATTCAGAAAAACCCAGCTAAGGAACCTGAAATCTGCTCTTGAAAGGTACGAGGAAAAGATTTATGCCGCTTTGTACAAGGACCTGAAAAAAAGCCGGGAAGAATGCTGGGTTACAGAAAATGGTTTTTTGATTGCTGAGATCAACCATACCCTAAGGCACCTGGATAGCTGGGCTGCCCCCGAAACCGTTTCAACCAACCTCGTTAACTTTCCTTCCGGGAGCCGCATCCTAAAACAGCCTTTGGGCGTTGTGCTGATCATAGGGCCATGGAACTACCCGCTAATGTTATTGCTTACGCCACTGGTAGGCGCAATGGCTGCCGGAAACTGCGTCGTTTTGAAATCATCGGAATTTGCACCCGAAACCTCAGCAGTCATCAAAGAGATGATTACAGAAAACTTCAGTCCGAACTATATACTGTTTACAGAAGGGGAAGGCGATAAAGTAATTCCCGGCATGATGGACCATTTTACCTTTAACCATGTATTCTTTACCGGTAGTACAGCTGTTGGTAAGTTGATTTACCGCATGGCTGCAAACAACCTGGTTCCGGTTACACTCGAACTGGGAGGAAAAAGCCCCTGTGTGGTGGAAGAAGACGCTAATATAAGAACAGCTGCTAAACGGATAGCACTCGCTAAATTTTCCAATGCCGGGCAAATGTGCGTTGCACCCGATTTCATCCTGGTACATCAGTCTGTAAAAGACAGGCTGTTAATCGAACTGAAAAAACTGTTACGGGAATTTTTCGGTTCAGATGCCAGGCAAAGCTATCAATATGGAAAGATCATCAATGAAAAGCAATTCAACCGGATCATTGCTTACCTGGAAGACGGCCATATCCTGTATGGTGGTCAATCAGACAAATCTCAATTATACATAGAACCAACCATACTTACAGACGTACCGGTTACCAGCGCTGTAATGCAGGATGAAATATTCGGACCTGTGCTTCCGGTAATTGCATTTGATACCATGGATGAAGCCCTGTCTATCATCAGCAATAACAAAAACCCGCTGGCATTTTACCTGTTTACTTCTTCAAAGAAAAAAGAAGATATATGGCTGGAGGCAGTATCCTGCGGCGGTTGCTGCATCAATAATGCAAGCTGGCACCTTACCAACTACAACCTTCCTTTTGGCGGCATCGGGAACAGTGGTATTGGTCATTACCACGGGATATACAGTTTTAATACATTCAGTCACCAGCAAGCTGTTATGAAAACGCCCGCATGGTTTGATCCTGCCCTCAAATACCCGCCATTTAAAGGAAAACTGAACCTGTTCAAATGGATTGTACGTTAATTAATCTTGTATATACAGAAATTTTATACTTCTAACAATTATACCTATAAACAACCTGTATGGCATGACATCACCCTATTTGTACAAATTACTTAAGAGAACAATAACAACGGTCCTTTTGTTAATAATTTCATTCGGGGCTTATGTAATGATTATAAACAGGAATACAACAGATATGACTATCAGACAAAAGATTTTAAGGGCAGTTTATCCCGCATTTATGTGGATGTCAAAAAAACAGGGAAAGCCCGGTACCAGGCCGGAAAACGCCATGCAATCACCGGTGCCGTTTTATTCCCTGAAGGCTATGTTGCCAAACGGATCAGCCTTAAGCATGGAATCTTTTAAAGGCAGGAAAATACTACTGGTGAATACTGCTTCAGATTGCGGATATACCCCACAGTTAGCCGAGCTGGAAAAGTTATACAAAATCCACAAGCAAAACCTTGTGGTGCTCGCATTCCCTTCAAACGATTTTAAAGAACAGGAAAAAGGTTCTGATGAGGAAATAAAAGCATTCTGCAGTGTAAATTACGGTGTTACGTTCCCGCTGATGAAGAAAAGTACCGTATTGAAACATCAGGGCCAGAATGAAGTATTCTTCTGGCTCACCCATGCATCAAAAAACGGCTGGAATGACCGCCCGCCTGAGTGGAATTTTTCAAAATACCTGGTAGATGAAAACGGTATGCTGATAAAATACTTTTCACCTTCCGTGTCTCCAATGGATAAAGCAGTATTAACTTTGCTGTCCGACAAAAAATAAGGCATGAGGAAAATAATTTGTTACCTGCTAACCATTTCCCTGGTTTTAACATCCTGTTCCGTATATAAAAAGTCCACGGCAACGGATGATGGACGTATTACCATTAACCTTATACAGATAAATGATGTATATGAAATAGCGCCACTTAACAGCGGCAGGGAAGGCGGTATAGCGCGGGTAAGCGCCCTGAAGAAAAATTATGTTCAGAAGAACCCGAATACGCTGCTGGTACTGGCCGGTGATTTCCTGAGCCCCTCTGTTTACAACAGCCTGAAGCACCAGGGCGAATCTATAAAAGGTAAACAGATGGTAGCTTCACTGAACGCTGCGGGGCTTGACCTGGCCATCTTCGGCAATCATGAATTCGACATCAGGGAAAAAGAGTTACAGCAACGGATAAACGAATCCGGCTTTCAATGGATAGCTTCTAATACATTCCACAAAAAAGGAGATAAGGTGCTGCCATTTGAAAAAACAACCGGCGGTTCCGCTACGGCTTCCTTTCCCAAAGTGCTCATCAGGTCATTTTCTGATGCTGATGGCACCACGGCAAGAATCGGCTTCATCGCCCTAACTCTTCCGTTCAACAAAGCCCCTTATGTGCATTATGAAGATGCGCTGGAATCGGCCCGTAAACTTTGTAACCAGGTAAAGGATTCTGTGGATGCCATTGTTGCCCTTACGCATCAATCGATGGATGAAGATGAGATACTGGCCGCTGAAATTCCTGCCATCTCCCTCATACTGGGTGGCCATGAACACGATGGCCGTTATAAAAGATATTCCAGTACATTGATAACAAAATCTCCGGCAAATGCCAGGGCTGCCTATGTTCTATCATTACAGGTAAATAAAAGGGCCCGGATGGTTAAAACGGCCGCTAAACTGGAAGCCCTTGATGAGCATGCGCCCCTGGATAGTGCCACAAATGCTGTGGTTCAGCAATGGGTATCTATTGCCAATAACAGTTATGCAGCCCTTGGGTTTGATCCGGGTATGACTGTTATAAGCGATATGGAACCGCTGGATGGCAGGGAATCTGAAGTAAGAAGCCACCCTACTAACCTAGGAAAACTGATCATCAATGCCATGATGCATGCAGCGCCCGCATGCGATGTTGCCATAATGAATACCGGCTCTATCAGGGTAGACGACATATTGCAAATGCCCGTTAGCCAGTATGATATACTGCGCACCCTCCCTTACGGCGGCTCCATCAGGGAACTGGAAATGAAGGGCAGTTTACTTATACAGGTACTGGATGCCGGCGAAATAAACAGAGGCACCGGCGGATACCTTATATATAATGATGCTTTACGGTATGATGCAGATAATAAGATCTGGAAACTTAGCAACACACCCGTTGATCCCTTACGCTCTTACCGAGTTGCGATTACAGATTTCCTGTTAACAGGCGGAGAGGCCAACCTTGGTTTCCTTGTTCCCGGAAACAAGGATATCATAAAGTTATTTGATGCAGAAAGTTCAATGACAGACCCCAGGTCAGATATCAGGAAGGCTGTAATAAAGTATCTGCAGCAAAAAAAATGACCTGGAAGCCGTAAACATAAATCAACAGTTGTATTATTCAACAGTTATTACATATCTTACCAGTGTAATCTGATACTAATAGTAACATGTTCACAAAAACAGATATTGAGAGATACTTTACAGCCGAAAAATCTGAAAGCCTGGTATTTATCATTATCGGCCTGGCTGCTATAGTGGCCGCTGTTATACTTTTTTTCTTTTTGAAAACAGGTTTTCATAAAGGCATGGCAATGCCTCTTTTGCTGATAGCTTGTATCCAGATAACTGTTGGGTATACCGTATATAAAAGAAGTGACAGCGACCGGAAAAGGAACAGCTATGCTTACGATATGAACCCGGATGAACTGAAGAATAAAGAAATTCCCAGGATGTTGGTTGTAAAAAAGAACTTTATCATTTACCGCTGGATTGAAATTGTATTGCTGATTACCGGGTTGCTGTTGTTTTTTTTAGGGAGAAGTAATTATGTAAAAGCTTTTTGGACCGGTGTTGGTATGGGTTTGGCTATACAGGCCGCAATCATGCTGTGTGCAGATTATTTTGCAGAAGCAAGGGCCATTACATATACTAAAGGGCTACAAGAGTTTACAAGTAAAAATTTTTGATATAGAAACGCGGATGACGCTGATTGAGCGGATGGGAAAAGATAATACATTATTATTTTTTCAACCGCTGTTTAAAAACAAAAAAATCAGCGTTAATCAACCTTATCCGTGTCATCCGTGTTTTCATTTCACAACGGACATTTCTGGTGATAATCTATTAGTTCAATTGGAGCCGGCTGAAACTCGTAACCCGCATAATGCCTGCTCATCTCATCAAGCACTTCATTAATAGCATCCGGACTGGTTAAGGTAACCAGTTTTAACCGGTATTCTTTTATTCCCGGAAGCCCTTTCAGGTAATTGGTATAATGCCTGCGCATCTCATTGATGCCAACAACCGGACCTTTCCAGGCTACCGATTTTTCCAGGTGCTTGCGGCAAACGGCAATCCTTTCTTCCAGGGTTGGGGGAGGTAATATGGCTTGTGTCTGTATGAAATGCTTTATTTCCCTGAAGATCCAGGGATATCCGATGGCCGCCCTACCAATCATAATGCCATCAACGCCATAACGGTTTTTGTATTCAAGGGCTTTCTGCGGACTGTCAATATCTCCATTACCAAAAATAGGAATGCTGATGCGTGGATTGTTTTTCACTTTGCCAATCAGCGTCCAGTCTGCTTCACCTTTGTACAACTGGCTGCGGGTGCGGCCATGAATTGACAGCGCTTTAACCCCAATATCCTGCAGCCGTTCTGCTACTTCTTCAATATTTTTTGTTTGTTCATCCCACCCCAACCTGGTTTTTACCGTTACTGGCAGGGAAGTCCCTTTAATAACGGCAGCGGTAAGTTTTACCATCAGGTCAATATCTTTCAATACCCCGGCTCCGGCGCCTTTGCTTACTACTTTTTTAACGGGGCAACCGAAATTAATATCAACCAGGTCGGGATTTACCGTTTCGCAAATCCGGGCACTCATAGACATAGCTTCTTCATCTCCGCCAAAAATCTGGATGCCAAACGGGCGTTCCTCTTCTGTAAAGTCGAGTTTTTTCCTGCTTTTCATGGCATCCCTGATAAGCCCTTCACTGCTGATGAATTCGCTGTACATGAGGTCGGCTCCATTGTCTTTGCACAAAGCCCTGAAAGGAGGATCACTTACATCTTCCATTGGCGCCAGTAAAAGAGGGAATTCCGGTAATTGTATATCGCCTATTTTGGGCATTTCTTTATTTGTATCTTGCAGCTGCAAATTTACACTAAATAGTGAGGGAATGGAATATAAAAGCATAAAAGGGTATTCAGGATTAGGCCAATTTGGTATCTTATTGGTTTTCCTGGGTTTAGGCTTCATACTGGCCGGAGGAGCCCAATTATTAATAGCTTTTCAGTTGATTCCTGCCGGCACCGGCTTACAAGATATGGGAGATGCATTGGTAAAAGCACTCATGCAGCCTGAAAATATTGGATATGCCAGGTTTGCACAGGTTTTGGGTACATTCCTTTTGCTTTTTGTTCCAGCCGTGCTATACAGTTTGGTAACAAATGGGAGAAACCCGTTCTGGCTTGGTTTTAACTCATATATAAACACATACCAGGTACTCATCGGTTTTATGATCATTTTCGCCGCTAACCTGATGGCATCCCCGTTGGCAGAACTGAGCCGGTATGCAGTTAGCCATTTCCCATCGCTGGATACGCTGGCACAAGAACTGGAAACCGCCTATAACGACCAGGTGATAGCCCTCAGCAATCTGAAGAGTTGGCCGGAATACCTGGTTGCTATTGCCATCATGGCCTTTTTCCCAGCGCTGTTTGAAGAAGTGTTTTTCAGGGGTACCCTGCAAAATTTACTGATTCGCTGGTGGAAAGCACCCCTGGCGGCAATCCTGGTTACTTCCATATTCTTCAGTTTTATCCATTTGTCGGTTTACCTTTTTGTAAGCAGGGCCATCCTTGGATTCATCTTAGGATTGCTATATCACAGAACAAAAAATATTTGGGTGAATGTGATTGCACATTTCCTTAATAATTTGATTGCGGTTACCCAGCTTTTCATAATGAGTAACCAAAAAGAAAAGATGGATATCAGTAAACTTGACCCCGAAATGCCCTGGTGGATCGGGGTGATTGCACTGATATTCCTGGTATTCCTGTTTAAGCTGCTTGATAGATTTTCTACCCGAAACCTTGAAAAGATTGCTGTAAAAGAAAAACTGATAATGGCTGACGAGAATATTTACCAACCGTTTGCAAATAAAGAAACTAACCAGTAGTGGCACTTAATATACAAACATTTAAAACCCGTGCTTTAACCGCATTAATTTTTGTGATTGTTATGCTGGCAGGCTTATGTATAAATGTTTGGGGATTTATTGCATTGTTTATCACTATCATGACCGGTTGCCTTATTGAATTTGTAAAAATTATGAGGCTTATTAATGGTAAAAAATACCTGTATTTTATTCCCCTTTCTGTATTTTATATCATTTTACCGGTGTATATGATGCTGGATCTGGGCATAACTGTTCATGTAAATAAAACAATACCAGAAGACTTATCCCTGTTATATAACCCGGTTATACCCTGTGTAATATTATTTTCAATATGGATTAATGATACAATGGCATACCTGGTTGGCTCATTTATTGGTAAAACGCCTTTTTCTCCCATTTCTCCCAAAAAAACCTGGGAAGGAACCATTGGCGGCGCCATACTTTGTATAACAGTTATTAGTGCTATCGGCAGTATACTTCCTGCTACTGAATCCCTTGGATGGAAAAACCTGCTGATGATCTCTTTACTTTGTGCTGTTTTCGGAATACTTGGCGACCTGCTTGAAAGCAAACTCAAACGAATGGCAAATATTAAAGACAGTGGCAATATCATGCCGGGACATGGTGGCTTTCTTGACCGTTTTGATTCTATGCTGGTGGCCACCCCATTTGTTTGGTTATATATAACGCTACTATTTTAATTAACCGGGCAAAATACTCTTGCATGTTTGTACCTTCGCCCTTCAATTTTCTTACATGACGTTACACAGAGAAGGATATAAATCCATTGCCATTGCCACTTTGATTTTCGGCGCTATCAATTTTTCTCTTTTCTGGTTTTTAGGATCTAGCTTACCCTGGCTCTTCATTGCCGTTTTTATTATTACACTTGCTCTTTTAATCCTGGTCATATCTTTTTTCAGGATCCCCTCCAGGAAACTTACCATACATGGAAACCAGGTAATTGCTCCGGCAGATGGTAAAGTGGTGGTGATTGAGGAAACCATTGATAATGAATATTTTAAAACTAAAAGATTGCAGATTTCTGTTTTCATGAGCCCGCTGAATGTGCATGTAAACAGGAACCCGATTTCCGGGGAAGTAGTATATAATAAATATCATAAGGGTAAATACCTGGTAGCCTGGCATCCAAAATCTTCCACCGAAAATGAACGTCATTCTGTGGTTATAAGGAAAGGGAATACAGAAATCCTGGTAAAACAGATTGCCGGTGCACTGGCAAAAAGGATCATCAATTACCTGGAAGTTGGCCAGAAAGTGGAACAGGGAGAAGAACTGGGATTCATCAAATTTGGCAGCAGGGTAGATCTGCTGTTACCGGTTGGAACAACAGTGAATGTATCCTTACATGAAGTTGTGAAAGGTGGTGTTACTGTGTTAGCCACTTTATGATATTTGAATATGCATGTTAAAAGGATATTTTAACTTTTCTGATTTTTATTCTTACAATAGAACATTTACTTTTACGTTGATTAATCACACAAAAACATACAAATGAAAAAAGTATTATTATTAGCCACTGCTGCCTTGTTATTTACAGGCGCTGCATTCGCAGAAGGCGGTAAAGGCAAGAAAAAGAAAAAATGTGCCAAAGGAAAGACCTGCTGCACTAAAACGGCAAAATCATCCTGCAGCAAGGATAAATCATCCTGCCATGGTAAGTCAAAAACGGCAGAAATGTAATTGCCTGCTTCATGAGTGTATTGCCTTCCAGAAATGAGAAGGCTTTTTTTTATTTTGCCGGGTAGACGGGGAGTTTTTATTTGCCGGGAAGACGGGAAGTTTTTTTATAGGGAAGGCGGGAAGAAAATTAAGGCGCGGTTGTGATTAAGATGAATTTATTAAAAGAACCTGCAGGCATCCTTGTTTTATTGTTTCGTTAAGTTAAAAAATATTTTCCAGTTGCTTTAGATGTGTAACGGTATGAGTTGGTTTCAGTTTTGTAACTGCATTAATATGATTTACAAATACCGTATCCATTCCGGCATTCATCGCTCCCTGTATATCGGCATCCAGGTTATCGCCAATCATAATACTCTCCTTTAGTTGAGCCCCGGCTTTACGTAAAGCAAATTCAAATATCTCTTTTTGGGGTTTCAAACTATTACTGCCCTCAGATGTAATTACATGGGTGATGAAAGTATCCAGCCCGCTGTTCCTGATCTTGCTCCATTGAGTTTTTTCAAAACCGTTTGTAATAAGGTGAATAACATATCCTTTCTTTGTGAGGTACTGCAAAATCTCTTTTGTATAGGGAAACACTTCTTTCTTGGTTGGAAGTATGTCGAGGAAACGGATACTCAGGCTTTTAGCAAGCTGTTCATCACCAATTTTAAAATCAAGTAAAGTGCGCCACATACGTTTCCATTTCAACTCATCGGCTGAAATAAATCCTTTCTGATACCTGCTCCACAAAATTTCATTGTGATAAATATATTGCTGGTAAAAATCTTCAAACTGCGGCGTAACTTTTTCCCCTAACCCGAATTCTGAATAGATGTCAGTAAGTGAACTTTTAGCATTGGTATCAAAATCCCATAAAGTATGGTCAAGGTCAAAAAACAGGTGCTTATATTCCCTCATGAAAATGAATCGGTTAAACTGAATGATTAACTTTATTGTAATTTGCAAAAATAGCTAATTACCGGCTAACTGGTATAGGTACGCATACCTGTAATTTGCTGTTTGCAAAGTTGCTTTCAAATTTTAATAAACCTTTTTTTGATGAACATCATCATTACCGGAGCCAGCAGGGGAATAGGAAAAGCCATCGCCCTTACATTCGCTTCATGCGGTTATAATCTGTTTCTCTGTTCCAGGAACCATGAGCAATTGAATGAAACTGCAGCCGGCATTCAACAACAATACCCGGGGGTAAAAATAAAAATACGGGCCGCCGACCTGTCTGTTAAGGACCAGGTTGAATCATTTTCAGACTGGTGCCTGCATCACGGTATTCCGGATATATTGGTAAACAATGCTGGTACGTTTTTACCTGGCAATGTACTGGATGAGCCGGTAGGTAACCTGGAATTGATGATGAACATCAACCTGTTTAGTGCCTACCACCTTACCCGGAAATTAGTTCCTGCCATGATGAAAAACAGAAAAGGCCATATATTCAATATTTGTTCGGTGGCATCCCTGCAAGCCTATACAGGTGGTGGCGGATACAGTATCAGTAAATACGCCCTTCATGGATTTTCTCAAAACCTCCGGCATGAATTAAAAGAACATGGTATAAAAGTAACTGCTGTTTACCCGGGTGCCGTATTAACCGACTCATGGGGTGATTTTGACAACAGCAATGGCAGAATTATGGAAGCGGGAGATATTGCTGATATGTTACTGGCAGCCAGCAAACTGTCGGCACAGGCCGTAGTGGAAGACATCATTATCCGGCCTCAGTTAGGTGATTTATAATTAACAGTTCATTAATCCCATTCATATAAAGTACGGATCTGCCAATTAACAGATGATATATTTTTGCTGACCGGCCGGAGAAATTTATGAACGCATTCTTACAAAAATCATTCCTGGGCTTTTTTGTTTTGCTGATAACGGTGTATTCATACGGCCAGGAAAAGCTGTCTATGACAATCTCTCCCTCCCAAATCAACAGGAATGAATACACGAACCTTAAAATCGTCATTGAAAACAGCCTCCAGGTTCAACAGGTTACGCCTCCATCCCTTAACCATTTTATCGTACTAAGCGGGCCAAACCAGGAAAACGGAATGAGTTCTGTAAATGGATCCGTTAGCAGGTATACGGCCATCTCCTTCATATTAAAACCAAAACGGGCCGGTAAAATCAATATTGAACCTGCAACAGTACAGGTTGGGAGCAGAAAACTGAAAACAAATGCTGTAACCCTGATGGTGAACAATGCCATATCCCAGCCAAACAAGGCACAGCAAATGCCGGGCAGTTTATTTCCGTCACCTGCTATGGAGCCGGCCGGACCACCAAACGAATTCAGCGATTTTATTTTACACAAAGGCGATAATATTGCCGGAAAGGTGAGTAAGAACATGATGCTGAAACTACAGGTAGACAAATCAAGTTGTTTTGTAGGCGAACCGGTTGTGGCCACTTATAAATTATATACCCGCTTAAAAAGCGATAGTAAACTTACCGGGAACCCTTCCTTCAACGGCTTTTCGGTGATAGACCTCACCAATCATGATGTTACCGAATATACCCGGGAAAGTCTCAATGGAAGGGAATACAATGTATATACCATCCGTAAAGCACAACTATATCCTTTACAACCCGGTGAAGCGGAACTGGAACCTGCGGAACTGGAAAACAATATCCAGTTCCTGAAAGAAGAATATGCAGGAAACGACCTGACAGGATTTTTTGAAGACATTCCCCTTCAAACCATGCCTGCCGAAGCGATATTAAACCAAACGGTAAGCCTGGTAAGCAACAAAGCCACTGTAACCGTAAAAGCACTGCCTGAACAAGGTAAACCGGATGGGTTTTCCGGCGCTGTAGGAAATTTTACAATACAAGCCGCCCTGCTAAAAAGCAGTTTCCCGGCCAATGAAACGGGCAAGTTGCAGGTAATGATAACCGGTAGCGGAAACCTGCAATTGCTTACCGCGCCGGTATTAAAATGGCCTGAAGGCATTGACGCTTTTGAACCGGAAACCGGTGAATCGCTGAACAAGGCGATGGTACCTGTTTATGGAAGAAAAGTGTTTGAGTACGGATTTTCAGCAGACAAACCCGGAACATATATTTTACCGGCCGTTGATTTCAGTTATTTTGACCCCGCCAGTGGTTCTTATAAAACAATCAGCGCAAAACAATTAACCGTTACCGTTACCAATGCAATTTCAGGAGCTTCAATTCCCGGGCAGGCAAAAAGCCAAATTAACCGTGTAACCGGGATCAATAAGATTTTTAACAACCGCTGGTGGATCATACTCATCTTAGCATGCATCATAATACCCGGATTGGTTTTTTGGATAAGAAAAGAAAAAAAACGCGTGGACGCAGATACAATCACTGTTTTAAATGAACAGCCTGAGGAAGAACCTGCAAACATACCGGTTATAAGCCCGCTTAACCCGCTTGCAGAAACTGAAGCCTGCCTGGATAATGAGAACAGCAGCGTTTTCTACCGGAAACTAAACAATGAACTGAAGCAATTTTTCGCTACCCGGTTCAATGTGAGTACCGAATCGGTTAACAGCCGGCAAATTGTATCCATACTAGACCAGAGCCAAATCAGTAACGAAACCGCCATACAGGTGCAGCAACTGTTGCAGAAAATTGAATGGAAAACATATACGCCCTTTGAAAGGGATGAAGACCTCCGTATCATGTATAACCAGGCGCAACACATCATTCACCTGGTAAACACATATGGCATCAGGCATCGGTAAACTTGTAACCTACACTCCTTACAGAATGAAAATATACAGGGTTACGGCTGTCGGTTTCAAAATATTTCCTGAAATTAAGAATGAAATTATCAATCGTCCTGGTTGTTGGATAAACATTATAACCCCATACTGATTGAAGTATTTTTTCCCGGGTAACCACTTCATTTTTATTTTCAATGAGCAGTTTAAGCAACATGGTTTCTTTCTTGCTCAGGGTAACCCGGTTGCCATCTTTATCAAAACATTCCTGTGCTTTGAAATCAATCTTATTCTTTCCAAATTCGTATATATCCGCAATCGGCTGCTTGTTTGAAAGCAGTTCACTTTTCCTGATCAGTTTATCTACCCTGAGCAGCAACTCTTCCAGGTTAAATGGTTTGGTAAGATAATCATCAGCGCCTTTTTTCAGTCCAAGCACCCTGTCGGCACTGCTGTTTTTAGCGCTCAGAATAAGGATGGGAATTTCCTGGTTATTCAGCCTGATTGTTTCACAAACGGCAATGCCATCAATTTCAGGAAGCATTACATCCAGAATGATCAGGTCAAAATGTTCCTGGTTTACTATCTTCAATGCTGTGGCTCCATCATAACAACCGCTAACATCATAACCTTCCAGCTCAAGGTTCAACTTCAATGCATCATGCAGGTTCTCTTCGTCTTCCACCAGCAATATTGAAAATTTTCTCTGTGCCATATCCTGAATTGTTATACCTGTTTCAATTCTATGATAAATATACTGCCATGCGGCATATTGTCCCTGATAAATATTTCACCCTTGTGCGATTGGATGATTTTCTTAGTAAGATACAGCCCCAAACCTGTTCCTTTCGCTTTCCTGGTTGCTTCATTCCCAGCCCGGTAAAACTTGTCGAAAACCTTGTTCTTCTCATGCGCCTCTACTCCCTTGCCTTCGTCTTTCACCCGGATGTGAAGTTTGTTATGGTCAGTGTTCACTTCTACCGAGATGGGTGATTCTTTTGGCGAATACTTGATAGCATTATCCAGGAGGTTATTGATGGCAATCTGCAATAACATCTTGTCGCCAAAAACAAACAGGTCATGATGGATGGCAGACTGGAAATTCCTTTGTGAAAAACGTATCTTATAATCCTGCAAACATACTTCCACCAGGCTGCTGATGTTAATCTCTTCATTGGTTACCTGGTATCCGCCGGCTTCTATCTGCGACGATACGAGCAAATTATTGCACAGCGAATTAAGCCGGTTTATTTCCTGCAACGTGTTATAAATGAGTTGCTGTTGTTTCTCCGCTTCCAGTTTCCGCAACTGCAGGGTTTCCAGGTTTAATTTTGCAACCGCAATGGGTGTTTTTAATTCATGTGTTACGGCCATCATGAAATGCTGTTGCTGGCGGCTTAGCATGAGTTCGCGGTGTACGGCACGATATACAAAAAAAGCGCCAGTAACTATCAGCAGGAAAAAGGTGGCCCCTTCCCCGGCATATTGTGTTTTCTTCCTGCTTTCCATGTCGATTATTTGCCGGTATTTTTCATTGTACCCCGGTTCATTCATCCGTAACTCCTGTAATTCAAAAGCGGTCATTTGGGCGTTCTGCCTGTTAAGGGCAATATACCACCAAACCAGTGCGGCTACGATATAAAGCAGCAGGAACCAGTAGATAAAAAAAATGGCCCTAATTTTTTTTGATGTGAACGGCATGTAAGAATGATTGATGAACGCATGTTTCATGTGCGGCAAGGTATCCGGTGTAATTTCAAGCCTTTGTTGCCGGTTATCCTGCTAATTCCGCTTGTCAAGCCCCCATGAAAGTTTACTGCGCAGTGTTTGTAAAAAATTATTCTCGTTCAGCCTGATCAGGTTAACGCCAAAACTTTCTTTTTTTACTGCCAGTTGAATTTCCTTTGTTACAATCTCGCGACGGCTATCGAGTGTACACAGGAACCCGTCTGTACGGCCTTCTATTTCAAATGAAATGATATTATCATCCGGAACGATGATGGGCCTTATGTTAAGGTTATGCGGTGCCACCGGTGTAATCACAAAACTGGCACTATCAGGAAACACTACCGGCCCGTTGCAACTGAGCGAGTAACCGGTTGATCCGGTTGGTGTGGCAACAATCAAACCGTCGGCCCAGTATGTATTCAGGAATTCACCGTTCAGGTAAGTATGTATCTTGATCATAGGCGATGAATCCTTCTTATGCAGTGAGAATTCATTAAGGGCATAAGGCGTTTCTCCAAACAACGGAATATTCGCATCCAGGTGAATCAATGTCCTTTTATCAAGTACATATTTCCGGTTGGCAAGCGCTTCCAGCGCAGGATGTAATTCTTCCTTCCCTATATTGGCCAGAAAACCAAGCCTGCCATAATTCACTCCCAGTACCGGGATACCTGAATCTTTCACCAGGGTTACCGTATCAAGCAGGGTTCCGTCTCCGCCGAGGCTGATCATGCAATCTATATCCGCCTCCATATCTTCGCTTGAATTGAAGGTGGAATACTTGCAATCAGCATTTATAGATGCATATACCTGGTTGAAAAAATCCTGGAAAAACACTGCTTCAGCGCCTAAACTGGCCAATTCGGCCAGTAATACATTCATGTCGGGCATCTGGTTATTATCAATCCCACGGCTGTATATAGCTATCTTCATAACTGTCTGTATAAAAGGGGCATTTAAAATCCGCCTTTACCATGTAAAAATATACCGTTTTCACCTAATTGATTGAAACTGTATTCAAGATTAATATTTATTCCATAAACGGTCAGTATATCTATACCAAATCCACCGGTATACAGTAACCGGTTGTTCAGTTTTGTGTCATACTGTTTTTTCAGATAACTATACCCCACATCAGCATAGGTTTTTGCAAAAAAGGTAAATGGTATGTTTGGCAACACGCGGATATTGAATGGAACAGGCACTTTGAATGACAGGAGCTTTTTCTTCAAAGTATATTTTGCAACAGCAGAAGCTACCCCATCAATTACATAATATTCAAGGCCACGAAGGTATAATTCGCCATAACCCAGGGCGCGCTGGTTAAAGTAAGGCTGGTCAAAAGGGAGCTTTAATTTGGCAAATAACTGGATACTGCTGTAAAGGCGGTTGTTGAAGTGCGGCATATACTTGTTATATACCGCATCCAGATAAAGCATATTTGTTCCCCCTTTTAAGCCAAAGCCCCGTTTGATAACTGCAAAAGAATAGCTTTTTCCGGTAAGCGGATAATTGATATGGTCAACATTCAGATACTGGAGCACATAGGCCAGGTCTATTATTGACCTGGTTGCATTGCTGCTGTTAAAATAGTTTGGGTTATACCGGTTACTGATGATGCTGTCGTTCAGTTGTATATATGTGTATGATGCAGATATGAAATGCCTTTTATAAAACCCCCTCCTGATCTGGTATGACAGGCCGGCAAATGCGTTATTACGGACAAAGCCCGTTTTTCTAAACTGCTGTAGTGTGTTGTTATAACTGGTTTTGTATGCTACTTCCCTGTTTTGTGAATAACCGCCCGAAATGCGGAAACCTTCGGATAATTTAGCATTGCTGTATGGTGTATTATAGCTGAATGATATGTTCCTCGAATAACCATTGAGCAGGTAGATACGCAGTTGATCCCCCCTTCCGCTGAAATTATAATGCGCAAACTTAATACCATATATCACCCGTTCAAGGTCGCCGTTATATGTGTTAAGCCATTCGTTGTAATTCCTGTCTGTTATCTGGAACTGTGGTATCGGGTACAGGAACCATTTTTCAATAACAGTTACGAATACACGTATTTCATATGCGGAAACAACCTCAGGGCATATGGTTACTTCAGAAAAAAGGTTGCTGTTAAACACCAGCCTGCGTGACTCCTCCAATACATCTGTCAGTTGCCCGATAATGATGGAGTCGCCTGTTTTAAACCTTATCTCACGGAGAATGATATAAGTTTTTGTTTTCCTGTTTCCGGATACGTCGATAGACAGCACTTTCACTTTTGCCGTTGAATCAGGACCGGCGGCTATACCTTTATCAGCAATAGATGATGTTGCAGTAAATTCCTGTGCAAAAGCGCTGCTAAATAAACCGGTTGCCAGAAAGCAGCAGAAAAAAAATTTAAGATATGTCATACTTCACTGCTTTGCGGCTATAGTATACCGTAAAAATAGCAGTTCCCGGCAATATATCCCCATTGCTATATATTAATTTAACCGGCAGAATCATGAAGCTGATTAAGTTACAGCATAAGGAAATGCTCATATGTCGAGGTAATGCATGAAATTACGGTAGTTGCTCTCTATCTCATTTTCAAAATGCTGGATACCGAAATAATAGCTGATATGATAATCGTAGCGTTCGAATGTTGAAACCACCGTTGCAATTTCCCTTTTGTTTATATGGATGGTTACAGTAAGCATGCCCGTTTCGGGGTGTACGATCGTGTTCAGGTGCAGGATGGTGCAGTCATTGCTTTCCACTATCCGGCTTATTTCTGAAATAGCAAATTGTGACCTTTCCATTTCCATAACAATTATGCCGCCAATTTCATTGGCGCCGGAAAAGTTACCTAATGCTTTTAGCAGGTCGGAGGTTGATATTACCCCCAAAAAATCATTTTCTGCATTAATAACCGGTACCACATTGGTATCAAACTGTATACTGCAGTTTACGGCTATCAGGAAATGGGCCGTATCTAAAACGGCCGCCTGGATGAAAGATTCCTGCAATTTTTCTATAACAGATTTGGGTTCTTCCACATCCAGCAGGTCGTCTTCGCTTATCAGGCCCAGGAACTTGTTATCGGAAACAACCGGCAGGTGTGTGAGTTTAAAATCACTCACCAGTTGCAGTGCTTTGGCTACCGAATCCTGTGGTTTGAGCCTGGGTATATTGTTATTTATCAGGTTTGCGGTTAACATGTTGCCGGCATTAATCTGGAAATAGGTTGCTGAGAAAATTTATGTGACCTTAATTGATAGACACTTAAATACATTAAACCGTTGCAGCAGGAGATTTTAATTTAGCTAAAAAACCTTCCAGGATCTTATTGAATTCTTCAGGAACTTCCATCATGGGGGCATGGCCGCATTTATCAATGAAATGAAGTTCGCTGTTTGGGATAAGCCTGTGAAACTCTTTCCCTACAAATGGAGGTGTTATACTGTCATTATTGCCCCAGATAAGGCAGGTTGGCTGTTTTACCTGGCTTAATTCCTCACCCAGGTTATTCCGGATGGCACTCTTTGCCAAAGCAATGATCTTAATGACTTTTAGCCGGTTATTCGTTATTTCAAACACTTCATTAACAAGTTCTTCTGTTGCCAGTTTGGGATCATAAAAAGTCAGGGCAGTTTTGTTCCTTATATATTCCTTATCGCCCCGTTTTGGATAGGTATCGCCCATCCCATTTTCAAAAAGCCCCGAACTACCGGTGAGAATCAGTGATTTAATCCGTTCCGGGTTCTTTAAAATATGTACCAGCGCCACGTGGCCGCCCAGGGAATTTCCCATAAGGTGAACACCGTTATAATTCCTGTACTCCAGGAACTTGTTTACAAATTTCTGCAATCCTCCAACTGAAGTATGCAACAGATCAAGGTCGAGCAGGGGTAAAATTGGTACAACCACTTTATAATTTGGACTGAAATACTCAATCAATGCCCTGAAATTGCTTAATGCACCAAATAATCCATGCAGCAATACCAGGGGTTCTCCCTGTCCCTCTTCTATAAATTTGAATTTCCCGTCTTGTTTTATTTCGTAACTCATGCTTGTTTTACCCCATAATTTTTATACGGCCGGAATGCCGGATGGCCGGCAACAGGTTAAAATTACACTATAATAATAAAATGCCTCACATTAATGCTTTAAATTATTGGAAACCTTGTTAAAAAACGTTTCCAGAGAAACAAACATATCTTGAAAAAAGGGTATTATATCTCCAATGATATTGATTGCGGCAGGCCCAAAAGGCTGCAAATAACCATAAGTAAGGGAAGACCTTGCATTTTCTTCGCTGAGCAATTGCACCTGTTTTGCATAAAACAGGAAGATGCTGAAAATGATGCAATATAATAAAGTGAATAACAATACGCCTCCAATCCGGTTTACCCAGCCAAGCAGCAATGTTTCAACCGATTCCTGAAGAATTTTACCGGCCAGGTTAACCAAAATAACCACAACCAGGAAAACGGCCAGAAACGATATTACCGGCAACCATTTGGCCGGTATTTCCATATTGGTGGAAAGCCGTTCTGCTACTACCGATGATAACTTTAAAGCGGCTGCCAGTCCGGCAATAAACGCAAAGAATGAAAAAAGTGCAATAATCAGCCCTTTTCTGTATCCCTTAATGCAACCCAGTATGATAAGCAAAACAAATGCTACATCAATCAGCATATGTTGGATTTATTCTGTTAACCCAATAATTCCTTCACGATAGCGCTGATTGTTTTCCCATCTGCCTTTCCGGCCAGTTGTTTGGAAGCCACACCCATCACTTTCCCCATATCGGCAGCAGATGAAGCCCCTGTTTCAGCAATGATTTTTCCTACCGCTTCCTTAATTTCTGATTCCGATAATTGCTTTGGCAGAAATTTTTCAATCACCTGCATTTCTTCTTTTTCCTTTTCAGCCAGGTCGTTCCTACCCTGCTTTTCAAATATTTCTAGCGAATCGCGGCGCTGCTTCATCATTTTTACCAGGAATTTCTGTTCAGTAGCTTCATCAATCTCACCGCCGGCTCCCGGCTCAGTTTTGGCTTTTATGATTTCTGCCTTTATAGCGCGCAAACTGCGAAGCACCGCCTCATCTTTCATTTTCATGGCGTCCTTCATGGCGGCCATTACCTGTTGTTCAAGTGACATAATATGGTAGTTTATTAGTTTATAGTTGTTAGCTTTTAGAAATTAGTCATTTTTATTAAAGGATCTGGTTAAAAAGTTACGGCACCAATATACTTACGTAAGTAAAACTGTAAACTAGCTATGGTTTATCTATCCCTGCTCTTTAACCAGCGTTTCCCTGAACTTATTGATGAAACTTTTGGCAAATATTTTTAATTCATCAGACAAAGCTTGTTGCTGGGTGGCCTTTTTAAACGTGTCGGCCATTGATATGAGCATCTGGTAATAAAAATCCCCCATTTCATCCACCATCATGTCTTTTGTCCATAAATCGATACGCAGGGCCGATTTATCTGCACCGTCCCAGAAAGCGAGGCACATGGCTTTTGCTTTCTGTACCATATCGGCATTGCTGTCGCTTGCTTCCCAGTTTATCTGCTCCGGTATCTTGTTGGGATCAAGTAATACATCAATAGTTATTGTTGATTTCTGCATATGCTTTCGCCGGTTTTTGTGAGTGGCAAAGTTAAGCAGTTTGGCTGGCAGTACCTGTTATTGAAACCCATAAATTAGTGGCGGTATTTGCCCAGGTACAACTTGAAGCCAGTTGCCGGGAAGCGCCTACCATCCTGTTACGCAGGTCTTCATCCTTATAAATCAACATCATATTTTCAGCTATCTGTTGAGGCGCCGGCTGGCAAAAAAGGGCATTGCCTGCGTATATCCCGGCATGCAGGTTATTACTATAAGTAATTAAAGGAACATGATATACCAGCGGCAGCAGGATATGTTCAATGCTGCTGAAAATACCGGGAAAATACAAGGCTGCATAAGCGGCAGCTAAACATTTATGTTCAAGCGTATTCTTTTCCTGCTTTATAAAGATCACATCATCCCGGTATTTATAATTTTTAAAATCCGGAACTATTTCTGAATTATATGTACCAGAAACGAGCAGTACCAGTTTCATGCCAGACAATTGCCTTTTTTTGAAAATGGAAAATGCCTTTACTATCGTTGTGGCATTTTCTTTGCCTGATTCGCTTATGAAAGCCAGGAAAAACTCTTTTCCCCCGGTGTGTTCCGTTTTAAACTGAATTTTATCAGATTCATTAACCGACATTGGTATATCAGGAAGTCCACGGCCGGTAAGCTGAATCTTTTCCGCTGCATCCGGGCAAACCGTTTTAACCGCTTTGGCCATTTGCCGGCTGGCTACAGCCACCACAGCGGCTTTACTAACCCATTTCGCAAGCCTTTTCTTCAGGTATCCTGCTTCCGCTGATGTATACCTGCTTTTTTTATCAAGGAATGAAAGGTCGTTGATTTCAATGCACTGGCGGATGTTTATGCCTGTGCTGCACACAGGACCGTTGCCGGCAAAAAAATCGGCATTAAGTCTTTTAAGCAAAGCGGGTAGCCTTAACTGGTACCAGTAATATAGCAGGAGATTGTTTGAAATGGATGGCGCAGCATGTATGTACCTGATGTTTGTGGCGTTTATGGTGTCGCGTGGTATGGGCCGGTCGAACAGGAATATAAACAGGTGTTCAGGGTGACGTTCCGCCAATATAGTAAAACACCTGTAATTGAAATTTTCCTGCAAGTTGTTTATTACGCCGGAAAGGCTGATATGTGCTACGATGGTCATCCCCTATTTCAACACTTTTACTTTAACGGTTTCTATCCTCGTTTCACTCATATTCAGGATGTCGAATTCGTAATTATTGATGATGATGCGCTCTTTTTGCCGGGGGATGGCTTCATGGTTCTGTATGATATATCCCGAAAGTGTTTCTGCTTCATTGTCTCCGCCGAAATGCAGGTCATATTTTTCTGTAATAAAGTCGAGTTCCAGCCTGCCGCTGAAGATATATTCGTTAGCGGCTATCTGTTTGTCAACAAATTCTTCGGCAACATCATACTCGTCTTCTATCTCACCGAATATCTCTTCCAGCAGGTCTTCCATGGTAACGATACCGGCTGTGCCGCCAAACTCGTCAATCACCCAGGCGATGGTTTTCCTTTCTTTGCTGAATTTGTTCATCAGGTCTGTAGCGCTCATGCTTTCCGGCACTGTAGGAATCGGGTGCAGGATTTCTTTTAATGAAGATGGATGTTTGAACATATCTAACTGGTGCACATACCCGAGAATGCTGTCTATATTGTTTTCATACACCACCAGTTTACTCAGCTTGGTTTCAATGAATTTCTCCCTGACTTTTTCTATGGGATCGCTGGCGCTGATGCTTTCTATTTCCTTCCTTGGAATGAGGCATTCCCGCAGTTTGACTTCGCTCAGTTGCAATGCATTTTCAAAAAGCTCCTTGTTTATTTCAGATGATTCCTCTTCATCCGGGTGTTTGTTCTGGTTCATGAAATGCTCCAGGTCAACCTTGCTGAAAGCATCTTTATTGTGGTTCACTTTTACATTAAATACGTATTGCAGCATCCACTCGGCAGCATTTACAAAAAATGAAGCCAATGCAGAAAGCAGCCAATAGAAAAAACTCACCACGTATGTAATGATGTCTGAGCCCAGGATATCATTATTCCTGGCTTTAAAAAAAGCTTTGCTCAGGAATTTCACAAACAGGATGATGGCGGTGGAAAGCAGTGTTTCCACTAACAATTTGATAAATTTTACATAAGCCGCAGAAGATGCCGGCAGCCTTGTTTCTATCCATTTCCAGATAGGGAAGAGCATATCACCAACAAGCAGGCCATAAACTACCATTACAATATTCACGGCCATGAGGGTTGTACCTATGAATTTTGCCGGGCGTTCGGCAAAAGCGCCCCAGGTTTTTCCACTATAGGTTCCCTGCTTTTTGTTTAGTTCTATGGATAATTTGTTGGCAGAAACAAAGGCTATTTCAATACCTGAAAAAAAACCAATCAGGGCCAGTGCGGCAAAAATGGCAATCAGTGCGGTCCAGTCCATAGTATAAAAATAGTAAAATCAGCCAAAATAAGGCAGTTATGGCGCCAGGTATCAGTTATTCAGGAATTCTGATACCAGTTTTTCAGCTTCCGCACAGGCGGTGGTGAGGTTATTGTTAACTACCGTCCGGTCAAAATGCTCCCTGAAAGAAAGTTCATAGGAAGCTTTGTTAACCCTTGCAGCCAGTGACTCTTCCGTTTCCGTACCCCTGCTCATGAGCCTTTCTTTCAATACGTCAACTGAGGGCGGCTGCACAAATATGCTGAGGGTATTTTCGGGATATTGCCGTTGTATATGGAGCGCCCCTTTCACATCAATATCAAGCACCGGCACCTTACCCAGGTTCCAGATTCTTTTTAATTCTGATTTCAAAGTACCATAGAATTTTCCTTCATAAACCATTTCCCATTCTGCAAATTCTTTTTGCTGAATCTTTTGGTTGAATTCATCCAGGCCCATAAAATAATAATCAACCCCGTCTTTTTCATTGCCCCTTGGTTGCCTGGTAGCTGCGGAAATGGAAAATGCCAATACCGGAAATACCTGCATCAGGTGTTTGGTGATAGACGTTTTACCGGCACCGGAGGGTGCAGTTATGATCAGGATTTTCTGGTGAATCGAATTCATGTGCAAATAAATGAAAGAAAAACGAATCGCTTTACAAATCCATCAGCTAATTCTTGTAATGTCGGCCCCCAGTTGCCTTAGCCTTTCATCAATGAACTGGTAGCCCCTGTCAATCTGTTCAATATTCTGTATAGTACTTTTGCCGGTTGCACTTAAAGCGGCAATGAGCAATGCAACACCGGCACGTATATCCGGGCTGCTCATGGTGATACCTCGTAAATGCTGTTCCCTTTCAAGCCCAATTACAACAGCCCTGTGCGGATCGCACAAGATGATCTGTGCACCCATTTCAATCAGTTTATCTACAAAGAACAACCTGCTTTCAAACATTTTCTGATGAATGAGTACACTGCCGTTTGCCTGTATGGCGGTAACAATGATGATACTAAGCAGGTCTGGTGTAAAACCGGGCCAGGGATGATCATATACGGTTAATATGGCGCCATCCAGGTATTTGCTTACCTTATAAGTTTCCTGGGCGGGAATATGAATATCATCGCCTATAAATTCCATCTGTATGCCCAGTTGCCTGAATTTATCAGGTATCATACCCAATTCACTGATACCTGCATTTTTAATCGTTATCTCGCTTTGTGTCATGGCGGCAAGTCCTATAAAACTTCCCACTTCTATCATATCGGGCAGCATGGTATGGCTGGTTCCGTTCAGTTTTTCCACCCCATGAACAACCAGCATATTGCTGGCAATACCATCGATTCGTGCCCCCATGCGCACCAGCATCCTGCACAATTGCTGTATATACGGCTCGCAGGCTGCGTTATAGATGGTTGTACTGCCTTTAGCCAGCACAGCAGCCATCAGTATGTTTGCGGTTCCGGTAACACTGGGTTCGTCCAGCAGCATGTATGCACCATTCAGTTCTTCCGCTTCCAGTTTAAAAAAACCGGTATGATCATTATAGTTGAAGGTTGCCCCCAGCTTTTCAAACCCGATGATATGGGTATCAAGCCTCCTGCGGCCGATCTTATCGCCACCGGGTTTGGGCAGGTAGGCTTTCTTAAACCTCGACAGCAGCGGGCCGGCCAACATAACGGATCCGCGTAAACGCCCACTTTTCTTATGGTATGATTCGCTTTGCAGGTATTCCACATCCACATCATCAGCTTTAAAACGGCAGGTATGCCTGTCTATCCTGTTCACTTTCACGTTCATTTCCTGCAGCAGTTCTATCAGCAGGTTCACATCTATGATATCCGGAATATTATTTACCAGTACCTCATCTGCAGTAAGCAAAACGGCACTTATTATCTGAAGGGCTTCATTTTTGGCGCCCTGCGGGGTTATTTCTCCGGAAAGTTTCTTTCCGCCCCTAACTTCAAATATGCTCATCAGGTATCATTTATTGCACGAATTAAAATTAAATACACGAATTACACGAATTATTCTCCGCAAAAACGCCAACTTGTTTTTACATGTTGATTGTGTATATGCCAGGCTGGTAATTGTATATGAAAAACCCTGATGCAATCTGTACACCAGGGTAATATTCAGTTCATTCAGTTTCTTAATATCGTTTTTTAAAATTGCGGTTATTGTCGCGTCCGCCGTTACCGCTTCTGTTATCACGGCCACCGCCACGGTTATCGCGGCCGCCACCCCGGTTATCACGGCTGCCGAAATTCTTTCTGAACTGGTTACGGCCTGCTCCGCTAAAATCGTCCCTGTCCATATGGCTGTCGGTACGATGTTTTACAAAAGGCCTGTTATTGAATTCAAGCTGCCCCTTGGTCATGGTACTCAGTTCGCTTTGAATAGAATCGTCGTGTACCAGTTCCTTATGCCAGTTGCTATAAGTAAGTTTCATGTAATAGGCAATTGCATTGGCAAAACCCTGTCTTTTTTCCGGGTTTTCCTCTTTCAGCGCCTTATCTATCACCACTTCAATATTTTTACCCAGGTGGTTGAAGCGTGGATATTTTTTGGGGTACCTCAGCCTTTCCGGTTTTGCTTTTAATGTTTCCCTGGTTGGTATGGGGTACGGACTGTCTACATCCAGTTTAAAATCGCTGATAAGGAACAGGTGATCCCATAATTTATGCCTGAAATCCTCCACATTTTTCAGGTGGGGGTTCAGGAAACCCATTAATTCTATCACGGCATAGGCATTTTTCTGGCGTTCTTCCCTGTCCTGTATGGTTAACAGGTGTTCCACCATTTTCTGGATATGCCGTCCATATTCCCTCATCACTAAAAAATTCCTGGTTGTATTATACTCCATTTTATGGTTTTTACGCTTTTAGCAAATGTACACAATTAATACCGAAACAAGCCTGGCAAAGGATTTAGCGAAAATGGAACTTCCTGCAATAGAATATGGCCAGTAATATGCCTGCAGAATCTGCTGCCCAGTCCAGCAGGTCGAAACTGCGGGTTGGAACAAAGAATTTCTGAATGAATTCTGTAGTCAGCCCCCATATACAGGCGGCAATGCCGATCCTGATAAAATAGTGCCGCTTTACTTTTTTAAACAGGTTAGATTCTGCAATAGGCAGCAGGAAAAGGAATGTCATTACCGCAAACATCAGGGCATGCACCCATTTATCCAGGTAAGATATGTTTAGCCAGCGGTTTTTGGCCGACAATTCATCTTCCGGCAGCACAACCAGTATGAAAACAATGATAAAACAAGCTATTGCCGGCCCGAAACTTTTTAATGTTAAGGCTTTTCCGGAAGGGGTTCCGTTATTTCTTTGCATAGAATATTCCAGATGAGTAAGTACGATCAGTGTTTACCGTCAACCAATCAGCCAACCAGTTTCACATAATCATCAGCAGAAAGCAATTTTTCTATGGCTGCCGGGTTATCAACAGTCATTTTAACCATCCAGCCTTCTCCGTATGGATCGCTGTTTACCAATTCCGGTTGCGATTCCAGCGCCGGGTTTATTTCCGTAATGGTTCCGGCGGCAGGCAGAAAAAGGTCGCTCACCG
The DNA here is from genome assembly GCA_937996595.1 of uncultured Chitinophagaceae bacterium. Taxonomy (GTDB): domain Bacteria; phylum Bacteroidota; class Bacteroidia; order Chitinophagales; family Chitinophagaceae; genus Ferruginibacter. The sequence continues at coordinate 47,669 of CALKVC010000110.1, forward strand.
TTTTAACCGCTTCCACTGTCCCGAACACTTCTTCAGCAGCCAGGGCTTTTCCTTTTGCACTGATATCCACATAAACGATATCCCCCAGTTCATGTTGTGCAAAATCTGTAATACCGATTGTGGCGATATTACCTTCCAGCTTTATCCATTCATGGTCTTTGGTATAACGCAGGTTTTCGGGATAATTCATTTTTAATTATTTATAGGTTAATATTAGTATTATAAGTAGCTGCAATTTAGCAGAAATATTACATCTTTATCCTGATTTATTTCATCAGTACCATGCGCATACGTACATCCCCAAATGGCCTGTTATTATTATCCCGGGGAACATTTGAAATTTTGGAAATCACCTCCAGCCCGCTTTCCACTTCACCAAAAACCGTATAATCCTGGTCAAGGAATGCGGTACCACCAATAGATTTGTATAAACTTCTTTGTGCTGCCGTATACTTTATGCCTTTACGCTGTTCCATGGTATTTAGCATTTCATCATTAACAACATTGCCTTCAACCAGGTAAAACTGGCAGGCGCTGCTTGCTTTTTCGGGGTTACCGTCACGGGCTGCAGCCAATGCGCCTTTTTTATGGATAAGCCCTTTCCTGAATTCGGCTGGTATTCGCTGCATGTCGCCGCCACCATTACCCAGCATGGTTCCGGCTGCTGCATTTTTGCTTAACGGATCGCCACCCTGTATCATGAACCCGGGTATAACACGGTGAAACATGAGGCTGTCGTAAAAACCCTGTTCAACCAGTTTTACAAAATTATCCCTGTGCAGGGGTGTAGAATCGTACAGCTTTACGATTATTACACCCGAATCGGTAATAATTTTAACCCGTACAGATCCAGCAGTTGACAGGTCTGCAACCGGCTTTGCCGCAACAGGTTTGTTTTGCGGTGTTGCCTTTTTTACTGATTTAGGCTTTTGCGGTACGGCTTTTTTTACCTGTGCCATATTGCTGTTGATAAAAAGCAGGTTACAAGCCAGAACAAATAAGAAACAGATTGTAAACTTTTTTTGCATCGGGTTCATACTAATTTAATGTTTTATAAAAGTGCGTAAAAATAGTAAAAATGGATTACTTGTGGTTTGAAGTTTGAGGTTAGAATCCTAATTTGGAGAAATAAAGCAACACATGGTCTTTCAGGAAGTTTTCCTGTTCAAAGGTTTCCAGTTCCGGTAAAGGCTTTAGTTGGGAAAAATGCGGCCAGCCCTCGTCGTCGTATCCATCCAGTGCATAATATCCGCTGGCAGACAAAATAGTACATACTGCGATATGCATCAGGTCCTGCTTCTGTTCTTTGGAAAAATCCTGCGGTCCCTGCCCCAATTCCTGTACCCCGATAAGCAATAACACACCATTCATATCGGGCTTTATATTGAACCGTTCCTTAAGCCTGATCCGTAGTTTAAGCCACCTTACCTGTAGGTCTTCTTCTGCATGCTGCATGTAACAAAAATAAGTATAAAGGAGTAATGACAGCAACGGGAAACAAACAGGCCTTCCTGTTGCCCCATATACAGAAAATACCGGATAATTTGCCGGGATACCGGCCGGGCCTGATTTATACATAATTCAGGTTTATATTTGCCTGCGGAAAGTTAAAATCCATCAATGTCATGTTACAGATTAATTATATAAGGCAAAACACAGAAGAGGTTAAGAAAAGGCTGGCAGTAAAAAACTTCAAAAATACCGGGCTGGTAGATGAACTGCTTCAACTGGATGAAAACCTGCGCCAGCAGAAAACAGCCACTGAAACACTGCAGGCTGCCATTAATACGGCCTCCAAAGAAATTGGCATACTGATGGGCAAAGGCGAAAAAGATGAAGCTGAGGCCAAAAAACAACAGGTTACCGTTTTAAAAAACGAGCTGGCGGAAAAAACCGGCACCCTCGCTTCGCTGGAAGAAGAATTTAACAGCAGGTTGCTGTTACTGCCTAATCTTCCGCATGTAAGCGTTCCCGTTGGAACCCTTCCCGAGCACAATGAAGTGGTACGGGAAGGAGGAACAAAACCCATGTTGCCTGAAAATGCCCAACCACACTGGGAACTGATCAAAAAATATGACCTCGTGGATTTTGAAACAGGCGTTAAGATCACCGGTAGCGGGTTCCCGCTTTATAAAGGCAAAGGGGCCAAACTGCAACGGGCGCTGATACAGTATTTTCTTGATTATAATACCGAAGCAGGTTACACGGAATACCTGCCTCCGCTGATGGTAAACGAAGCCACTGCTTACGGAACCGGGCAGCTTCCGGACAAGGAAGGCCAGATGTACCATGTAACGGCAGATGGTTTCTACCTGATTCCAACAGCGGAAGTTCCGGTTACCAATGTGTATCGCGATGAGATCATAAAAGAAAGCGATATACCGGTAAAAATGACTGCCTATACGCCCTGTTTCCGCCGCGAAGCAGGTAGCTTTGGCGCAGATGTACGGGGGCTGAACCGGGTTCACCAGTTTGACAAAGTGGAGATCATACAACTGGTGCATCCTCAGAACAGCTATAATACCCTGGAAGAGATGGTTCACCATGTAGAACGGCTGCTGCAGTTCCTTGAATTACCATACAGGATACTTCGTTTATGCGGTGGCGATATGAGCTTTACTTCTGCCCTCACATACGATTTTGAAGTATTCAGCGCCGCCCAGCAAAAATGGCTGGAAGTGAGTTCTGTGAGTAATTTTGAGGGTTTCCAGACAAACCGCATGAAGATCCGGCACAAGGACGAATCCGGCAAAACACAACTGCTGCATTCACTCAACGGCAGTTCACTGGCATTGCCAAGGATAGTGGCGGCACTGCTAGAGAATAATCAAAAGGAAGATGGCATCCATTTACCCAATGTACTTCAACATTATTTTGGAGGGGCTAAGATAGAAAAGCCGTCCATATAAGTTGTTGTCATTGGCGATATTCTCTGGAATACGGCCATTAAAATGTAATGTAGTTGCTATGTCGCAGACTTATCGTTAGTTGTATCATATATCTCCTTTATTTTCCTGTTCATTACATAAAACCAGGCTGCCGGTATCATGGCAAGAATCATGCTGCCCGGGTAGCCGGTAGGTAATTGCGGGGCATTTTCGTGGTGGCGGAGTATTTGATATTTCCTGCTGGCCAGGTAATGATGGTCGCTGTGGCGGCTCAGTTCAAATAACATGATCCTTCCCAATACATGGTTGCTGTTCCAGCTGTGATGAGGCATGGTTCTCTCATATTTTCCATCCGACGTCTGTTTTCTTTGTAAGCCATAGTGTTCAATATAATTAACCGTTTCCAGTAAGGCTATTCCAATAAAGGCAGCAGCAATAAAATACAAACAAACAAGCCAACCGGCAACATAAGAAATAACAGCAAGCAGGGTTATTTGAATGATATGCGCCTGAATCATTTCATTGCCTAACCCGTAAATGCTTTTCCCGCTTTTACGGCAATCTTCATTGGCTATTTTCCAGGCAGAGAGATAGGAAAAAATGATGGTGCGGAAATAAAATGTATAAACCGGTTCATTGTACCTGGCCGAACTGGGATCTTCCGGGGTAGCTACATTTTTATGATGGCCCTTGTTGTGTTCTATAAAAAAATGGATATAGAGCGATGTTGCCAATAGTGCTTTTGCCAGGAACTGTTCAAACTTGTTTACCCGGTGCCCAAGTTCATGTGCCACATTGATGCCGAAAGTGCCGCATAAGAGTCCCATACTCAGTATCCTGCCTCCTTTATCCCACACCGTTAGTTCTGCTTGCCCCATTGACATTAAAAAATAGATCAAAGCACCATACTGAAAAGGAACAATAATATAAAGCATATAATCATACAACCTGTTTTTTCTGGCCAGTTCCTCTTCTGCAGCTTCCATGTTTTGCTCATCGGGTTTTAGAAAAAGTTCGGTAAGGGGTAATAACACCCAGGCATATATCATGGGCAGCCAGGCAAAAAAACCTGTATACGTAAACGACAGGATTGCCAGCCCGTAAATGCTGATAGGAGACAGATATTTAAATACCCTTATTTGCAAAATAATTTATTTTTTACCGCAGAGGCGCTGAGGCGCGAGAAAACAAAGATAATATTTCCTTTCGTCTCAGCTTTCAGCCTTTGTGTCTTTGTGGTGAAATAAAATGACCGCAGACACACGAAGACGCTGAATTTAAAAGGAGTTTTTTCATTACATGCTGCGTCTTGGCGCCTCTGCGGTTAAAATATATTCCACTATTTACCGGGCTTACTGGAAATGTTAATTTTTCGCATCATTAAACGTTTCAACAGCCTGCAAGTCTAACTGCCAATATACCTTACATTTACTTCATGGAAATATCCAACCGTTTAAAAAACCAGCACCTGTTATGGCGGGCGGGTTTTGGGCCGATGGCAGAAAATGCAGCATCGTTGGACAGCCAAACGCAAAAAAGTTTATGGGAGCAGTTAAAAAAAACTTCCGCAGCCGAACCTGTAAAGATTGAAGTTGCCAAAAATAGTTTTGGGGAGATGAACGATGAGATGAAAACTTTGGATGATGTACAAAAAACATTGAAAGACCCTGAACAAAGAAAAAAATTAAGGCAGCTTTCCAGGGAAGGATTGAAAGAACTCAATATTACCTGGCTGGAAGAAATGATCAGCAGCAAAGCGCAATTAAGGGAAAAGGTGAGTCTATTCTGGCATGGGCATTTTGCCTGCAGGGTGGTTAATATTTTTTTTCAGCAGAACCTGTTGCATAGCATACGAACCCATGCACTGGGCAATTTCGGAGATCTGTTGAAAGCCGTAAGCAAATCGCCGGCTATGCTGCAATTCCTCAACAACCAGCAAAACAAAAAATCGAGCCCCAATGAAAATTTCGCCCGCGAAGTGATGGAACTTTTTACCATGGGCCGGGGCAATTATACAGAACAGGATGTAAAAGAAGCAGCCCGCGCTTTTACCGGCTGGGGGTTCAACCTGCAGGGTGAATTCGTATTCAGGCCTTTCCAGCACGATAAAGGCAGCAAGACCATTTTAGGCAGAACCGGGAATTTTACCGGTGATGATGTTTTAAATATCCTGCTGGAACAGCAACAAACAGCTATTCACATTACACGCAAGCTCTACCGTTACCTGGTGAATGAAAATGCCGATGAAGAAAAAGTAACCTGGCTGGCAAAGCGCTTTTTCAATAACCAATATAATACCGGTAAACTGCTGGAAGACATATTCAGCAGTGACTGGTTTTACAGTGAAAAGAATATCGGGACAAGGATCAAATCACCGGTTGAATTGCTGGCAGGAATCCGAAGGTTTTTACCACTACAATTAGACAACGATCAAACACAGCTTCTTTTACAAAAAGTACTGGGGCAGGTATTGTTCTTTCCGCCCAATGTGGCTGGTTGGCCGGGTGGAAGGAGCTGGATTGACAGCAGCACCCTGATGGTAAGGCTGCAGATTCCGCAGGCACTGGTTGCGAAAGAAACATTGAACATCCGGGCAAAAAGCGATGATGATGTTAATATGGGGCAGATAATAGAAGAGCAGGTAAGGATAAAAAAGAACAGGGCGATTGTAGACAAAGGCGGATCTGCATCCATTGACTGGACGCCGGTTGTAAATATATTTGAAAAAACTACCAGGGAAAATCTTCCGGCAACAATTACCAGCATCCTATTACAATCTAGTAGCAACACCGGAACAGCTGTAATTGAAAAATATACCAGTTCAGAAAGCAGGGAAGAATTTATTAAATCGTGGATCATTCGTTTGATGAGTACACCGGAATACCAGATGTGTTGAGGAAGAAGTTGTAAGTCAATAATTGTAAGTGATGAGTAGTTAATTTTCAATAAAACAGCTTCTTAAGATATACCTGCTAATAATAAATATAGTTCTCGTGTTTACATTGCTTTACGAACGGCTAATAGCTTAATTCTTAAAAATAAAATAATTAAATTCCTTCGTTTAAACCTTGCAAACAATATAAAATCCGTTCTGCTAACAACTAACAACTCTATCATGAAACGCAAAGAATTTATACAAACCGGAACACTGGCAACTGCTTCCCTGATGCTTCCCAAATTTCTAAAGGCATTTGAAAAACCTGTAATGGTTCCGCCGGGCAATAAAGTTTTGGTTGTACTGCAGTTGAGTGGCGGAAATGACGGATTGAATACGGTTGTTCCCATATCAAATGATATTTATTACAGGGAAAGGCCAACTATTGGAATTGCAAAAAATGATGCTGCTGTATTGACTGATGAAGTTGGCCTGAACCCGGCTTTAGAAAGTTTTAAAGGATTATATGATGACGGAAGCCTGGCTATCCTAAACAGTGTGGGATACCCGAATCCTGACAGGAGCCATTTCCGCAGTATGGATATTTGGCATAGCGCCAGTAACAGCAATGAATATATAAATACCGGATGGGTTGGGCGTTACCTGGATGCGCAATGCAACGGTTGTGATAAACCCACCCAGGCACTGGAAATTGACGATGTGCTTAGCCTTGCTTTAAAAGGAAATGAAACATCCGGGCTTGCGTTTAAAGATCCACGGCGTTTATACAGCAGCAGCAATGAACGGTTTTATAAAGAGATCAGTGCTGCGCATCATGCCACAGAAGAAACGGTTGATTATTTATATAAAACGATGAGCCTGACGATCAATAGCGCTGATTACATTTTTGAACAAAGTAAACTCCATCCTTCATCTGCCACTTATCCCGGAACAGAACTTGGTAAGAACCTGAAAACGATCTCTACCCTTATACAATCTGATATCAATACAAAAGTATACTACGTTTCACTGGGAAGCTTTGATACCCATGTAAACCAGAAAGGCCAGCAGAAAAGATTGTTTACAGAATTGAATGATGCAGTAAAAGCATTCACGGCAGACCTTAAAAAGAACAACCGTTTCCAGGATGTATTACTCATGACCTTCTCAGAATTTGGCAGGCGGGTTTCTCAAAATGCAAGCAATGGCACCGATCATGGAACTGCGAATAATATGTTTTTCATCAGCGGCGGCCTCAAACAAAAAGGCATACTGAATGCATTGCCCGATCTAAGTGACCTGAACGACGGCGACCTGAAACATCAAGTTGATTTTAAAAATGTATACGCCACCGTGCTGAACAAATGGCTGGGAACAAATGATAAAATAATTCTCGGTAAAGCATACGATTATTTGAAATTCATTTGATAATTAATCTGTGGCTAAACGGAAAAAAGTCATGAAGATTGAACATACATCATGAAATAAATAAAATTTCCCCTATCAACCCATCTCCAAATCAATTCATCCCCAAATTGAACCATCTTCAAATCTAAAAATTCTTAATTACCTTGTAAGAAAACTAACCACCTGCATTCATGAAAATTGCTGTCACCGGTTCTACAGGCCATATTGCCACTTCTGTGATTGCCCTGCTGGCAGAAAAAAAATTCAGTGTCCGGGCTTTACAGCATATATACAATAAGGGATTCGGGAATCTGCCAGTAGAAATATATACCGGCGACCTTTCCAAACCGTATAGTTTGCAGGATTTTACAAGCGGCTGTGATGTGGTTATACATTGTGCTGCAAGAATATCCATTAACAGCAATAAAGATCCGGAAGTATATAAAACGAACATGAACGGGAGCATAAATATGTTCCATGCTGCGGTAAAAAGTGGCGTAAAACGCTTTATCCATGTAAGCTCCATACATGCATACCAACAGTTACCAATAACCGGCATGCTCACAGAAGCATGTGATTACTGTTCAAATAAATCCCCGGCTTATGACCGCTCTAAAAGGGATGCCCAGAAATATGTAATGGAAAATGCTAGAGGCGCTATGGAAGTGATTGTTCTAAACCCTACCTGTGTTATTGGGCCACCTGACCCCAGGCCATCACTGATGGGTAAAGCAATTATTGACATGTATAACAAAAAAATACCCACATTGCTTAATGGAGGCTTTGATTTTTGTGATGTGAGGGATATTGCCCATGGCATCGTAGAATCTATTGAAAAAGGGAAACCGGGGCAGGCGTATTTACTGTCCGGCAAATGGTATAGCCTGAAAGCATTATATAAGATGATAATGGAAATGAAACAAGAACCTATCTATGTGCCGGTATTGCCCGGGTGGATGGCTTATGCCTGGCTGCCTGTCATTACATGGCTGGCTGCTATAAAAAAAGAAGAGCCGCTGTATACCCATGAATCATTGGGTGCATTGCTTAACGGAAACAAGCATATAAACTGTGAAAAAGCCATGCGTGACCTGGGGTATCAGTGCAGGCCCTTAACTGATACGGTGCGAGATACTATACGCTGGTACCGGGAAAAAGGCTTGCTGTAAAAAATAAATAATATGACAATTGAAACATACCGGTTGCTGATTTATATTTGGATAGCTGCCGGTGCCGCCACATTTATCCTGCTACTTTATATTACAGCTCCATATGGAAGGCATAGTTCTACCAAATGGGGGCCGCAAATTAATAACAGCTATGGCTGGGTATTAATGGAATTTCCGGTGATGGCCTTACTGATGTACTATGTGATTGCATATGCAGGCAATCAAAATGCGGTTACTTATACATTAGTGGCTGCATTTATGGTTCATTACATTCACCGTAGTTTTATTTTTCCAGCCCGCATCCGTACAAAAGGGAAAAAAATGCCAGTGATGATTGTAATATCCGGGATAATTTTTAACCTGGTTAACGGTTTCTTCCTTGGTTATTATTTTGGCAGCTTTGCTAAATACGACAACAATTATTTCATTTCCGTATCATTCATCGCAGGCATATCACTTTTCATAACAGGTATGTATATTAACATGAAGAGTGATAATATGCTGATTCAGCTGCGCAAACCAAATGAAACAGGATACAGGTTGCCAAGAGGCTGGCTTTTCAATTACATCAGTTGCCCCAACCTGTTTGGTGAAATTATTGAATGGGGCGGATTTGCCATCATGTGCTGGAATTTGCCGGCATTATCATTTTTTGTTTGGACCGTAGCCAACCTATTACCCAGGGCGCTGGCGCATCATCACTGGTATAAAAAAACCTTCAGTGATTATCCTGCGGGCCGCAAAGCGGTCATACCGTTCTGGTTATAAACAGGCATGCCTGTAAATCAGTATGGCCTGGCAAAAAAGAGAAACAGTTTTTGGTTGTTATCCACTATTGAAATGTCTGTAGCATCAGATGCCCCGTCACCATTGTTATCTGTGGCATTATAACCAAAAGCAAAAATTGAATTATCATTATCCACCAGTGCCATATCAGTTGCATCTATTGCGCCATCCTGGTTTACATCCCCACTATAAAAAGCAAAACCCATGTTTGCCATATCCACCATTGGTGGATTCACCCCGTCCCCATATGCCTGTGCCAACCCGGCACTGAAATCATAAAAGCTGGCTGCATTAAATAAAACCGGGATACTGCTCCATGTTTCCAGGCTGTTCCTGTGCTTTACCGCTATATAAAAATGGTTTCCAATAACGCTTACGGGTAACTGCAATTGTACCATGCCGTCTGTATGCAGTATCCCCGGCACGGAATAGGCTGGTGCGGTTTCTGAAAGATGTAACGGCGACCATAGACTGACAGTAACGTAATCAGTGGCCGTGGGGTCGCTGTTCATTCCAAGGTCATAGAGCGCTGGCACCATCTGCCCTCCCGGCCGGCAATAACCCTCAAGGAACATTTTCACATGTAATGTTGCAAATGCCGGGCACTCAATTACAGAAACCTGCAACTGGACAGAAGACGTACAACCATTTCCGTTAGTATAAGTATAACCCAGGTTATACGGGCCGCCTATACCAGCCATGCCCGGATTAAAAATGGCAGTTCCGTTTCCGGCATCGGTAAACCCGGTACCGCTGAAACTGTATATACCGCCCGGCTGGCTGGCAACTATGGTAGCTGAATTGTCTGTACTGCAATATACTGGTGCCAGGCCGGAAATAGTTAACACAGGCAATGGCAATATATCTACCATCTCTGTTACACTGCTGCTGCACCCGTTCATATCAGTTACTGAATAGGTAACCGGGTTGCTGCTTCCGGGCAGTAAAAGCGAGGGATCATACAGGTTACCGGAAATACCGCTTCCACTGAATGTACCACCCGCAGGGAAGCCTGTTAATGCAACAGCAGGGCTGTTAGCACAAAAAGCAGGCAGCAACCCTCCAATAGAAATTACCGGTAATGCATGAACGACAACAAGGCCGGTATATGAGCTGGTACAGCCGCCGGTGCCGGTATAACTATATGTTACCGGATATGGACCACCGGCTCCTGCCAAAGCGGGTTCAAACTGGTTTCCGTTAATTCCCGGGCCGGAAAAATAACCTCCTGCAGGAAAACCTGAAACAGTAATGGCCGGTTCATTCACACATACAGAAGTGGGGAGTCCCGAAAAGCCGGTAACCGGCAAACCATATACATAAACGGTTTCAGTTACTGTATTGCTGCAGCCGTTGACATTCGTATAGGTATACGTAATAGTATATGGGCCTCCTTCTCCGGCCAGGGCCGGGTTAAATATGTTTCCGGTAATACCAGGTCCGGAAAATGTTCCTCCTGCAGGCATGGCCGTTAAAACAGAAACCGCTGCGTTGATACAATAAGTTGACTGCAGGCCATACATACTGATTGCCGGCAACGGGTTCACCAGCACAAACTGCGTGCTGCCATATGTACAGCCGTTTGCTGCATCGGTATAGGCATACATGATTTCAAAAGGCCCCCCGGCACCGGCCGCGGCCGGGTTAAAAATTGCAGTTCCGTCATTACCGGCCGTAATTCCAACCCCGCTGAAAACACCTCCCGGTAACGGGTATCCGCTAATTGATAGGGCAGGAGCATTTTCACAGACCGATGCAGGCAGCCCGTTTATGCCGGTAGTAATTTGCGGGCATTCATATGTACCCTGAACCATGAAATTGTAAACAGATTCATTACAATCGTTATTGATCACATTCACCGTTGCCGGCCAGGTTCCGGACCAAACAAGCGCAAATGAAACCTGGAAAACGGTAGTCTGGCCTGGTAAGATCTCAGCCGGAAAACTCAACCCGCTGATGCTGTATAGCGATGCGTAAACACCCGACATATATATATTAGTAACAAGCAGGTTTTCCGAACCCTGGTTCTGTATGATAAATGTACGTGTGGTATTATTTCCGATTCCAAAATCTGTACCATTCTGTATACTTGCAGAATCACTACCATCAGGTATATTGGCATTGTTACCTTGTATATTGATTTCAATTCCATTGCCCATGAATACAGAAACTGTATTATTGCTTTTTGAAACAGCCAGGTCCTGCCGGCCATCAGCATTAAAATCGCCCACTGCCGCTAAATATGGATTACCCGCTACCGGCATTTGTAATGAACCGGAGAAAATGCCCGCTCCATTCCCCAGCCTTACAGAAACTGTATTCCCTGAATAATCAGCCGTTGCAAAATCCAGGTTACCGTCACCATTAAAATCACCAACAGTAATTGAACCGGGGCCATCACCAACTGAAACCTCCGTTAAGCCGCTGAAGTTGCCTGCACCATCCCCCAGTCGCACAGAAACTTCATCGCTATTGAAATTAGCAGTGGCAATATCTGTAAAACCATCCTTGTTAAAATCTCCGGCTGCAATGGCATAAGGGTTAAGGCCCACTTCAATTTGTGAAGCCAGGTAAAAACCCCCAAACCCATCACCCAGGTTTATACTCACTGTATCCAGGTTATAATCAGCAGATGCTATATCCTGGATGCCGTCTGCATTGAAATCGGCGATAGCTATGGAAAATGCGCCACTGCCAAGTACCGCACTGGAATTGCCGGTGAAATTGCCCGATCCGTCACCCAGCCTGATAGCAACAGTAGTATTTCCAGTGATTACTGCCGCAATATCCTGTTTACCATCTGCATTAAAATCGCCGATGGCCACATATGATGGCAATATCCCAACATTCACTTCCGTATGATTTACAAAACCGCCATCACCGTCGCCCAGCCTGATGGAAACTGTATTGCTGAAAAAATTTGAAACAGCAATGTCCTGTTTGCCATCGCCGTTAAAGTCACCAACAGCCACCGCGTTCGGGTTATTGCCAACAGTAATCGAATTACCGGCATTAAAAGTGCCGTCGCCATTCCCTAACCTTACAGATACGTCATTGCCCGCATAATTAGCTGTAGCCATATCCTGTTTGCCATCACGGTTAAAATCTCCTACAGCAACTGAAAACGGCAGGTTCCCTACTGGTACGTCCTGCCCTTCGCTGAATAATGCTCCATTGCAAACAGGGTTATTTACCGTTAGCGTAAAACTGCTGAATGCATTCACAACAGCACTAACCTTCACCGTTACTGTATAAACCCCTGCCGGATGAGCATTTGTAATGTAAACATGGCCGGTTTGCGGATCAACAGTTAACAGGCCTTTAAATCCTGCAGAAGCTATAGCTGTTATAGAAGGTGCATTTGTTGGTGCGGCTGAAGGTATTACTATACTGTTGCTTCCGGCATGGCTGATGGTTGTTGCCGGGTAAATACCCAATGTTGGGTCTGTTTCAGAAAACCCGTTTCCTGATATGGCAAAATTATAACCGCTTTCGTTGCAGTCATCATTTTCAATTAGTACAGACGCTGTTTTTATGCCTGTAGTTCCCGGCGTGAAACTGATAGCGAATGGCGCACTGCCACCCGCTGGTATAATAACCGGTAAACTGATTCCGCTAATGGCAAACCGGGATGAATCGGTACCGGCCAGTGTAATTTTCTTAATGCTGAGGTTTACAAACCCGTCATTTTTTATGACAAAGTTCCGCACGAGGTTTGTACTCACATTTCCAAAATCGGTGTGGTTGCTTTGTGAAGGAATGCTGTTGCCTGATGCAATACCTACATTGTTTCCAAGCACATCTATTTCGTTTGTATTGCCGGTAAAGAGTAACAGGTTGCCCGGCCCTGATTTTGTAATTGCCAGGTCCTGCATGCCATCGCTATTAAAATCTCCGGTTAACAGGTTAAAGGGCTGCCCGGCCGTTATCATATCCGGTAAAGAGGAGAATGTACCATTGGCCCTGGCCAGCCTTATGGAAACAGATTGACCTGTTTTGTTCGCCGTAGCAAAATCCGCATATCCGTCACCGTTATAATCTCCTGATGTGATTCCTGCCGGATTGTTGCCAACCGGTATTTCTGATGTGCCGCTGAAACCTCCGTTACCATCGCCGAGCTTTACTGAAACGGAATGGCTTCCGTAATTGGACACAAGCAAATCCTGTTTGCCATCCCTGTTTATATCTGCACTGGCTATGGAAACCGGGTTCATCCCTGCCGGCACAACCGAACCCAGGCTGAATGTTCCCAGGCTGTCGCCCAAATGTACCGATATGCTGTTTCCACCGTAGTTTGCTGTAACAAGATCAGGATACCCATCAGTGTTATAGTCTCCGGACAGGATGGCCACGGGTTGCAGGCCTGTTGCAAACACTGCATTTGCATAAAAGCCACCATATCCATTTCCAAACCAGGCAGTAATAGAATTACTTCCCTTGTTGACTACGGCAATATCCGGTTTCCGGTCATTATTAAAATCACCGGTAACAATGGCCTGTGGATGAATGCCAGCAGGCAATACAATGCTGTTACCGAAAATCCCTGACCCACTACCGAATATGACGGAAATATTATTGCTTCCCCTGTTTACAGTAACCAGGTCGGGCAATCCGTCTGCATTAAAATCGGCTGAAGCAACCGCAGAAGGTTTGTTACCGGTATTGGCTGCAAACTGTTGTACAAAAGCGCCATTGCCATTACCGGTAAACAGATACAAGGAGTTACTGTTACTGTCTGCAGCAGCAATGTCCTGGTATCCATCTTCGTTAAAATCGTTTACCGTTAATGCCTGTACGCCGGAAGGTCCGCTTATTGCCGGGCCGTAATTAAAAAGCCCCTGGCTGCAAACAGGCTCCTGAACAATGAACGTAAAAACAGTAGTCACAGGTATTATGGCATGTGCGGTAACCTTTACGTTGTAGGTTCCTGCCGGGTGTGCATTTACTATTCGCACAACGCCCGTTACCGGATCTGCATATATGGTACCTTTGAATGAAGCAGTAGCATTGGCAGAAATATTAGAAACATTTACGGGCGGAGTTAAAGGCATAACGGTGATATTTCCGCCCGTAATTGCAGTAACCTGTGACGGGTATGTTGACGGAACGGGAACTGATGTATTTACCGCATGTCCGCTTATGGCGAAACTATAATTCCCGGCATCACAGTCATTATTAATTATGTTTACTGTGGCGTACTTTATTCCTTCGCTCACAGGAGAAAATCCAATAGCGATATTTGCCATATTCCCGGGTTCCAGTATCAATGGCAGTCCGGTACCTGCAGCAGAAAACATGGCAGCATCCGCTCCGGAAACTGTGATACCCGTTACCGTTAGTTTCACCAGGCCTGTATTTCGCAACTGGAACTGCCTTATTTTATTGCTGTTAACCTCTCCAAAATCAGTATGGTCCGCTTCAGCGGGGGTGCTATCATGATCCGCTATCAACAGGTTATTTCCCCACACCTCTATATTACTGAGTCCTCCCAGGTTTACAGAAAAAGGTTGAAAATCACATGCCAACCCAATGCTATCGGGATAATTTATGACGCTCAGGTTGTCCGAATAAATATTGTGGATGCTATCGGCATAAGGATAGCCATATTCATACAAGCAACTGATGTATATTTTGCCATCTGGCCCAACAGCATGAAACCCTCCGGATGCTGGTACTTTTTGTTTGTAAATAGTTTGCCGACTTTGATTGATATTGGGTGCTGTCAAATCATATTGATATAATCGTAGTGAATCGCCAAAAATATTGTTGGTATTGGAGATATATGCCAAATTTCCATTAGGTGAAATAGAACAGCCAACTGATCCATATGCAGTAAATCCTCCATTCTGAATTGTTACCGGATTTGAAAATAGACCTGTACACCTGTCAAAATCCAAAACTTGTATTTCTGTACTTAAAGTGACACTCAAAAATTTATTGGTTTGATAAGAAAATACAAATTCACCTAAACCAGAATCAAAATTAATACCAATTGGTTGAAGCATTGCGTTTGAAACTCCAACTGGAGTAATCAAATACTTTTCAAATGTATTTGAGTTGTTCCAATGGTGCAAAATCAGCCACCAATCTCGTCCATTTCCATGGCGAACACCTATCATCCCATCAAAATAATCAGTGTTGGAAATAAGAATGTTCTTTTGTGTGACCGATCCCAATCCATTATTGAGCGACTTGTCTATAATGGAGCAATATAATCCTTCAGGAGAGCCGACTATTCCTGTAGTAAATAAATAAAACAAATTAGAATCCCCAGGATTTGGAAGTATAATCAATTCATTATAC
>CALKVC010000111.1 GCA_937996595.1 uncultured Chitinophagaceae bacterium
GAGTTCAGACGTGTGCTCTTCCGATCTATGGCATCGCATCTTCCTTTTTCCCCAGGTTTATCGTGTAAGGATTCACTTTCATATCCGGTGAAGTGCCATTCACTTCGGCGCTTACCAGCCTGAAAATGGCTACAGCAACCTGTTCCAGGATATTCATATTTTTAGCTATCTGCTGTATGAGTTCATCGGGAGTTTCCTGCACTTCTATATCCTGCTGAAATTTCCTTAAATAACCCAGGTCAAACGGATCTATATAGCGGTTGGAAAAAACCTTATTTTCATAAGGCAGCCATTCCAGGAAAAGGTCCTGCATCACTTTATTCAATTGCCCGAATTTCCGTCCCAGGCTATCAGGTGCCACAAACAATTCTTTCAGCACACGCAGGTTGGTAAATGCTTTATTGGCAAAAAGATGTGTAGGAACGGCCCAATAAGTAGCCCAGTCCCAGAATATTTTAATCACCATGATCTGTGTATTCCCCATTAGCAGATACTTATCCTGGTAAACAGGAATCCAACTGTTAACCAGTGCCAGGTGCGATTGTTCATAAATATGTGCCCTGCCTGAAATATCTTCCCCATCCAGGTCACGTAATATCAGGTCGCTCAGCCAGGAATTATTGAGTGAGATAAAATCGGTGCCCGGCGAATACAAAGGATCCAGGAAAGCGCCCGATTCACCGGTTACGCCCCAGCGCTCTTCGGAATATAATTTTTCCGTGTGATGCGCATAATGTTTCAGGATCTTGAAATCCAGCAACCCATCCCCTTCCCCAAGCGGCACAAGCATCTTATAGGCCAGCGGCTCATTCACCCGCATCCATTCAACTGCCTTTTCGTAGGTATTATACGTTTCAAACGGGTGCACAGCCGGATCGGCCACAATACCGATGCTTGTATTCTTTGACCCCAGCGGTATCACCCAAAGCCAGTATCCCGTATCCATGAAATGCACGGTGCTAAGGTACCGCAGGCCCGGTTCCAGGTATGATTGCCATTGCTTGTTGTCTGTCCAGGTATCTATGTCTATCACGCCTTTCAGCCGCCACCAGGCAGCATTGCTGTGATGCTCCATCGGTTTTTGAAACTGCAACTTACGTTTAAGGATACTTGAACGGCCTGATGCATCGGCCACCCAGCGGCAGGTAACGGTATGTTCTGCCCCATCTTTGATATACGAAACGCGATGTCCGTCAGCAAGCAAATCAACATTTGAAACTTTTGCGCCTAATACCAGTTCTGTGCCTTTTTCCCTGGTATGTTTCATGAGGTAATTTTCCAGGGTTCCCCGGTCAAGCTGGTGGCTGGGAACCGGAAGCCGAAGCCGTGGCCCCAATTCCACTCTGCTGGCTATATCCTCTTTTGTTTCTGATGGAAAGAAAAAGCGTAATCCGTGTTTGGGCAATTCGTGTTCTTCCAGGTAACCCTTCAGGTCAAGCACTTCCCGCAGGTAATGTGTACCCAGCTCAACAGTTGATTCGCCAACCTTGTGGGCGGCTGTGGCTGCTTCTGATTCCCTTCTTTCCAGCACCAACACCGATATGCCGGGTTTGGCCCGTTTAAGTTGCAACGAAAGGGTGAGGCCGGCAAGCCCCCCGCCCATAATTACCACATCATACTGTAAGCTCATAAAAAGATTTTGTTGATTAAGAAATATGCTGTTGAAGATAAAGCATATAATTGATAATTAAATGCCCTCTTTTAAACCAGGTACTGTTTGTTTATCAATTGAATATACTAATCAACCATTGATTAAACATAAGCTCCCTGCTTAAACCTGGAACTTTTTAATGCCACTTCAAATCAAATATGATTAGTTATATAATTTTCTTTTATTTGCATTATCAACATGAGCAAATTAACTGACAAACTGAAAAACATCAGGCTGGTGCGTGCACTGGTTTATGCAATCGTTGGATCAGTTTCTTATCCCGGCCTCAACATCATCAATAAGCTTAAGATTGAAGGTACAGAGCATCTTCACGGCCTCCCTAAAAAGAATGTGCTGTTTGTAAGCAACCACCAGACTTATTTTGCCGAAGTGATTGCATTCCTTCATATTTTTTGCGCCGTTAAATGGAGAAAAAAGAATAAACTTGGCATTCCCTATTATTTGCTGAATCCGTTTACCGGCGTGTTTTTCGTTTCGGCTGCCGAAACCATGAAAGCAAGCTGGCTCACCAGGCTTTTTGAACTCGCCGGTTCCATAACGGTAAAGCGTACCTGGAATGAAGGAAGCAAGGAAGTGAGGCAGGGGCTGGATGTTTCGGATACCAGGAAAATTGACAGGGCGCTTAAATCAAGCTGGGTGATCAATTTTCCGCAGGGAACCACCAAACCGTTTGCCCCGGGCAGAAAAGGGACGGTGTTGCTAATCAAACAGAACAGGCCGGTAGTAATACCGATCGTTATCAGCGGATTCAATAAAGCATTTGATAAAAAAGGATTAAAACTGGTAAAGAAAGGAACTTTACTGTCGGTACAATTCAAAGCGCCTCTGAAAATAGATTATGAAGCATCAAACGACGACATGATGGAAACGATTATGCTGTCTATCGGCCAAAGCAAAACCCAGGAAGGCCTTATCCAACAACACACATCATAAATCATACATCATACATTCACTAAATTCTTTTATCAATAAACTTCACAATCTTTCTCCCGGTTTCCGGCATTTGCATTTTTTGTAACTCTTCCCAGCTAACATATTTCACATGCGGGCTAACCCGCAGCCTCGCCTGCAGGTTAGCGCGGATAGTACGGTCGCACTCATCTGTCAACTGTGCCGGAACAATGTTGAGCAGCACTTCATCAGTTCCCATTTCATTTGAATATACTTCAGCCACATAATCAAGGATATGTTCCATCTCATTCAGCAGGTCGAACAGGGCCGGAGGATATAAGGTGGTTCCTTTAAATTTGATCATTTGTTTCCTCCTGCCAACCACCGGCGACAGCCTGGTACTGGTTCTTCCGCAGGAACAGGTTTCTTCATGAGCTATACACAGGTCGCCGGTCTTGTACCTGAGCAATGGCATTCCTTCTACACCCAGCGTGGTAATGGTTACTTCACCCGGTTCACCCGGTTTTACCGGCCGGTTATTTTCATCCAGCATTTCCAGTATGATCAGTTCCGGTTGCATATGGCCACCAACAGATGCTGTACATTCTGTAAAGGCTGTCTGCATTTCGGTAGACGCATACGTGGAAAAAAGGCTTATATTCCAGGCATCGGTAATTTTCCTCCCCAGTATGTTCAATGAAAAATCTGTGTTACGGATGTTTTCACCGATACAAATCGCTTTTTTAACTGAAGAGCTGTTTATATCAATGCCATGTTCGCCGGCAAACTGGATAAGTTTTACGATGAATGACGGAACAGCAACGATGGCAGTGGGTTTCAGCCGTTGGATGGTATCCCACTGAAGGGACGGAACGCCCGGCCCCAGCCTGATGATGCCAGCCCCCATCTTCCTGATGCCGGAATAGTAAGCCATACCGGCCATGAACTGCCTGTCAAGGGTAAGCATGAGCTGGTACGTATCGGCAGCCGTACCGGCCGCACAGGTAAACGAAGAGTATTCATTGAATGCCAGCCTGTCAAGGTCATTATCGGTAAGTGCAATCGTTACGGGGCTCCCCAGCGTTCCGGAAGTGGAGCAATATTCAATGATCCTGTCCCTGCCAACACAGAGGAAATCATGGTTGCGCTGCTGCAGGTCTTCTTTAACGGTTACGGGTATACGCTGTAAATCACCGATGGTCCGGATGCTGCTGATATCTATGTCATGCCCCCGGAACATCTCCTTGTAAAAAGGGGAATTGGCAGCCACATACTGCAGCAGCTCCTGCAGCTTCTGTTCCTGTATAGCCGTTGCCTTATCCTTTGCTAGGAAGGCTGTTTCTTCAGAATAATTCATCTGTTTTCAATTATTACCATAGCGGTGGCCATGGATGTAAGATGTGACAAAGAAACAAATATCTTCCCCAGGCCCATCGCTTCAAAAGTGATGGCTGTTTTTCCCAGCAACCTTACCTGCGGCTTTCCATTCTCTTCATTGCCAATTTCAATTTCATTGAATGCCGTTCCTTCCCGCCAGCCAGTTCCCAGGGCTTTAAAAAAAGCCTCCTTGGCTGCAAACCGGGCTGCATAACGCTCAAATTTATGTGTATGTTTCTCGCAATAGGCAATTTCCTGTTCAGAAAAAACAAATTCCCTGAAGCCTGGCTGTTTGCCGATCTTTTCCTCCATCCTCCCTACTTCAATCAAATCTATACCGATTCCATATACCATAATCTGTTACTGTTGTTTAGATTCAATCTTATTTATCTGCTTCCTTATGTGCGCTTCTTCGTTACCGGTAGCTATTTCCAGGGTAAGCGCTTTCCTGTAAAACGGCAACGCCTTCTTAAAGTCCTTTTTCCGGTACAGGTAATCGGCCGCCAGTACATATGCCAGGTAAAAATCAGGGTTGCTGGCCACCAGGCTGTCGGCATTCACTTCTTGTCCGTCCATAAGGGCCTGCTTATATTTCCTGAAGCGTTCAAAGCGTCTGAATTCTTCCGTTTGCAGAAATGGGTCTGGAGCAATTCCAAGACTATCTTCTGCAACCTCCCTGTTTACTTTCATTCCTTCCAGGGCAAACACCTTGCTGAGGTCGTAACATACATATTGGCCCAGTTGCCAGGGAGCTGTTGAAACCCATACCCGTAATTTCTGTGGTTCAAAAACGATGGAATGATGGGATATGAGCTGGTTGACCGCTTTTTCATTCCCGTTCCCGATTGATGCGCCATGAAGCCCCTTACGGTCTCTCAATATATCCACTGTTTTCTGTACGGTATTTTTTCCGCCTGCGGCAAGCAGCTCCTGCATTCTTTCATACCTGTAAGGTGAAGCGCTTTCCTTCAATTGCTCCTGGTTTTTTTCTGACCGCGACAGCACATTGCTCTGAAAATGATTGGTGCAAATGATATAATCCCTGTGCGGATCATACACATCCAGGTCGTTGGGGGTCTTCTCAATGATAACCGCTTTTCCATCCGCAGCAGAAGCTACCAGGAAGGATTCCGACACAAACATCTTCCTGCTTTTTGCGATGGCGATGGCTTCCCTGATATTACCTGCATATTGCAATATTTCCCGGGTTACTATGGAAACAGGCGTGGCTGAGGCAAGTGGATAATCTGATTTTGCCGCATTGATGGTAACTGCCAGGCCGGCATCGTTCATACCAGAGATGACGCCTATAAACCCGCCCCAGGTTACCGACATAAACCTATGCCCTTTTTCCGGTTTTGTAAATGACACTATTTTCTCTTCCGAAAACTTATCACCCACATAGAAATCAAAATTACGGCCGATGATCATGGTACTGTCGGCCGACATACTCTTCCAGGTACCAAAAGACGTGCAGCCCACCAGGGCCAGGTTCTGCAATGCATGGCCAATATCGTGCGCCGCATGATAATTAAGCAGGCGTTCATAATTACTGCCCAGGAAACGGAATTTATCAGATGCGGAAAAGGACACGCCATATATTTCATCCAGGTATTCCGGTGCTATATGCTTATCCAGGTTCCGGTTGAAAAACCCGATGAAGTCTTTCAGGAATCCCCTGTTAAACTTTGAAGGCACCATTTTATAGATCTGTTCTGCAAAATGTTCTTCCTGCCTTACCACCAGTTCTGTGGTGAGTTTACCGTTAATAACGCCCCTGTCAAAAGCTTTTCCGCCTACATAGAGTTCATACAGGCCGCTCCTGCTTTTCCTGAACCAGTTGTTCCCCAGTGTATAGAAACCGTTCCCTTCGTCTATGCGTTGCAGTTTTAAACTGCTTTCATCCTTTACCTGCGGCTCATCAATATGGGCTGCAGATTTAACGTATATCACAAGCGCCATCAGCAACAACATCAATACCGCTGATAACGTGACAATTCCGTTTACTATTTTTTTCATGCTAGGCATTCCTGATCTTTTGTACAATGTCTTCATTCCCTAAAAAAGCCACACAGGTTACCAACCCGCTCATGGTTGCTCCTAAAATACCATGCAGATTCAGGTTTTGTCCGGTGAGGTAAAGGTTCGGTATTTTGGTACGCGGAGAAATAAAAGTTTTCAGCGGGTTCCTGTAATCCTTAACTATACCATACATGGAACCGTCATGATTACCGATATAATCCCTGTATGAAAGCGGCGTTGCCGTATAATAAGAAGCCATGCTTTCCCTCAGCCCCGGAAACTGCTTCTCAACCAGATCTATCAGTTTTTCGGCCTTTCTTTTTTTAAATGCTTCGTAACTTTCTCCCCTGCCGGCTTCTGCAGAAACGGTATTGAACGTTCCTTCCCATTCCTTCACTTCTTCATACTTCATATATGCCAGTATGGTCATTGATTCTGCAAATGCATCCGTTTTGGATGATGCCGAAAAAAACACGGCATAGGAAAGTGGCCAGGTTTCATCATCATATTCCGTAAGGTTCCAAATATGTTCTTCCTTGTTGAAATAGAAATTGCTTTTATGGTAGCGGAGGCTGTCTTTCTTTAAAACAATATTCACCACAAAACCACCGATACTGTTTTCCAGGTTTTTCACCCTTGACCTGTAAGCAGTTTTTATAAGATCGGTTTCTGTCATTTCTAGTGTGGCCACAGGATGCATATTCGAAATAAAATGTTTGCCATAAATATGGCTGCCGTTTGCCAGTTGTACTGATACCACTTTACCGTTTTCAACAACTATCTTCTTCACTTCGCTGTTTCTGAAAATTTCACCGCCATGTTCCCGGATGTTCTGCACCATCAGCTTACCAATCACTGAACCTCCATCCACGCATTTCCATGAACTTTCAATATAACTGTTCAGGATCATGGCATGCACGTAAAAGGGTGTTTTATCAGACTGTAACACATACAGCATATTGCTGCCAACCAATACGGCCTGTAGTTTTTTATTATCCGTAATGGATTGGATGAATGTTTTTGTGTCAAGTTCCAGCACGGTTGTCTTCTCGTTTATATCACCTCCCGTCCTTAAATTATACAAAGGGAATTTACTGCATACTTCCTTAATCTTATCACAATATAAACGTAGAGCTTGTTCTTCACCGGGGAAATCCTTGAGCAGTTGACGGATAAAATTCTCATATCCCTGGGCGTGAACATATACTTTGTTATCACCCTCAAAGAGAATCTTATCAAAAGCGTCGGCATCCATGCGCTGCAATTTCAGTTTTCCAATCAGGCCCAGGTATTTGAATACCTGGTACAGGTTTTGCCCTTCCGACAAACCGCCCAGGTAATGTACCCCTGAATCGAAGATCACTTTGTCCCTCACATAAGTCTGGAGACTTCCGCCAACCTGCCGGTTTTTTTCCAGCACACAAACCTTATAACCCTCCCTGCCCAGTATGTCTGCACACACAAGCCCTCCCATTCCGCTGCCTATAATCACTATATCATATTGCACCATTACTTGTCTTGCTTTGTTTCTTTAATACAAATATCGTATTTGAAGTATAATCAGAATCAATTGTTTCATGGCAGGGCATTTCAAGTTCCGATGCCAGCTCCCTGATTTTTTTTCCCGAAAGGAATGAAAGTTTATTACCACCAGTCTTGTTAAAACCGATCAGCCTGGTTGAAAAGAATTCTGTCAGCTCTGTCCGCTTATGCCTTCCTTCATTGTCTTTGTTTCCTTCCCTGATGATAAGTACGGCGCCGGGATTAAGGTGAGCAGCAGCACGCCTGATCACGGTTTCCTGGTCTGCTGCTCCCAGGTAGTGAAGCATATCAGACAAGATGATGGCATCATATGACTCAAATTCAAAAGACATGATATCGGCATGCACAAAGTTCAGTTTATCTGTTTTGCTGAAACAATGGCAGGCTGTAATGACCTTCTCTTCATCATAATCAAATGCTGTTATCTCCCTTTTTGCTGATGCAAATGCCAGCATGTAAGACATGAACCCGTAACCGCATCCGGCATCCAAAATCTTCCCTTCGCGGGGAACCAGGCTGTTAAAAACCCGGTAATCCTTTTCCAGCCTAACTTTCACTTTCATATACCATTCCAGTACCGGGCCTTTATACAGGTAATTGTAAAACAGTTTTTCCCGGAAATAGGCAGGTTGCTCAATTTCCTGTTTAAGCTTTTCAAACTCATTCCTGAAATATGAGCCTATTTTCTTAGCCCGTTCCGCATATCCGTTACCGAAAGAAAGGTCATCGGGCTTTATCCTTGGAAGATAGCTCAGTGTTACCTGTCCGTCTTTGAGGAGTGCGTCTTTTTTTGTAAGCGTGTAATCGGTACCGTGAATCATGATGGGCAAAATATCCGCCCCCAGTTTTTCGGCCAGGTAGAATGCCCCTTTGTGAAAACGGCCGATGGTACCGTCAACCGACCGGGTGCCTTCCGGGAAAATAATGAAGGAATACCCCTGTTTCATCCTGTCGGCAATCCTGTCAGTATGCTGTTCAACCTGCTCGGCCGGAAAATAATCTGCCATCCTTATTACCGGGCCGAAAAACGGAGCATTCCATTTCCTGTTGTTGGTAAACATCAGTATCCTGGGGCTCAGCATCACCAGTGGCACGATATCAAGCGATGACTGGTGGTTACAGATGATGATGGCGGGTTTTGTAAGGTCTTCATTCAGTGGGTTGATGATCTTCTTTTTTACATTTGCCATGATATACATAAGCGACCAGGCTACTTTCGAGAGCATCCGGTGATACAGCAACTTGCCCTTCTCTTTCACCCGCAACCGAACAAATATCCTTCCGATGATGGTGAATGTTATGCTCCAGTGAAGAAAAAATGAAAATGCAAAAGCAGATTTAAGGAAACTGGTAAGTGTCCAGGGAAATAAATTCCGCTTCACCCTGTTACCAATAAGCAGGTTAAAGAAAAACGGGATGAGTATCTGCGACATGATGACCACACTCAGGATACCAACGATGGAGATGAGTGCTATGGACCGCAGGGCCGGGTGTTTGGCAAATACCAGTACGCCCAACCCGGCAATGGTTGTTATGGCCGATAACAGGATAGAAGACTTGAATGATGACAGGTTTTTTTTCCCTGTTTTATATTCCTGGAGCAGGCCGTTCATGATAAACAGGCTGTAATCGTCGCCCAAACCAAATATTAGCGCAGAAACAATAATGTTGATGATGTTGAAACTGATGCCTGCCAAACCCATGATGCCCAAAATCCATATCCAGGTGATGAACATTGGAATAAATGAAACCAACGTCAGTTCTATCCGTCCGTACATCAGCAATAGAACAATAAATACCAGCAATGATGTCATAAGGGCGATGCTGCTGAAATCATCCCTGATAATTTGAACTAACCGTGAAGAAAGATATTGCTTATCCAGTACGGTAACTTCCGGATGGTTTTCAAATTCATTGTACACCGATTGCTTTTTTCCCTGCGCAACCTTTAAGAGGGTAACCACTGTTGCCTTGCCGGGTTTTTCTGTAATATAATCATCCAGAAAATTCCTGCGGACAGCATCCATTGCTTCCCTGCTAACCGGCAAATAATCCTTATCAAGCATTTCCCTGAACCGGTCAAATGCAGCCGGGTTATATTTTAAAGCTGCTCCTTCCCTGGTTAATGCGGCCATCAGTGAGTCTTTTTTCCCGGCCGACCAGTATTGTTTCCATTTCCTGATTCTCGCCTCCTGTAAATCACCGGAAATTATGAGCGATGAAACACCCGATTGCTTTTTTATAACCCCCGCTTCCTGTAACCGGCGGATATTTCCCGATAATTGCTCATTACCTGCAAGCGCTTCATCCAGCGATCTTCCTTCGGTAACCAGGTACACCGACTGTAAGGCAAACTGGTTCAGGTCATTCAGTTTTTTCTCTGATTCCTTCAAACCGGCAGACATGAAATTCATCCGTTGCATGTCTGATTCAAACCCTACTTTCGTTGACCAGTATGCGAAGAAGATTGTGAGCAGCAAAATGGCCATTACCAGGTACTTGTTGTAATCAGGCCTAAGAGATGCCAGTTTATCTATCCATGATAATTCATGTTCCTTTGCCCTTGCTTTATCCAATTGCCTGTCTTCATGGCCGATAAAATGAGGAAGGAAAATCAACGAACTCAGTGAAGCGCCGATCAAACTGAAAGCGGCAAACAAACCGAGGTCTTTCAGCATTTCCGATTCTACGAATTCCAGGCAGAGGAAACCACCGATAGTAGTGAAACTGCCTACCGTCATGGGAAGAGCCAGGTCAGCGATCAGTTCATGCATGTTACGCGTATGCCGGTAATGGTTGAACACATGCAGTGAATAATTTACAGCTATGCCTAATATTACCGACCCGGTACCCAGGGCAATAACAGAAATACTTCCTTTGATGAAATAAATGGCAGCCAGAGAAAACAATGCCCCTGAAATAACAGGTATCAGTATAATAAATGGAGCCCGCTTCTTCTTAAAATACAATCCAAGGAATACGATGATGAACAAAACGGTGATACCCTGTGTAATCATGCTGTCTTTCCGCAATTGCAGCGCATTGCCAACCGAAACAGCTGTTGCGCCAAAATAGCTTGCCGATACCTTATTAAAACTGCTGCGCTGCGATTCTATGATACTGTCAAGCTTTTCAAGCATTACCGCATTTTTTCCGGTATTATTAGGCGGATACTCCGGTGTTATGAACAGCAGCAGGTTTTTAAGGTCTTTTGTTACAACATAATTATCGTACAGTTCAAAATTATCATCATACTGCAGTTGCTGTAGCTTTTTCAACCCGATAAAGCTGATGCCAACCGGGTCTTTGCTTATCATTGATTTAAGGGCGAAGCCGGCCGGTGAAGTAAGCGTACGGATATTCTGTTCCAGCGTTTCCCTTATTTTACCCGCGCCGGTGAGCGAGTCTATTGCCTGGTAATCTGATTCATCCAGGTAAACAGGCAAATGATCGCTGATGGTATTATACAAGCCCATGGTAAGCTCTTCATCAACCCTACCGTTTATTTTTTTTATATAGCCTGATAGCTTACCTCTGATGGCAGACTCAAGCGAATCGGCATATGCCACCAGCATATCAGGGTCTGCTTCCGCTTCCTGCTTTTGCAAACTCACCGTTACAACCAGCTTATCTATGAATTTTGAATTCTGAAATACTTCATTCAGCTTTTCAATCTTTTTGTCTTTAGGCAAGATCCTGGAAATATCTTCCTCAAAATTTACCTGCAATGCAAAATAACCCGGTATGATCAATGAGGCAGCAAACACCAGGAAGAGCAGAGCTTTCCTTTTGGTAAAAAAATCATAAATGCTGATGAGTGCTTTCTGCATGAAAAATATGCTTACCCTGCCAGGATAGATTTTCTATTAGATAATTTCAATATTGCAAATGTTATGGTGCCAAACAATGCCCCGGCCAGTATTGCGAGCGTGATGCTGCCGTACAGGTATTGTTGCAGGTTTTTTGTTATGTAATCAAGGGTGATTGATTTGCTGAAATCAAGTTGCATGGCGTGTTGCCCCATCCAGAACGCCCCTGTTTTATAACTCAGGTAAATGATGAACGGGATCATGGGTGGTATGCTGATATTGGCTGCAATGATCACCAACGGTTTGTTCAGCTTCAGGAGGATGGCCATTGTGATAGCCAGTAAAAGCTGAAAACCCCAAACAGGTGCGATTCCCATAAAAACACCCCATGCCACAGAAACAGATTTTACCTGGTCAGAATGAGCATTACTGAACAGGTGCTCATGCAGCTTCTGACGGAAATTTTTTTTTATGAAAATACTCCTGAACAGGTCCCTTGGCTTAATATATATAACGGTAATGATTACCAGAAAAGTGTTCAGTACGCCGATACGGGCAAAATCGCGGTAAGGCCTGAAATGAGAAACCCTGGTTTCTTTGGGCGCATAATAAACGGTTACGGGCACCGATATCACCTTTACGCCTTTCCAGGCTGCCCTTACCAATACTTCAATTTCAAATTCATACTTGTACGTGAAGAATTTCATTTTCTCCAATGGTTTCAGCGGGTACAGGCGGTATCCCGATTGGGTATCCGGGCTGCTGATGCCTGTTTCCAGTTTGAACCAGAAATTGGAGAACTTGTTGCCAAAGCTGCTTCCGCCGGGCACGGAAGCCTGGTCCATATTTCGTGCACCGATGATGATGGCATTCTTTTCTTCCTCCAGTTTTTCAATGAACGATGGCAGGTCGCTGGCAAAATGCTGCCCGTCAGAATCTATGGTTATGGCATATTCATACCCTTTGCTGCAGGCATACCTGAAAGCGGTTCTTAACGCCCAGCCTTTCCCTTTATTTTTTTCATAACTGATAGGTTGTACAAAAGGAAATGAACTGATGATGGAACCTGTATTGTCTGTTGACCCGTCATTTACCACTATGATGTGGTTTGTGTAAGCATGTACATCTTCAATAACTGCTGCCAGTGATTTTTCATTGTTGTATGTGGGAATAATTACACATACTTTCAGGTTATCAAACTTCTCTTTATATATGGCAGTACCACTCATCCTAAATGTTAATTGCTAGGGTTTTTCCGAAAAACATCAAAATTACCATAAAACTGTAAAGAATAATGAAACTGTTCATCATACAGCCTGCATTTGATAGCACTGCTTGATTTGATACCGACAAATCAATCGCCAAAAAGATTCAATGCGTTGGCCGTGGTTATACTGGCCACTTCTTCAGGAGAAACCTGCCTGATAGCTGCTATTTTTTCCTGCACCAGTTTCAGGTAACTGCTTTCATTCCTTTTTCCCCTGAATGGCACCGGCGTAAGGTAAGGCGCATCTGTTTCCAGCACCAGGTGTTGCAGTCCGATATCCCTGATAACTTCCGCCAAACCGGCATTCTTATATGTAACAACTCCCCCGATACCCAGTAAGAACCCAAGTTCAATGATTGCTTCAGCATCTTTCCTGCTGCCGCCAAAACAATGAAAAATGCCACGTACCCTGCCTGTATATTCCTTTACCACATCAATGGTTTCCTGCATGGCCTCCCTGGTATGTATCACAATGGGCAGTTTATGATCAATGGCCAGCAATATCTGCCTGTGAAAAGCATCATATTGTGCATCTGTAAATGTCTTATCCCAGTAAAAGTCGAGCCCGATCTCGCCAATGGCTGCAAATTTTCTCCTGTTTACCATGTCAAAAACCAACGCCAGTTCTTCTTCTACATTTTCATTTACCGAGCAGGGATGCAACCCGGCCATACAAAAGCAGATTCCCGGGTAATCTTTTTCCATTAGTAACATGGCTTCCGTTGTTTTGCTGTCGATAGCCGGCAGGAAAAATTTTCCTATGCCGGCATCCATGGCCCTTTTCATCACTTCATCCCGGTCGCTGTCAAATTCTTCCACATAAAGATGGCAATGGCTGTCAATTAGCATGATGTCATTCGTTTATTATCCCGGTATATAAATAAATATTCACAAAAATCCAAGCCCGTTTTGGTTTAAAAAAAAATAATAAAAGTTGTGATTATTAAAACATAACAGTAACATAGGCTCAGTTTTCATAGGGTACGGATTAAAAACGGGCCAGGGTTTCTACCCAGGCCCACTTTTTTTTAAATCATCTTTCCATTCGATCTTCTTAAATTCAAATCCTTTGTTCCTGAAATGTTCCAGCGTTCCTGTAAGTGCATAACGCATACGGTCAGCCGCTTTTTCACTGTCATGGAATACCACTATTGAGCCGGCTTTGGTGTTTTTCAACACATTATCCAGGCATTTTGAGGGTGTTATGCCAATGTCAAAATCTCCGCTCAGTACGCTCCACATCACGGTTTGCAATCTGAAACGCGGTTTGCTTAACTGCTGTTGCTGATACCAGGTAATT
Source organism: uncultured Chitinophagaceae bacterium (assembly GCA_937996595.1). Lineage (GTDB taxonomy): Bacteria > Bacteroidota > Bacteroidia > Chitinophagales > Chitinophagaceae > Ferruginibacter. The sequence continues at coordinate 13,881 of CALKVC010000111.1, forward strand.
TTTCCATACGGGGGGCGAAACAGGTTGCTTTCTATGTATATTCCCGCTTTCGCAATATCCTCCAGGTATTCCTCATTTTTTGTGTTCCATCCGTTGAGGTGGTTAAAACTGTGATTGCCCACTGTGTGCCCCTCGGCTATTATCCGTTTATATATATCAGGAAACGCCTGCACATTTTTTCCAATACAGAAAAAGGTTGCCATGGCTCCGTATTTCTTCAATTCATCCAGCACAAACGGGGTGATTTCAGGGTGTGGACCATCATCAAAACTCAGGTAAATATGCTTGCCGCTGCCGGGCATTGACCAGGTGCAATGCCTATAAAGGGCCCTAAGCCACCAGGGCGTTCTTGCCAGGTAAAACATCCGGCAATTTACGTAAATACAACTAACACAGCGGATACCCAAATAAAAAACTGCCCCATAAAGAGGCAGTTTTTATATGAATTAAGCTTTTGCTTTTTTGTTAATACGGAAGGATGAATGTACGCACTACACCGTTTGCACCTGTATAAACCACTTTGTAGTAGTAGGTAGAACCAAGTGCCGGGCAGGTTGTAGGGTTTCCGGCTGAATCCAGGCCGAATGTTACCACTACATTGGAAGCCATCCTTTCGTGAGCCAGTTCACCGCTAACAAGCCTGAAATCACAATCCTGGCGGATAACCATCGGCTGGTTTATCTTGGTAACAAACGGGGTTCCGAAACGGTTGATTCCCCATTCTGAAATACCGGTTGTATTACCGTCTGAATGCGTTCCAATGGTTGAAATCACAATACCATTATTATAAGTGAAAGTGCGTTTTTTGGCAACCTGCCAGCTACGCTGAGCACCATTGTCGAAAGTAACATTCATGCCAGGGCTGCTGATAGTATGTATGATGGTTCCCATAGAAGCCAGGTCACGAAGGCGGCCACCGGAAACATTGGTAACAATATGTGTTCCATTAATGGTGATACTCCTGTTGTCCCTGATTCGGGTAATTTTCAAATTCTGGATGTTGGTGGTAAGCACGGCTCCTGCATCCCTCCAACGCTGGCCCAAAGGCATGGTAAGCACCACAACACCTGTACGGATTCGCGTACCTGAACAGTTATTCCCGTTGTAGGTAATGGTAATCCTTCTTAACGTGGCTGTTGAATCAAGTACCACTGTTGCATCACAGGGTAAGGTAAGCACGGCCTGCTCACGTCCTTCAAATGCAACAAAGTTTTCTACTGCAGCATTGGCGTCATTGATGGCCGCATCAGATTCTGCTGAGAACCTAGACTGGTCATCGGAATGGGTGGTAAGGTCTGAATTGTCTGAAGCCGTATCATCTTTTTTACAGCTTGTGAAAGTTACTGACATTGCTATAAAAGCAAAAAGTACGAACCGTAATGTCTTTTTCATAAATAATAATTTTTTGTTTTTGTTACGATACATAGATGCAAGGAAACGTTAAAGGTTTAATCCATAATAAATAATTATTAAAATTGTGCCAGTTACCATTCCAAAACGGTAAAACTAACATCCTATTATTAATAACAGCACTAATTAACTGATCCTTAACTTTGTATCATGAATAAGCCGATTAGGGTTCGTTTTGCCCCAAGTCCAACAGGAGGACTCCACCTGGGTGGTGTACGTACTGTTTTATATAACTACCTGTTTGCCAGGAGGTACGGGGGCCGTTTCCTTGTACGTATAGAAGATACTGACCAGACCCGCTTTGTAGAAGGAGCCGAAGAATATATATTCAAATGCCTGGATTGGTGTGGGTTAACACCCGATGAAAGCCCGGTTCATGGTGGTGCATTTGGCCCTTACAGGCAAAGTGAGCGAAAGCCCATGTACCGGAAGTATGCGGAACAACTGGTTAATGACGGGCATGCCTATTATGCTTTTGATACGCCTGAACAGCTGGAAAGCATGCGTAATGAACTGAAGTCAGCCCAAAATCCATCGCCGCAATATGATGGAAAGACAAGGATGAAAATGAGAAATTCATTAACCATGCCAGCCGATGAAGTGGCCAGGCTGCTGGAAATGGGGACCGGCTATGTTATCCGCATAAAAATGCCCGACAATGAAACCATTCGCTTTACCGATATGATTCATGAGGAAGTAAGTTTCGATTCGGGACTGGTTGATGATAAAGTGCTCCTTAAAGCAGATGGTATGCCTACCTATCACCTGGCCGTTGTTGTTGATGATTACCTGATGGAAATAACCCATGCTTTCAGGGGAGAAGAATGGCTTAGCAGTGCGCCGGTACATGTGTTGTTGTGGAAATACCTGTTCGGGCTGGATAAAATGCCTCAATGGGCACACCTGCCTTTGATCCTGGGCCCCAGCGGAAAATTAAGTAAAAGAGATGGCGCCAAATACGGGTTCCCTGTTTTTGCTATGAACTGGAAAGATAACAAGACTGGCGAACTCACGGAAGGTTTTAAAGAAAAAGGATTTCTTCCCGAAGCATTCATCAACCTGCTGGCCATGCTGGGTTGGAATGATGGAACGGAACAGGAATTATTCAGCATGCAGGAACTGATTGAAAAGTTCTCCATTGACAGGGTACACAAAGCAGGTGCAAAATTCGATTTTGAAAAAGCCAGGTGGTTCAACCAAGAATGGATAAAACGTACAGATGCTTCCATGCTGGCTCCATTGGTGAAAAATATACTTTCAGAAAATGAGATCGCTGACATTGATGACAGGTACCTGTTACAGGTAATCGGCCTTGTTAAAGACCGCTGCAGCCTCCTGACAGATTTTTATACCCAGTCCTTTTATTTCTTTCAAACACCGGCATTTCTTGATAAGGCATCCGTAATACCCAAATGGGATGCGTTAAAAAAATCCTTTTTTACATCTTTGAAAGATGAATTCAGCCTAATCAGTCATTTTACAATGATAAATATTGAAGAGTCTTTTAAAAAGCTGGCGGTAACCATGAATTTGAAAGTGGGTGATCTCCAAATGATTTACAGGATCATGCTGGTTGGTAGCAAGATGGGGCCCGGTGTTTTCCAGATTTCTGAAACCATTGGAAAAGAGGAATCGGTTAAACGGATTGAAAATGCGTTGCTTTCCTTTGAAGAAGGGTAACCCGAAAGCTTCATTTCATTCATTCTATTGGCGTATTTTTGAATAATAAGTACAGCATATGAACAGACCCATCAGAGTACTGGTTGCAAAAGTTGGTTTGGATGGCCACGACCGGGGCGCAAAAGTGATTGCTACGGCTTTACGTGATGAAGGCATGGAAGTGATTTATACCGGGTTAAGGCAGACACCTGAAATGGTGGTGAATGCAGCCATGCAGGAAGACGTGGATGCAATCGGTATCAGTATCCTCAGCGGCGCACATAATACCGTTTTCCCAAAAATAATCGCCTTGATGAAAGAGAAGAACATGGATGATGTACTGCTTACCGGCGGTGGCATCATTCCCGAAGATGATATGGAAAACCTGCATAAGCTGGGCGTTGGCAAATTATTTGCTCCGGGAGCCACTACGGCAAACATTGCAGGTTATATAAAGGAATGGGTGAAGGAACACCGGCCATTTTAATTAAAAATCATTCTCTCAAATAATAATCAATCAAACTCCATGTTTAAGAAATATACTTCCTTATTACACAGCCTTGATTCAGGTATACTAACTATTACGATTAACCGCCCGGATAAGCTGAATGCCCTGAATGCAGCCGTATTCACAGAACTGGATATTGCCATGGATGAAGTGATTGAGAATGCTGATATCAAATCGGTGATCATCACCGGTGCCGGAAACAAGGCCTTTGTTGCCGGTGCAGACATCACTGAATTTGACGGATTAAGCCGGGAGGAAGCCATGGCACTGGCAAAAAGAGGACAGGATGTGTTTTTTAAGATTGAGCATTGTCATAAACCGGTAGTTGCGGCTGTAAACGGGTTTGCCTTAGGCGGCGGATGTGAACTTGCTATGGCCTGTCATTTCAGGCTTGCATCTGAAAATGCCAAATTTGGACAGCCCGAAGTGAACCTGGGATTGATTCCGGGTTATGGCGGCACACAACGATTAACCCAATTGGTAGGCAAGGGTAAAAGCATGGAACTGCAAATGACTGCACATATGGTTGATGCCAATGAAGCGCTGCAGCTTGGGCTTGTAAACCATGTTACCAGTTCCGAAAGCCTGTTGCAAAGAACGAAGGATATCCTGCTCATCATACAATCGAAAGCACCCGTAGCTGTTGGAAAAATCATAGAATGTGTGAATGTGGCCGTTGTTAGCGATAGCGCATATACCAACGGTAAAAGTGGGTTCGACAAAGAAATTGAGGCCTTTGGCGATTGTTTCGTTACAGAGGATATGAAAGAAGGCACCCGGGCCTTCCTGGAAAAAAGAAAAGCCCTGTTTACCGGAAAATAACACAAGTTCCCAACTTATATCTTCCTGTTGAACCCTGGCTGCCCGCTTTGGGCAGGAGGTTTTTTATGACCGATATCATGGTTATCGCGCCGGGGAATTTTTAATATTGCATAAAATACCCAATTCAGGGTATATCTTGATAGCCCATATTATCTTTCTTTTACAGCGTCGCAGTACCCTTTGAACTGTACATTCCTGTTGAATTTTAAAAAATAAAAATGATTGTTATGAAAAAGAACTTTTTTATCATGCTTGCGTGCATTTTTACCATGTTACAAGCATCTGCCAAAATCTGGAGGGTTAACAACACAGGCGTTCCGGCCGATTTCACCACTGCCCAGGCTGCCCATGATGCGGCTGCTGTGGCCAACGGAGACACGTTGCATTTTGAACCCAGCGGCACCAATTATGGCAACCTGTCGTTAACCAAGAGGCTGATCATCATCGGTAATGGTTATTTCCTGGGTTCGCCTGCCACATTTTCCAATCCCAATTTACAGGCAAATCCGGCTAGCTCCAGCATTTCAGATATCTACATATTTACCGGTGGCAGCAATTCAGTGATCATGGGCATGACGTTCTCCAATGCCTATATCGGTTATTCCACAGCGGTAAACAACCTTATGTTCAGGAGAAACAGGGTGCTCAACCTGCTGTATTTTTACAACGGCTCCAGCACCAATGTGCAGGTTTTACAATGCTATATTGATGGAGCTGTTGCCCAGACGGGCAATCACAACAATGTGTTACTTGCCAACAATATTATTCTCCAGGGCGTTGGTTTTGATGCAAATGATGACGGCACTTTTCAGAATAATGTGCTGCATGCATCCGGACTTGGCTATGCAAGCACTTTCACCAATTTCGTTTTAAGAAGCAATATTATGGTTGCCGGTTCCATCTCCCTTACTACCTGCACATCAGAATTCAACCTGGGTAACAGCACACAATTCGGCACATCTTCCGGTAACCAGTCTAATATTAACATGGCAAATGTATTTGTTGAGTACCCTACCCAGGCAACAGCCAGTAACGATGGCCGCTTTGCATTAAAAGCAGGAAGCCCTGCCATTGCAGCCGGTTTTGGGTCGGTAGATTGTGGTGCTTATGGTAACACACCTGCATATGTAAAATCCGGTATGCCCAATGTTCCATCCATCTACAAACTGTCTGTTCCGCCAATTGTAACAAACAATGTGTTAAGTGTGATCGTGAGCACCAAAATAAATAATTAAATGACTGCAGTATCTGATTGTTCATTTAAAATTATTTGCAATGAAAAACATGGTGCGATCACTAAAAATCCACTGCCTGTTAATGCTGCTTCTTGCCAATGTTGCCAGGGCGCAAACAATAGACAGTGTTGAGTATTTCATTAATACAGATCCCGGCTTTGGAAACGGGATTGGAATAGCCACTGTGAATGCAGCCGATATCAGCGATATAAACCTGAATATTAATACGGCTTCATTAAGCAACGGCTTTAATAACCTGTATATCAGGTCACGCAGCAGTGACGGGCACTGGTCGCTTACCAAAAGCTGGTTGTTCTTTAAGGACATTGTGCCTGCCAACAATATAAACAGGATAGAATATTTTATTGATTCCGACCCGGGATTTGGAAACGGGATTGCCGTAAGTTTTACGCCTGGTTCCGATGTTGCCAACCTTTTCTGGACCGTTGACCTAACGGTACTGGCTAATGGATTTCATAATATACTGGTACGTGCCAGGGACGACGACGGCAACTGGTCTGTAACCAATAAATGGCTTTTTTTCAAAGACATCATACCAGCTGCTACTGTAAACAAGCTGGAATATTTCATTGATACTGACCCGGGTTTTGGAAATGGCAGCAATGTATCCATCACAGCCGGGGCTGATGTGGCCAATATTTTCTGGACCGTTGATGTTACCGGCCTTACCAATGGATTCCATAATATCTTTATGCGGTCAAAAGACAATGCCGGCAACTGGTCATTAACCAATAAATGGCTCTTCTTTAAAGACATCATACCCGCAGCAAATGTAAACAAGCTTGAGTATTACATAGATACCGATCCCGGTTTTGGAAATGGCAGCAATGTATCCATCACGGCCGGGGCAGATGTGGCCGATGTTTTCTATACCGTTGATGTAACCGGCCTTAGTAATGGATTCCATAATATATTTATACGGTCTAAAGATAATGCCGGCAACTGGTCATTAACCAATAGATGGTTATTCTTTAAAGACATCTTACCGGCAGCTAATGTAAACAAGCTTGAGTATTACATAGATACCGATCCTGGTTTTGGAAATGGTACCAATGTGGTTATCTCAGCCGGGGCAGATATCATTGATCTGGCCATTCCTGTAAATACAACTTCGTTAAGTGATGGCTTCCATACCATCTTCATCAGGAGCAGGGATAATAATGGAAACTGGGCCATAACCAACAGGTTTGGATTCTTTAATGAAAAGAGGCCACAGCCATTGAACCTGAAGAAAGCGGAATACTTTTTCAATACCGATCCCGGGTTTGGAAACGGCACGCCGGTAACTTTTACAACACCAACAGGTACTGACATAGCTGACCTCAGTTTCCCGGCCGATATAAGCGCACTGGCCGATAATACCCTGCATTATCTATTTGTACGTACGCTGGACAGTATTGATAAATGGTCATTGACAAATATTGTTTCATTTACAAAAAGCATCGTAGTGCCCGTAACCTGGCTTTCATTCAATGCAGCCCTTACAAACAAGGTTGTGCTGTTAAACTGGAAGACATCATCCGAAACAAACAGCAGCCATTTTGATATTGAACGCAGCATGAATGGCTTTTCTTTTGAAAAGATCGGTGAAGTGAAAGCCGCAGGAAACAGCAATACGGTAAGTTTTTACAATTTCACAGACAGGCTTCCTGTAAAAGGGATGAATTATTACCGGCTGAAACAGGTTGACCTTGATGGCAAATACAGTTATTCTGAAATAAGAAAAGTAGAGATAAAATCAGAGATGCCTTTGTTTGTCATACAGAATAATCCCTCAAACGGAAAATCTGTAATAGTTAAAACATCCGTTTCACCTGCCTTACTTGGCATATTTGACATGGCAGGCAGGAAACTGAAAGATATTTCCATTGTAAGCAGCAACCAGCAGATAGACCTTTCCTACCTGCCATCCGGAACATATACGGTTGCCCTGTATAAAAACGCTACTGTTTTTGCAGTGGAAAAGATAGTGATACAGCACTAAGTGGAATTCAGTCTGAGCCTGGTAGCCTGTTCGTATGTGAACAGGCTATCTTTTTTATAAGAATTCCATTTCAACTAACTTTGCAAATAAAAAACTGATTATGGAATACAGGATAGAAAAAGACACTATGGGAGAAGTAAAAGTACCGGTGGATGCTTATTACGGAGCCCAGACACAGCGCAGCATTGATAATTTCCGCATCGCCCAGGACATCAACCGGATGCCCAAAGAAATTATCCGTGCATTTGCCTATCTGAAGCATGCGGCAGCCATTACAAACCAGGAGGCCGGTGTGTTGCCAAAGAAAAAAGCAGCCCTTATCGGTAAAGTGTGCAAAGAGATACTTGACGGAAAACTGGATGATTATTTCCCGCTGGTTGTATGGCAAACGGGCAGCGGAACACAAAGCAACATGAATGTAAATGAAGTGATCGCTTATCGCGGGCATATACTCAATGGCGGCAAATTAAGTGACAAGGAAAAATACCTGCACCCGAACGATGACGTAAACAAATCGCAGAGCAGTAACGATACTTTTCCAACTGCCATGCATATTGCCGCTTATAAGATACTGGTTGAAACAACTATTCCCGGTATAGAAAAACTTAGAAATACCTTACATAAAAAATCGAAGGCATTTAACAAGGTTGTAAAAATAGGGCGCACCCACTTTATGGATGCAACACCTCTGACCCTTGGGCAGGAATTCAGCGGTTATGTATCACAGTTAGACCATGGGTTGAAAGCCATAAAAAACACTTTATCGCACCTGGGCGAACTGGCCCTTGGCGGCACGGCTGTAGGAACAGGCATCAACACGCCTCCAGGTTATGATATAAAAGTTGCCGGGCATATTGCCAAGCTGACCAAACTGCCTTTTGTAACCGCTTCAAACAAATTTGAGGCACTGGCTGCTCATGATGCCATCGTGGAAGCACATGGCGCCTTAAAAACAGTGGCTGTAAGCCTGATGAAAATTGCGAATGACATACGCATGCTTTCTTCAGGCCCCAGAAGTGGTATTGGTGAAATTTTTATTCCTGATAATGAGCCAGGTTCATCCATCATGCCCGGAAAAGTAAATCCAACACAATGTGAAGCCCTGACCATGATTGCTGCCCAGGTGATGGGCAATGATGTAACCATCGGCATTGGCGGCAGCAACGGCCACTTTGAACTGAATGTTTTTAAACCGGTAATGATCTATAATTTCCTGCACAGTGCCAGGTTAATCGGCGACGGCTGCGTGTCATTCAACGACAAATGTGCAGCAGGAATTGAACCCATAAAAGAGAACATCCAAAAGCATGTGGATAATTCACTGATGCTCGTAACCGCACTCAACACCAGGATAGGATATTATAAAGCGGCAGAAATTGCCCAGAAGGCGCATAAGGAAGGCACCACATTAAAAGCCATGGCTGTGAAACTGGGTTATGTGAAACCGGAAGAATTTGATGCGTGGGTTGTGCCGGCCAATATGGTTGGTAAAATATAAGAACAATATGAATGCGGATTGCCTGAGCAGCGCCAAAACGATGCACAGGCAATCCGTTATCTTTTAATTATACAGCTGCTACTGAATCAGCACTTTCTCTGTAAGCAGGCTAATGTCCTGCCCGTTGTACAACTTAACCGTATACATGCCGGGTCCAAGTTTTTCAACATTTATTTCAAAATTATCCCTGAAGCTTGTTCCATTTAGTACAAGCCTTCCCGTTATATCATACATCTGGTAAAACAATGGTTTGGAAACATTTCTTTTACTTTCAATGAACAGTTTTCGGGTAGCCGGATTGGGGAACATCCTGATGTATAACCTAGCATTAACGGCAGTTAGCGGATCTTCCCTTAATGAAATGACGGCACCGGTGTATTTATACACCAGTATGCCTCCCCTGTTGTTTAGAATATTGGTATTTCCGGTTGTTGGCCCGGAAGTTTGTCCTACACTGTCTGTTACCAGGTAAAATGTTATCCCGTCTTTCCCGATTGCCATATCCCTAATCCTGTTTTCCTGCCTGAAATACCTGGCCGTATCAGACCCGTTGGGCAGGTTTACAAAACTGTTCCCGTCTGCACTCAGCTTCAGGCGAAATACGGTTCCTTCTTTTAAAGTTGTCATGAGTACAGAATTTTGCCAGCCGGGAATTTTATTTGAAAATCCGTAATAATCAATACTGGCAGGCGCTACGGTTGGATTGCTCAGCCAGTTACAGGCAATGGAGCTTCCCGAAGGTGTAAAAAATGTACGCATGGGTACCTGGAAATCTGGCAGCGTTGTATCCATTTCATTCATGATACGGGCTGAAGCCGGTGGCGTGGAACATTCCGGTTCACTGCCCGGGCTTGGCTGGCTGGCGCAGTTAGATGCAGAAGACCAGTTTTTATATTGGTAGATCTTATTGTCCCTGTACCCGGAAATATATGGCCATCCGTAATTTTTTCCCGGCAACAGCTGGTTGATCTCATCATCTTCTGCAGGCCCGTTTTCTGCACTGTATAATTTTGCACCGGCATATTCATTTTGAAAACCGTCTTTAGCAAAAACGATGCTATTCGGGTTTCTGTGGCCGTAAGTATAAATATGGCTTTTAATGGATTTAATCACCGGGTTATCAGCGGGGATGCTGCCATCCAAATTGATGCGTAACACTTTTCCCTGGTAAGCGATATAATTTCCAGCAGAAAGTTCTGCTGCTGTTGGTACATCCTGCGAACGCACAGGATCGCATCTTAACCCAAACTGGTTTGCACCCATATCACCTGCTGCATAATATATTTTCCTGTCGCCACCAATCAGCATCCGGCCCGAACTGTGATCAATACTGGCAGGTATGTTCTGGATGATGACCGTTTCATTTCCTGCGGTACTGGTGATGGTTGTATTTTTAACGGGAAAACGTGATATACGTAATTTTCTTACACCAGCTCCGGCATCATATACATAGGCAACAAAAAATGAATCCACTGCCGGATAATCCGGGTGAATGGCCAATCCCATCATACCATCCTGCTTGATGGATGAAACGGGCGAGCCGCTTGTGGTAAATTTTACTGAACCAGGAATATTCAGGATATTCCTTTTCTTTCCGGTAAGCGGATCAACCTTTATCACCCTTCCCCTTTTTTCGCTTATCCATAATGAATCATCCGGGCCATACAGGATTTCAAAAGGATGCTGCAGGTAGTACCTGTCGGCAGGAGAAGCCGGCGCCTGGTTTAGCACCTGCTTCACGGTGAATGATTCTCCCTGTGAAAAAGAAACCGGAATACAGGCACAAAAGCATATGATACAAAGAAGTATATGTTTTAACATAACGTGGTTTTCATTGTTGGGTAGCGGAATAACCGGTAATACTGTTACCGGCTTCAATAGAAAAACGTACTGTTTCATATAAAAGTATTTAATCACCTAAAATAAAATGCCGGTAATCATACTATAAAGATTCATATTACGTTTACAGGTGATAGATACGCATGGTATCTGAAACAAAAAAGAGAAAAACTGCGGTTTCTCCAGTTATGTGTTGTTCAATCCGTTATCCGGTTAAACCGGGCCATTACAGCAAAATGACCATTAGTCTGCTGTAACATGCCTATTATCTCCGCTTGTAATGGATTATCAACCAACTGGTTTACTGCTTACCAAATTCAAATAAAAACAATCCGCAATGAAAACATCTTTACAATATTTTTGTAAAGGAATCCTATTAATCCTGGTATGTTGTTTTACATATTCAGGATTATATGCACAAACAGCCGTTGCAGATGTTGGGAAGAGTTTTGCTAACATCAGTAAACTTAAAACCGGCGGTACATTTAATCCGGGTGATACCATAGAAGTGAGAGTAACCTTTGCCGTAAGAAACGTTTCACCTTCACAGATAACCAACGTACAGGTATTTGATACGGTTCCTGCCAAAACAACTTATATACCTTCAAGCATCAGGATTACTACCAATGAAGGCATTACTTACAAAGGCCCGTTTACCGATGCTAACGATACTGACCAGGGAAGGAATGTGGGCGGCAATATTCTTATAAACCTTGGAAACGGCGCCACCGGTACAACTGGTGGAACGATAAAAAATAATGATAAACCCAGTTTCTTTGGAAGCAGTTGCATCATGGTTGCATGCTACAGGATCCGCATTAATCCATCCGCCATTTACGGAGATATCTTCAGTATTGGCGGTAAAGCAACATACAGCATCAGTGGTACTCCAATAACAATCAATTTTCCCAAATATGAAATCATCCTCAGCCAATATAATCTTTCACCCTGTATCAATGGAACGGATGTAAGCGCTGCCAGTGATTCACTGGGAACATTCGGCTCTGGTACAACTACTAACCGAGGTACATCCCTGGCTTTTGCAACAACCTATACCAAGGTAAACATTGGTACTGGTGCACCTCAGGATTATTATTATTCGATTGTAAAAAACAGCAGTCCCGATTCCTGGACAAACCCGAATTCAACAATGCCTGAAGGCTCGGCCCTTCACCGGGTATTTGGTTTTTGGGATATAGGCGGCGATCATACCGGCGCTACTAATCCTACTTTTGGAAACCCGCCACCAGCCTCGGGTACAAGGTCTGGTTATATGGTACTGATTAATGCGAGCTATAAAACAGATACCGCTTACAGGGAAACGCTTTCAAACCTGTGTCCTGATACTTATTATGAATTCAGCGCCTGGTTCCGTAATGTTTGCCCAAGGTGCAGTTGCGACAGTATCGGAAGAGGGAGTGGTTCTTCAGGTTATATTCCCGGGCCTGGAAATGATTCTTCAGGCGTAAAACCAAACATCACATTTGAAGTAGACGGCCTTGCTTATTATACGTCCGGAGACATAAAATACGACCGTACGGCTCCCTGGAAAAAATATGGCTTTACATTCAAAACGAAGCCAGGCCAAACCACAGCCAATTTCATGATCATGAACAATTCACCGGGCGGCGGCGGTAACGACTGGGCATTGGATGATATAAGCATATCTCATTGCGGCCCCACGCTGGCCATGAATTATCATCCCTATGTAGTCGGGTGCAGTTCAAGCCCCTTTGTTGTTAGCCTGAGTGATACCATCAGGTACCTGTACAGCAACAGTTATGTGTATTATAAATGGCAGAGAAGTAATATTGGCGGAACGATATGGACCGACCTTACAGGCCCCGGAACTTCGGGCGTAGGTATTCCTACATTGGTAAACGGTCAATACCAGTATGTTACCAATCTACCACCGTTCCTGGCTTCCGCTGCAGATAGCGGGAGGTATTACAGGGTACTGGTAGGAACATCTGCGGCTAACCTTAGCAGTAATTGCTCATATACTGACGGGCATACTACCATGATTAGGGTGATCAACTGTGGTATTGTACTGGCAACCAATCTCACCCAGTTTAACGGGCAGCTCATTGAGAAAAAAGCGTCCCTTTACTGGAGTGCTACCGGTGAAAAAGACCTGAGTGTGTATGAAGTAGAGAAAAGTTCAGATGCGGTGAATTTCTATAAAACAGGTTCCATTAAGGCAAAGAACCTGAATGATGCTTATTACAATTTTACAGACCCGGAAAAAGTTTCCGGAAAAGTATATTACAGGCTTAAAATGGTTGATGCCAATGGCTTGTTCAAATACAGTTCCGTTGTTGCATTAAACAGTGAGCTTGATTTTGAACTGTCAAATGTTAATAACCCATTCTCCAATTCCATCAAAGCAGATGTATATGTACCGAAGGATGGCAGGTTGAATGTGATTTTATTCAATGAAAACGGACAGCTGATCAAAAATTTAAGGGTGAAAGTTCATAAGGGGCTGAATAAGATTGTTGTTGATGATATTGAAGCCGCCAATGGTATCTATTTCTTATCGGTTGACTTTGAAAATGGTGCCATAAAGAGGAAGTTGCTGAAAATAAACCAATGACCTTAATGAATAATAGTATTAGGTCCCCTGTTGAAAAACGGGGGATTTTTTTATAAGCCCGTACGAACTACTAAGTATTTCTCCAATCGTATTTATACTTTCAGCGTATTGTCAATCAGCAGATTATGATTGAAAAATAAAATTATCTGAGAAAATTTCAATCTAAATAAAATAATCGGCACATGAGTACGTTGTCGTAATGGACTATCCATCCAATCCATGTAGTTTTTAATCAGCTAAATCCAATTAGTATGAATAAACCTTTACATGTATGGATGGTTTTACCCATTCTTTTCCTATCATTCTTTTTTTCAGCGGCTTTTTCCCAAAACCGGGTTGATGTTGGAAAAAGTTTTGCCAATATCAGTAAACTTACAACCGGCGGTACATTCAGCCCTGGCGACACCATTGAAGTGCGTGTAACCATTGCCGTTAAAACAGTATCTACGTTTACTGCTGTTGACAGTGTGCAGGTATTTGACAATATCCCTGCCAAAACAACTTATATTCCAGGCTCATTACGGATAGCAACCAACCAGGGCCTTACCTACAAAGGTCCGTTTACAGAAGCGGTAGATGCAGACCAGGGAAGCCATGTTGCCGGTGCCATCACAATAAACATGGGAAAAAATGCCAATGGTACAAGGGGCGGCCGGATACGTTCGGATACGAGCAAACCGAGTTTTTTCAATTCACATTGCATCATGATGGCCTGCTACCGGGTAAGGATAAACCTGGGTGCCAATTATGGTGATACCATAATATTTGGTGGAAGTATCAGGTATAAAACGGTTACACCTGCCACGGGCTGGACAAATACCGTATTCCCGGTTTACCGGATCTTATTATACAAGTACAACGGATTTTGCAGCAATGGCACAGCTGTAAGTGCAGCATCTGACTCTGCCGGAACATTTGCAAGTGGTGTTGTTCAAAACAGGGTTGCACCACTGGCATTTTCCACAACTTATATCAAACAAAACATTTCAACCAACCAGCCCAATGACTATAATTATGCAATTATAAACAACAGCAGCCCCAATGGGTCTACCAATCCAAATGCTACCATGCCCGAATCTCCTGCGCTGAGAAGGGTCTTTGGTTTTTGGGATATCAGTGGCGACCATACGGGTGCTGTTAATCCAAGCCAGGGAAACCCGCCGGTTGCCCCGGGAACAAGAGGCGGAAATTTTGTGCTGATCAATGCCAGTTATAATACGGACGTAGCTTACCAGGAAACATTGTCTAACCTTTGCGCCAATACTTATTATGAATTCAGCGCCTGGTTCAGGAATGTATGCCCCAGGTGCAGTTGCGACAGTAATGGACGTGGTAGTGGAAGTTCGGGATTCATCCCATACCCGGGCAACGACTCTGCAGGTGTGAGGCCAAACCTTACTTTTGAAATAGACGGGCTTGCTTATTATACAACCGGTGATATGAAATATGACAGGGTGAACCCCTGGAAACAATTTGGATTTACATTTATCACAAGGCCAACACAAAGCACTGCCAATTTCGCCATCCGTAATAATTCGCCCGGAGGAGGCGGAAATGACTGGGCCATAGACGATATTAAGATAGCACATTGCGGCCCCTCACTGGCCATGAATTATAAGCCTATCGTGCTGGGATGCAGTTCAAACCCGTTTGTAGTTAACTTAAGCGATACCGTTAGATATGTTTACAACAATAGTTATGTACATTTCAAATGGCAGAAAAGCAATGTAGGCGGAACGGTATGGACTGACATGACCGGCCCCGGAACCTCAGGAGTGGGTTCACCTACTTTAGTGAACGGGCTTTACCAGTATGTTACCAACCTGCCGTCTTTTCTTGCCTATCCGTCGGACAGCGGAACATACTACCGTGTAATAGTGGCTACCACTGCAGCCAACCTGCACAATACTTGTGCATTCAATGATAATAGCAGCACCATGATAAAAGTGATCAATTGCTTATTACTGAATGATGTTACTATCACACAATTTAAAGGGCAATTGTACAATTCAAAATCAAGCCTGAGCTGGAATGGCAATGATGAGCAGGGCCTTGATAAATATGAAATTGAAAAAAGTGCAGATGGTTTGGTATTTAACAGCATTGGTTCAGTAGCGGCCAGGAACATGCTTTCAGCACATTACCAGTTTGCAGACCCTGAAATGATCTTCAACAATACCTATTACAGGCTGAAAATGATTGATATGAACGGAATGTTCAGGTACAGCAAAACCATCCTGCTAAGCCCGCAACTTGCTTTTGAAATAAGGTCGGCACAAAATCCATTCACAGACAACATAAACATAGAGGTAATAAGCCCTGATAACAGTATGCTTCATTGTAACATCTACGATGCTGTGGGAAGGCTCATAAAAACTTACCAGCATAAAGCTTCAAAAGGCATCAACCAAATTAACAGCGGGCATATTTCATGTTCAGAAGGCATATATATGCTTTCTGTAACATCCGGAAACAAAACGCTGCATGTAAAACTGCTGAAAAAAAACAGCTAAAAAACCTTGTTAAAAAAAGAATATAAACAAACGCAATAATTAACAACACATAGGGAACAGCCATCTTAAAATGGCAGAACAAAAAGCCCGGTTTCTACCGGGCTCTTTTCTTTATACTGATTAAGATTATCTGTTACCGGAACAAAATAAAATCTTCAGGAATAGCATAACAGCATCAAGGGCATGAATAGGAAAAATTCAACCGGCTTGCGCGTGCCGGAATGGAAGGCTGGTTGTCGCCTTCCATGATTACACTTAATGTATAATTATCTACAGAAGTAACATAATCCCTGAAAGTAGAAACAGCTGAATCAATCGGCACATTCCCGGGTGCATAAAACCGTACTGCCATCGATTTTACTGCATTTACAGAACGTTTACCAAAATCGTAGAACTGGGAATACTGGGCATAATCGTATTCATCCGGAAACAGGTAGAAATTGGCTTTGGGTGAAAGGAGCGGATAATAACTCATTTCAGCATCCGATATCTTATTGCCCGTAGTAAGATCTGTTTCTGTCATTTGAACCAGATTGCCGGCACTATATGAGTAATTCACTTCCTGGTAAGCTGTGCCTGGTGTTGCCGAAAAACTATAAGATTTTTTAACCAGGTTGCCTTCAGGATTATAGGTAAATGCAATATCGAATTGTGGTGACAATGGGTTTGTTGGAACCAACAGCCCATGAAATCCTTTAACCATCCCCGTTACCTGGTCGAGCAGGTAATATTCGTTGCTATTGATGAATACCGTATCTGATAACTCAGTTGGTTCTACATAAAAATTTATGGTAAAGCCCAGGCTGTCGAATTCAGTAATGGAAATTACTTTACCCGAATCATCCACTACGGCTGCCATTGAACCCAGCGCCACATCAGTAGCCGTATCTGTATATACGATTTTGCTGATACTGCACCCGTTACCGATAATCAGCGAATTGTTATCCAGGCCGTTTTCAACAGAGTTTTCCTTACCGCAGGAAAAAAATACAACCGAAATACATATTATAAACCAGCTAAACTTTTTCATCATTA
The DNA here is from genome assembly GCA_937996595.1 of uncultured Chitinophagaceae bacterium. GTDB lineage: Bacteria > Bacteroidota > Bacteroidia > Chitinophagales > Chitinophagaceae > Ferruginibacter. The sequence goes on from CALKVC010000111.1 coordinate 31,001, forward strand.
CAATATTAATTTGCTAATGTAATCATTTGAACATGGTACAAGGAAATATAACAGTGTTAAAACCCTGAAAACAGAAGATTTAACATTATGCCATTTATGAATCAAAAAAAACATAGTTGCTGTATAGCTATGCTTTTAAACCCATATTATCAAAATACCTGCAGGCGGGTTGTTTCATAAATATCAGTAAAGGATACAGGCAGGTCATTCACCTTATAATAAACAACGCCTTTCCCTTTTGCATACCAGATCTCTTCAACGGCATATTGAGTATCTCCTGAACCGGCATTATATACATATGTATAGGTAACTTTTATGATGTTGGTATACGTATTACCTGCAATGGTAGCAGTGGCGCCTTTTTCTATTATTTTGCAATTGATTTTACCGGTTGCATTTACCGTGTTTATAGAGTTACTGCCCAGGTTTATTACCCAGTTTGAATTTACGGCGAGGGATGAATCCAACAACAACCCTTCTGCATTAAACGGATTGTCAAACCCATACGTGTCGTCATAAAGCTGATAATACATTCCGCCATTCTTCCTGTGGAAGAAAGAATCTACAGGATTGCCAGTTTCTTTTACTTCAAATATCCGGTAACTGGTTCCGTTTAAGGTAATATTGTTCGGGCTTACCTGCATATAAGATGTGTCGCCCGGGTTACCGCCAACCAGCTTATCTGACCAGTTACTGAAAGCTGTTTCCGGTATATAATCCTGGTTAGGCGCTGGCAATACGGTTACGGAGAAAGTACAAACCTGCGTACCGGCTGTTGCCGTAAAGTTAAATGTACCGGCTGTTGCAGGTGTGCCGGAAGCAAGCAGTACAACTGTTTGCGGGCCTGTTGTGGTGAATGTGACGGACGCAGCCGTACTGAACGAAAGCCCGTTATTAACATCGGACGTTATCGTGTATGTGCCAATAGAAGCCACATCCACATTCAGGGTAACCGTATTTGTTCCAGTAAGGGCTATCCCTGCGGTATAAGTTCCGTTCACAATGGCGCCTGAGCATGTTCCGGGTGCGCCCGAGAGTGTGTAAACCGCCTGTACGGGCCCGCCGGATGGCAGCACGGTAATGCTGAAAGTGCAGGTATTGGTTCCATTTATTACAGACAGGTTGAATATCCCGTCATTCAGCGGAGTTCCGGTACCGTTTAAGGTTACACTTTGAACGCCGGTTGTAGGGAACACACCGGTTGATGTAAAATTAATCCCATTTGCGAGCACCGTATTCAGTGTATACGTACCCGTTACGGAAACATTAACCGTAATGGTAACGGTATTGTCTATTTGCAGCACCGTTCCGGCGGTATATGTACCATTTACTACAGCTCCCGAGCAGGCGCCAGGTGCACCTTCCAGTGTGAACACAGCAGCTCCTGTACCCGCGCCGATTACTGTTACATCCACCATACAGGTGCTGTTATCAAAACTGATTGTAAATGAATTATTACCTGCTAATACCGGTTTTCCTGATGCATAGAGCCTGACTGTATTAAGCCCGGTTAAACCAAACGTACCTGTTCCCCTGAAAGAATATCCATTGATGGTATCAGAAGCCACGGTATACGTACCGGGATTGGTTATATCAACCTGTACATCTATGAAATTGGTATTGTTTAACACTGAATCCACTTTATAAATTCCATTGACCGTACTTGGAAGGCAATCACCCGATACATCAGATTTCAATGTTCCCCTGGCCAACCCATCCACATCAAAACTCAATTCTTTCTGACAGGCAGTGACCAATACTACAGCAGTGACCATTATGAATAAAAATCTAAATAATTTCATCATGCTATTTTTATAAAATAAATATACTCGTTTTTTTATGAAATATGGGAAGCATCATCAACAGGTGCAGCCGTTTCAACCGTATTGCTTCTATCGGCTTCCTCTTTTTGGAAAAACCTCTTTTGAAAAACCAGAATTGATATGATTCCTGTGCTGATGGAAGCATCCGCTATATTGAAAATAGGCCTGAAAAATATAAATTCTTCTCCTCCCCAACCCGGAAACCAGCTTGGAAACCGCCCTTCAATAACCGGGAAATAAAGCATATCCACCACGTTTCCATGTAAGAAAGAAGCATACCCTTTTGAAGAAAATGCTGCAATCCCATTATATCCGATATGGTCATTAATCTGCGGGTCAAATATCATGCCCTTATCAAATATCAATCCGTAAAAACAGGAATCTACCAGGTTTCCCAGGGCGCCGGCATATACCAGTGCCGCGCAGAATATAAATCCTTTATTATATTTTTTCCTGATGATATCCCCGAGGTACCAGGTACCGAATACCACGGCACCCAGCCTGAAAACAGTGAGGGCCACTTTGCCCCAGTTTCCTCCAAACTTCCAGCCGTACGCCATACCGGGATTTTCCACAAAATATAATTGGAACCAGTTGCCAAAAATATGATGTGATGAATTCAGGTGAAAGTTTGTCTTGATATAAATTTTCAGTAGCTGGTCGGCTAAAACGATCAGTGCGATTGTGGCAATAACATGTTTTCCTTTCATCCGTATGTAAATTTATCCGGGGCCGTACGAATTTTCCGTGGCCTGTAAATTAGTGGCGCAAAGATATGGTTTTGAGATGACCGTAAATGCGTGAGAAAAGCTAAAAAACAATAGAAAAATCCAATTCCGGTTACAAAATAATTCGTTACTCTTCAAAATACACCCGTTTCACCCGTTGGGATATGCCGGTAAGTATCTCGTAGGGAATGGTATTGGCCCATGCTGCCAGTTGGGATACCGGAAGTTCCTGCCCGAAAACAATTACTTCATCTCCTTCGGCAGCTTCTGATCCGGTTATATCAAGCATGGTCATATCCATACATACATTTCCTATTACCGGCACCAGCCTGCCATTGTGCATCATTTTTCCTACACCGTTTCCCAATGACCTGGGATAACCATCTGCATATCCTATTCGAACGATGGCAATCAGTGAATCCTTATCAACAACTCCTTTCCGGCTGTAGCCAACGGTATCTCCTTTACGTACTTTCTTAATCTGCGAGATGGTAGTTTTAAGCGTAGTAACATTGTGTAATTTCAATTTGTCGTCTACTCCGTATAACCCGATTCCAAGCCTCACCATATCGTATTGCAGTTGCGGATGGCGGTGTATGGCTGATGTATTGGCTATATGCCTGATAAACGGATATCCGGCATGTTCCTGAATTCGGTTCACCATATGATTAAAAACGCCTGCCTGTTTGTTGGTAAACCCGTCGTGAACCGGGTCATCGCTTGCCACCAGGTGTGAAAAAACTGAGATGATTTTCATGCGGTTTGAACCAGAAATATAACTACATAACGCCTGCATGTCTTCTTCCAGGAAACCGAGCCGGTGCATACCTGTATCAAGCTTCAGGTGTACCGGGTAATTTTCTATACTATGCTGCTCCAGGTACCGGTGGAATGCGTACAAAATACTGAAAGAATACAATTCAGGTTCCAGGCTAAACTGCACCACATTGTCAAAACCGGACATTTCTGTATTCATAACCATAATGGGTACACGAATACCTGCCTTGCGTAAAGTAACGCCTTCATCGGCATAAGCCACTGCCAGGTAATCTATGGATGCATGCTGCAGCAGGCCTGCAATCTCGTAACTGCCGCTTCCATAACTGAATGCTTTCACCATTGCCATCATCTTTACCGGGCCGTTCAGTTGCTGCCGGTACATTTTCAGATTGTCACGCAGTGCATTCAGGTTAATCTCCAGCACTGTTTCATGCCTTTTCTGTTCAAGTGCATGGCTTAGCTGTTCGAACCGGAAAACCCGGGCTCCTTTCAGCAGGATGGTTTCATCCCTGAAATGCATCGCCGGCAAATGTTTCAGGAATGCTGCCGTTGAATTGAAAAAATGGGTGTTGGATATTTTATTGAACTGGCGGGCATTCGCCGAAATTTGCGGACCAATGCCGATAAAGCGGTATATCCCTTTATTGTTAAGTATGTCTGATATCCTGCCATATAATTCTTCCGGCCCGATGGAACTTTGCAATACATCACTTAAAATGACCGTCCTTTTATTATGCTGTTGCTGCTGCAGTAAGAAATCAAGCGCAATACTGAATGAATTGAGGTCGGTGCTGTAACTGTCATTGATGATGGAACAGTTGTTAAGCCCTTCCTTCAGTTCCAGCCTCATTTCAACAGGGCTTAATTGAGCCATATGCAATGCGATGGCCGAAAACGAAATATTCATTAACAACAACACACTGCAGCAGGTAATGGCGTTATGTATGGAAGCATCATCTGTAAAAGGAATAAAAAAATTGAGTTCCTGCCTGTTGAATAAACCGCTTATATGGCAACCATTTCCTGATTTTTCTGTTTTAATAATATGGATATCAACGCCGGGTTTACGGCTCCATCCAAACAACCGGATATCCTTATTATGCATGGCTTTGAATGCCAGCACCGAATCCTGCATACATTCATCATCTGCACAATAAACCAGGTTTTTACTGTTCGTGAAAAGCAGTAGTTTCTCCTGTATCTTCTGCCCTATGTTTTCAAAACCTTCAGAATGTGCATCCCCGATATATGTGAATACGCCTGTTTCGGGATCAATGATCTTTTGCAGCCGCTCCATTTCGCCGGGTAAGGAAATGCCCGCTTCAAAAATACCCAGTGTATGAGAGTCGTTCATATTCCATACACTGAGGGGAACACCTACCTGCGAATTGTAGCTTTTAGGGCTCCTTACAATGTGGAAGTCTGCGTTTAGTAACTGGTATAGCCATTCCTTTACCGTTGTTTTACCGTTGCTGCCCGTAATGCCAATTACCGGATACTGAAAACGATGCCTGTGAGCTGCCGCCAGTTGTTGCACGGCAAACAAAACATTTCCTGCTTTAATAATATTGGCTTCGGGGAATTCGGCTAACCTGCTATCCTCAAAATCTAACCCGGTAACAAAATTGCGTACACCGCTTTCATATAATTCCGGCATATACCGGCTTGCATCTTTCTGCCCCGTACTGATGGTGAAAAACAAGGTAACCTCAGGCAGGTCCAGCTTGCGGCTGTCCGTCAGCAATACCTCTATGTTCGCATCATTACAGAACTGAACCGGTTTTACACCGAGTATGCGTGCCAATTCAGAAAACTTGATTGAGTGCATCCGGTAAATTTTTCTCAGTTAGTTTTGTTTTCTTCTTCTATCCTGAACACAGAATATAAAACGGAACCACCAATACATACAACAATAACCATCAGTGAAGCCCATACAGGCACATGAATCCATTTTTCCAGGAGCATTTTTGCACCTATGAACAACAGGACCGTTGCTATTCCCTGTTGCAGGTAATCGAACTTATTGGCTGCTCCCTGCAGGAGGAAAAAAAGGCTCCTTAAACCAAGTACCGCAAAAATATTGGATGAATAGATGAGTAATTTGTCGTTAGGGTCCGGAATGATGGAAAAAACCGCAGGGATGGAATCAATGGCAAAAACGATATCAATCATTCCCAGCATGATTACAACCATGGACAGTTTGGTGAGGTATGTCTTGTTATTGATCTTTACTATGAATTTTCCTTCCGGTTCTGCATTGGTGGTACGCAGGAATTTATTCATGAACCTGAAAGCCCAGTTATTTTCCGGGTCAAATGTTTCGTCTTCTTTTGCCAGGAAAAGTTTAAGGCCGGTATATAGGAGGAATGCCCCGAAAACATACATGATCCAACTGAATCTTGCCACCAGTTCGCTTCCAACAGTAATAAATATGATGCGGAAGATGATTGCCATGAGTATCCCCAGCAGCAATACCCTTGAATAATTTACCGGTTGTACGCGGAAAAATGAGAAGATGATGATGAATACAAATATATTGTCGATGGAAAGGGACCATTCCAGCAGGTATGCCGAAATATACATGATAGCATCGTTCTTGCCATTTTCATACCAGATAAAAGCGCAGAACGCCAGTGACAGCAGCACCCAGAAAATAGTTTGAATCAATGCCATTTTCAGGCTGATCACTGAATTTTTCTTACTCAGCAAGCCAAGATCCAGCACCAATGCCACCAGAATCACCACACTGAAAACTATATATATGAGTTGGGTTGTATCCATAACCGTTAAATTGCATTAGTACCATATTTCCTTTTACGTAACCATTGAAACATTATGGCGAAAAGCATAACAAGCAGCACAGGTGCTGCAATATTAAGCAACTGCCAGTTAAACCTGCTTCCTTCCAGCTTCTTTGAATCGAGCAACATGAGAGAATAATCCTTTGCTTTGGCTTCCGCCAGCCCCGACTGGTTTATCAGGTAATCGAGACAGTTAGTAAGGAAGTCGCGGTTGGCAAAACCAAACTCATACTGTGAACCGTATGTAAAAGGGTTCATGCCCATTGGCAATGGTTCCTGCTGCACAACCGTATTCAGCACCATGTCACCGTCTGATACCACGATCATCTTATTGCCGCTGATGTTCTGCGGTAAAAAACTTTTGCCATATTTTTCCAGGCTGTCGTTCATACCCTGCGACAAACGGTTCCTGAACATGGAAACGAATTTGCCTTCGAGCAATACTGCCACGGGGATATTCGCCTTCCTGAACTTTTCATCTTCAGGTGCATTTACATTTTCCCTTCCGCTAATAAGTGCCGGGGCAGAAATGGTTCTTGCATTGGCAGATGAACTGAGCAGTACAGTCTTTTTTATCCCTTCTGCTTCAACCGTGTCAATGGAGTTAACGAAACGCCCTGATACAAACCCGAGGTTTTTATTAACCGCATGGTTTGACTTGGAAATGAAAACCGGGAAATAATTCCAGGAAAGAAATTCAAACTGCCCGTTACCATTCACATCAAAGGGAAGCTTGTCGCTTTGCAGGTCCATTACCAGGTCGTTATTGATCCTGGCCCCGTATTTAAACAGCATATCGGAAAGGCCGAGGCTGCGGTCGTATGCTATCACTTCATTTTTTATCCGCAGGCTATCCATTTCTGCATCCAGCACATCCAGGAACATGAGCAATTTACCGCCCCGCATCAGGTACTGGTCTATGCGTAATTTTTCCAGTTCAGAAAAAGGCCTGGTAGGTTTAACCATCATCAGCAGGCTGAATGTATCATCAATAAACGGTACCCGTTCAATATTCAGGAGTTTGAGGTCGTAGTCGTTCTTCAAAACATTTTCAACCAGGTCGTAGGTCCTTACGTCCTGCGGCTCACCGTTACCGATAGAATATGCCAGCATCGGTTTTTGCTTTTCCGATAACTTATATATACCGTCTGCCAGCTGGTATTCCATCAGGGCTTCCGCACTGTTAATTTCCTGCCTGCCTATGTTAGGAATACCGCTGTAGAGCTTAACGGGAATCACTTTTTCCCGGTACTTTACCAGGGCATAAGGATAAACCAGTTGCTGCTGTTCCCCTTTTTTAAGCTGAGATTTTAGGTTGATCGGGTAAAGGCCCATGGCAGAAAGGGTGTCGCCCCATTTCACATCAGCATCTTCCATATTATCATCCGGGCTTACCAGTTGATACTGCAGTTTGCCGGAAGCTGATTCTTTAAATTCTTCCAGTGTTTCCTGTGTGCTGTTGGCCAGCTTTCTGAAACCGCTGGGGAAATCTCCTTTTAAAAACACTTTCACTTCCACCTTATCGTCCAGGTTCTTCAGTATTTTCTTTGTAGCTGCAGATAAGGTGAATCTTTTTTCATCGGTAAGGTCTATCCTGGCATGAAATACCGAAGCAAACCAGTTTACTGCAACAAGCAACAAAGCAGTTATTAAAAACCACCATCTTCCTTTTACTATTTTGCTGAAGAAATCCATTTATTTTTTCCGGAGGTTTTTAACAGTTACAAATAAGAACAGGAAAATCGTACTTGCAAAATAAACAAGGTCCCTGGTATCCAACACGCCCCTGCTGATACTCCTGTAATGAAAATCAATCCCAAGCATTTCAATATAATAATCTGCAGACCCCTGCAGCATAGGTAATTTGCTGATGGCATTGAACCCGAAATAAAGGACCAGGCAGGCGAACACACTTACCAGGAACGATACCACCGCATTACCGGTAAAACTGCTGCAACAGATACTGATGGCTGCAAAAACAGCTCCAAGCAGCAATAATCCGAGGTAACTGCCCGTAATGCCGCCGGTATCTATTTTTCCTGACACACTCAGGGTTTTAATGGTAACGATATATATGAGTGTGGGAATTATAACAAACAGGATGATGATGAGTACCGACAGGTATTTTCCGGTAACGATCTGCCAGGAGGTAAGCGGTTTGGTCTGCAAAATTTCAAAAGTACCGGCTTTGAATTCATCTGATAATGACCGCATGGTAATGGCCGGAACAAGGAAAAGCAGTACCCAGGGAGCCAGTTCAAAGAATTTGTCGAGGCTGGCATACCCGAAATCAAAAATACTGCTCTCGCTAAAAACAAACAGAAATAACCCGTTTACCAGCATAAACAGGATGATGGCCAGGTAACCCGTGAGGTTACTGAAGAACTGGTTCAACTCCTTTTTACATATGCTCCACATACTTTTAAAATTGCTGCAATTTACTATATAACCAATTGGAAACCCGCAAATAATAAACAGAAATAGTTGCTGTTGAAGCATCATTTTAACATATACCGGCATTTTTTTGATGCTTTGGCAGTATCCCCGGATAAAATTGTATAAAAACTATTTAGGATTAAGCAGCAGATTCCTTCACCTTGTTGTCATAGTGATGAATTTATATATGTAATTACACTGCAACCACAAGGCAGTTCCCTGAAACCCGAACCACTGCTTTAACATTTTTATTGACAGGCAAGAGGGTTCATTAATTCATGTTTACCAAACCCAGCTGCAAACCCCGTTTTTATTAACGGGGTTTTTTCTTGATACCGGTGAAATACAATGTGGTACCCGATTATAAAAAAGTTCACAAAATTTTATGGATTTTATCACATACCGCATCTGTTACTACTGTCACTGATAATTTTAACCATTGAATGATAACAAACATGGAAAGTTATCCTTCTGTATTAGAAATAATTACTAAACTATAACAAATGAAAAAAAAGATCTTAGTATGTGTAGCCTGCATTTCCATTGTAACGGTACAGGCGCAGGAAAGGCATGATCATATTGCCCCGCCGCCGCCACCAGCGCCGGTAGCCATGCTGGCACCCGTTCCGCCGCCGCCACCGGTTCCTCCCGTTCCACCAGCAGCACCAGCTGCACCGGAAGAAACAGCTACCATTGTAAATGAACTCGGAAATGAAATTTCTGTAGCCATGGAAAAAGGAGGCCATATGGTAATCATTAAAAAAGATGGTAAAACCAGGAAAATCAAACTTAGCACCTGGCTTTCGAACAGGAAATATCATGAAAAAAAATACGGTCAATTGCCACCTCCTCCGCCCCCGCCGCCTGTTCCTGCCATTGAACCTATTTAAAATTCCCAGTAAATATCTTGCATATAAAAAAGCCCGCTATTATAAAGCGGGCTTTTACCTGTATAAATATTATATATCAGACAGCAAAACTTTCTCCGCAACCGCAGCTCCTGCTGGCATTGGGATTGTTGAAATAGAAACCTTTGCCATTCAACCCGTCACTGAATTCAAGTTCGGTATTTACGAGATATAAAAAACTTTTAAGATCGGTAACAATCTTCATTCCTTTGTCTTCAAACACCTGGTCCATCGGTTTTACCTCGTTATCAAAATCAAGTTTATAACTAAGGCCGCTGCAGCCTCCGCCAACCACGCCTACACGTAAAAAATAGGCAGGGTCATCGGCCACGCCCGCATCTTTCATCAGCTGGATCACTTTATCCTTCGCTTTATCGCTGATGAAAATACTGTTTTCTGTTGATACCATTTTTCCTGCTTGTTTACTTACTACGGGTATTAATGTACTACGCTTTCTTCAAACTTGATCTTTTCCAGCCCGTTCTTCTCACGGTAATCATTAATCGCAGCTTTGATGGCATCTTCTGCCAGTACGCTGCAGTGTATTTTTACCGGTGGAAGGTTCAGTTCCTCCACAATTTCCATATTATCAATCTTAAGGGCTTCATCCACGCTTTTTCCTTTTAACCATTCTGTTGCCAGCGAGGAAGAAGCGATGGCCGAACCGCAACCAAATGTCTTAAATTTTGCATCGGTGATCATCCCGGTAGCCTGGTCAACCTCAATTTGCAGGCGCATTACGTCGCCGCATTCCGGAGCACCAACCAGCCCGGTTCCTACATTCTTGCTTGATTTATCCAGGGTTCCTACGTTTTTCGGATTCTGGTAGTGATCAATCACTTTTTCTGAATATGCCATGGTATGAAGATTTATGATTTGTTGATGTATGATTTATGATTAATGATGTATGATTTGTGATGTATGATTTTGATTTAAATCACTTAACTCCTGTTTAATGAGCTGCCCATTCAATTGAATTCAGGTCAATTCCTTCCTTGTACATTTCCCACAACGGGCTCATTTCCCTTAGTTTGATCACGGTTTCACTGATTGCTTTGATGGTATAATCTATCTGGTCTTCGGTGGTGAACCTTCCCAAACCAAAACGCAGGGAACTATGCGCCAGGTCGTCGCCAAGCCCCAAAGCCTTCAGTACATAACTGGGTTCCAGGGAAGCCGAAGTACAGGCCGAACCGGAACTCAATGCGATATTCTTATTGAAGCCCATCAGCAAACCTTCCCCTTCCACATGCTTAAACGAAATATTGGCTACATGCGGTAACCGGTGTTCACGGCTGCCATTCACATAAGCTTCTTCCAGCAATAATAAAGCCGATTCCAGTTTATCCCTCAGCTTGCTGATCCTTTTTGTATCTGATTCCATTTCAAGCATACACAATTCGCAGGCTTTGCCAAAACCAACGATGCCCGGTACGTTTAAAGTACCGCTGCGCATGCCTCTTTCGTGTCCGCCGCCGTCCATTTGTGCCGTTACCTTAACACGTGGGTTTTTTCGCCTTACATATAATGCACCAACGCCTTTGGGTCCGTACATTTTATGAGCCGTAAATGCCATCAGGTCTATTCCATCTTTATTTACATCCACCGGAATTTTTCCAACGGCCTGTGTGGCATCTGTAAATACTAAAACGCCGTGTTTACGGGCAATGGCGCTGATTTCCCGGATAGGCATGATGGTGCCGATTTCATTATTGGCATACATGATGGCAACCATGATGGTTGTTGGCCTGATGGCTGCTTCCAGCTCCTTCAGGTCAATCAGCCCTTCTTTGTTAACCTGCAGGTAGGTTACTTCGGCTCCGTTTTTTTCCAGGTGCTTGCAGGTATCCAGCACGGCTTTGTGTTCTGTTGTTGCTGTTATGATATGGTTGCCTTTGGCTGCATACATTTCATATACACCCTTTAGTGCCAGGTTATCTGCTTCGGTTGCGCCCGACGTGAAAATGATTTCTTTTGGATCGGCGCCAATCAGTTTTGCCACCTGTTCGCGGGCGTAATCAACGGCTTCTTCTGCTGCCCAGCCAAAAGGATGGTTGCGGCTGGCGGCATTCCCAAAATGCTCCATGAAATAAGGCGTCATTGTTTCAAAAACCCTTGGATCCATGGGTGTGGTAGCATTATTATCGAGGTATATAGGTAATTTCAACATATTATTTTTCGTATTAATATTTTAAGTTATTTTTCCTGTTATATAACGCAAATTTACTGCAAAAGGTTTTACTTTATAGTAAGCATGGCTAACTTGTGACATCAAATTACTTATTTCGTAAATGACAATTAACATAAGCTTATGAACCATATAGAACATATCGGAATAGCCGTTAAAAACCTTAGTGCTTCAATTCCCTTATTTGAAAAATTATTGAATTCGGGTTGTTATAAAACAGAATCTGTGGCTTCGGAACAGGTAGATACGGCATTCTTTAAAACGGGGGAAACAAAGATTGAGTTGCTTCAAAGCATTACTAATGATGGCGTTATCGCAAAATTCATTGAAAAAAAAGGGGAAGGGCTGCATCATATTGCATTTGATGTATCAGATATCAGGGAAGAAATGAACAGGCTTAAACAGGCCGGTTTTACGTTACTGAGCGAAGAACCAAAGCAGGGTGCTGACAACAAGCTTGTATGCTTCCTTCATCCAAAAACAACGAACGGAATTTTAATTGAGATCTGCCAGGAGAAAAAAACGCCTTAATTTTTTATTTGAAACTGACTGATTGCTATTACTAATTTCCAGTTGCATTCAATTGTGAGTGAGCGCTTACATGGCGCTACCTGTACCTGAAAGCAAAACGCCCCTGATACTATTGGCAATTTATTCGTTAAAAAAAGGATTGTATTTTTTTTCCTGCCCAATGCTGGTTTCAGGACCGTGGCCGCAATACACAACCGTTTCCGGCGGAAGAGTAAACAGTTTTTCCCTGATATGCTTTAGTAACACCTGGTGATTGCCGCCCGGCAGGTCGGTTCGGCCGATACTTCCTTTAAACAACACATCACCGCTAACAATAAAATGTTGTGCAGCACAATAAAAACAGATATGGCCGGGTGAATGACCGGGCGCTTCAATTACCCGAAGTTCGTCGTTACCCAGTTTTATGATATCGCCTTCAGCCAGGTACATGCGTTTGCCGGTATAATTGTCAAAAGGCAGGTTATACAAGAGGCCTGACTTTGGTGCAAATTCCAGCACATATTCTTCATTTCTGTGAATATGTAATACTAAGCCGAACTTTTCGGCAACAAAGCTGTTTCCAAAAACATGATCGAGGTGGCAATGGGTATTAAGCAGCATTTTTGGTATTAAACCCATCTTTTCAATGAAATCCGACAATTCCTTTTTTTCATCATCGCTATAGCATCCCGGATCAATGACTACACATTCTTTCAGTTCATTATATAATAAATATGTATTCTCCTGGATGGGGCTAAATTCGAAGGTTTTAATTTGTAACATGCCTGGTTTTAAAATGTTTTCAATGATTACCCTGAATGAATTAATTTTAATACTCAATATCAATCAATCAGTATGGCAAAGTTCAGCAGAAAAATCCTTATTCCAATTATATTGATCATAACGGCTTTATCATCCAATGCACAGGTAAATTCGGTTACATTCGGCAAAAACAGGGTTCAGTACAAGAAGTTCAAATGGCAGTATTACCAGACAAGGAATTTCAATGTTTTCTTTTACCAGGGAGGGCAGGAAATTGCCAAGTACATTGCACAGCGCGCTGAAAAAGAGTTGCCGGAACTGGAAGCAGCTGCAGAATACAGCCTGCAACGAAGGGCAAATATCATCGTATATAACCAGTTTGCCGATATGCAGCAAACCAATATCGGGTTAGAATCAGACTTGTTACAAACAGGCGGAACCACGCAACTGGTAAACAACAAGATGGTAGTATATTTTGATGCCAACCATGCCAACCTGAAAAGGCAGATTCGCCAGGGCATTGCAGATGTAATAACAAAAAATGTGCTCTTCGGCGATGACCTGGGTGAAGTGGCTGGAAACCAGACGCTGCTCGATTTGCCCAAATGGCTGACTGACGGATATGTAGCTTACCTGGGAGAAAACTGGAGCACTGACCTGGATGATGAATTAAAGAGCGAGATATTATCGGGCAACTACAATAAATTTTCTTCCTTATCATTTCAAAAACCCCTGCTGGCCGGGCACGCTTTCTGGTATTTTATTGAAGAAAAATACAAAAAGGAAAATGTTACCTATTTTCTTTACCTGGCCAGGATATACAAGAACCTTAATAAGGCCAGTGTTCAGATAACCAAGAAGAAATTCAAGGAACTGCTTGCCGAGTTCATGGAATACCAGGACGAAAAATATTTTGATGATATTGCCCGCAGGAAGGCATACCCGAAGGGAAACTATATTGATGGTTTCGACATCAGCAAACGACTCAATTATTACCGTTTCAATGTAAACCCCAATAAAAAAAATAACTCCTATGTGGTTACGCAATATAAAAAAGGCATTGTACGGGTAATTTTAAGCGAAGATTTTGAGAAAAAGACCCTGCTGAAATATGGTATACGTACTTATGAAAACCAGGTAAACCCCAATTACCCACTGATGGCCTGGGATCCCAAAGGAACCCGTATTTCCGTGGTTTATGTTGAAGAGGGCCGGTTGAAACTTTTTGTGTACGACATCGTAACCAGGATAAAGCAGTATAAGATTGACCTGACGACTACGTTTGACCAGGTACAGGATATCAAGTACATGCTCGACAGCCGGACGCTCATCTTATCGGCTGTAAAAAACGGGCATACAGATATCTATACATATAACATAGAAAAAGAGAAAGCGCAGCAGATTACCAATGATGTGTATGATGACCTGGATGCTTCCTTTGTTTCTTTCCCGAACAAGACCGGAATCATATTTGCAAGCAACAGGCCATCGGCTTTCGCAAAGTCGGCCGACACGGTACTTCCAAGCGACAAACGGTTTAACATTTTCCTGATCACTGACTTTGGCGACAAGCCTGAACTGAACCAGGTTACCCAACTTTCTGACCTCAAATACGGAGATGCCCGTTTTCCCACCCAATACAATACAAACCACTTCACTTTTGTAAGTGATGAAAACGGTATTGGTAACCGTTATGCAGGGTTCTTCACCACGAAAAAAGCCGGGCTTGACACATTAGTGCTTATAGGAGATGATATCCTGAGAAACCCTACCGAAAAAGATATAGACAGCACGTTAAGGGTTTATAAAAAGACCGATGTTGATTCAATAGCCGTTGTGTCCGTTTCGGAAGACTCTGCTTATACTTTCCCGTTAAGCAACTACCCGAGTACGTTAGCTGAATCAAGGATTGCCGGAGACAACAACCAGTTGAGCGAAGTTACTCGTCAGAGTGACGAGAAAATTTTGTACAAACTGAAGATAGATGAAAACACCCTGAGGCAGCGGAACGTTTCGGCCAGGCCAACCGAATACATGAAAAAGCTGATGCGGGAAAGCAAACGGACCAAGGTGACGGCTGCTGCCCCAAAGACGCCTGCAGAACCTGTAAAAAAACAGGATGATTTCTTCCAGAACGATGAATTTGCACCGGCAAAGAAAGACAGCAGCCAGCCCGAAAAACAAATGGCTAGCATACCGGCCACCGATCCTTCCCTGGAACCGGTGCTGAAATCGGCCAAATTATTCAGGTATAAGCCGCGTAAATTTTCAGCAGATTTCGGTTCACTAGGTTTTAATAATACCATACTGGTTAACCGTTACCAGGCTTATGCCGGCGGGAGCGGGCCTATCATGCTCAACAGCGGTACCCCGTTGAACGGGCTTATAACATTGGGTACGTCTGACCTGCTTGAAGATATAAAAATATTAGGGGCCTATAAGATAAGCACGAACCTGAAAGACAATGAATGGTTCCTTAGTTATCAGAACCTTACCCGCAGGATAGACTGGGGGGCCAGTTATTACCGGAACACCCAATCTACCGGAATAAATGTTACAGACAACACCGGGGCCCTGATTGCACAATACCCCGGAAAGATTTTCACTAACCTGTATCAACTGAATGTTGCTTATCCGTTTGATGCAACAAAAAGTGTGCGGTTAACTACAGGCATCAGGTCAGACAAAGTGGTTGTAAAAACAGTAGATGACCTAAGTTCAGTTTTACCAGACCAGAAAACGCTTTATTCTGTTACCCATTTTGAATATGTTTATGACAACAGCCTGAACCCGGCTATGAATATCTGGAACGGGTTAAGGTATAAGGTATTCTTCGACTGGAACCGGCAGGTTAATAAAGTTCAGTTTGCAGACGGGCCCACTACATTCAATGTTGGTTTTGATGCCAGGTATTATTATCCTATACACCGCAATTTCATATGGGCGGGAAGGGTTGCGGGAGATTTTAGCTGGGGCAACCAGAAGATGATTTACTACCTGGGAGGCGTAGACGGCTGGCTGATGTTTGGCAATAACCAGAAGCTCGACAATTTTGGCAATGTTACCCGGGAACGATATTTTAATACGGCTAACCAGCCTGATAACGACCAGGACTATGCATTTCAGAGCCTGGCTGTTAACCTGAGGGGATATATACAAAATGTGGCAAACGGGAACAACGCCATGGTGATAAACAGTGAATTCAGGTTGCCCGTTATGTCTACATTCTTTGACAAAACGGTAAATAATGCGTTCCTGAGAAATTTACAGTTGATCCAGTTCATTGACCTGGGTTCTGCCTGGAACGGCGCTTACGATAAATTCAAGCGGCCCGAAGTGGTTTATAACAGTACCTTACCCAATGGCTCACCCGGGCCGGTTACCGTTAAGACAAAGGCAGGCGGACTTGGCCCGTTTGCCGGCGGATACGGCTTTGGCGCCAGGAGCACCTTACTGGGTTATTTCCTTAAATACGATATTGCCTGGCCCATGAGCGGGTTCTTTAAGGGAAGGCCGGTGATGTATTTCTCTATGGGGCTGGATTTTTGATGAGTACACAACCGGTTAATAACGTTTAAGATTACACGCATTTTATCAGCAGGGGTTATTTCCCTGCTGTTTTATTGTCGGCCATTGCCTGCGGTATTATTCTTATCAGGAAATACAACAAAGAATACAACACAGTAAATATGATGGTGATGGCCCATGTTTTCATATGATCAACCGGTGAAACAAAGCGGTTAAAAATATCCAAACCCAGGCCAACCGGGTTATGAATCACATCCCAACTGTTCCATCGCTGGAAACGGCCGAGATAAACGCCAAACGAAGCTAAAAACAGTATCAGGGGGATTGATGCGGCAACCACCTGCTTTGAAAAAAAGCGATTGAGCAGGTACTCTGCTTTATGAAGGGATACAAAAGCCATCATGATACCGATGAACGAAGAGGCAAATAACAGAACAGCATCATACCACAACGGGACATGCGTAGCTTCTTCCAGATGAATAAGGTCGGTTACTATGTATAAGGCATTGGGGAAAAACAAGAGCCAGCTTGCAAATAAAAAAAGTTGTTTCCATGTTGCTTTTGCCTGGTAATCGTAAAAATAGCAGCTTAGGATATACGGGATCCATGCAAGGAAAATATTCCAGCACATAGATACGTATCGGATATTGCCGGAATAGGCAATCCTTGCAAGAATAAGCCCTGCAATGAAGATGAGGAAAACTGTAAGTAAACGGTTAAATGCTGACATCGTTTTCATGCAATACATTTTGTACAGATTAATGAATAAACTTTTGGCAGGAAAATAACGGTGCCGCATATGGCAGCAATGATGGCACTTGCCAAAACGGCCCCTGCTGCTATATCCTTTGTTTGCCTGATTCCGGGATGATGATCCCGGTGAACCACATCACTTAGTTTTTCAATGGCCGTATTAAGCATTTCCATTGCCATAACAAAACCAATACAAAGCAGCACAACCAGCCATTCTGCAGTTGAAATGCCCAATAAAAATCCGGCCCCAACCACCAGCAGGCTGGTTATAATATGAATCCTGAAATTGGGTTCACTTACCATACAGGAGCGAAAACCCTGCCATGCGTACTGAAATGACCTGGATAATCTTGACATAGTATCTATTTGTTTTATAAAGCCGGCACCGGATTATCTCCGGCGCCAGCCTGTTAATTATCTACTATGCTTCCGCAAGTTCCTTTTCTCCTGCAGCATTCCAGTTAATTTTCCTGCTGAAAAACATAATGATGGCCAGCAGCACAAATAACCCGATGCTTCCAAACAGCAGGGAATAGTCCTGCAACTGTATCAATACAAAAATGAACAGGTAAAGCATTGACAATATGAATGAGAAAATGAGTACAATATTCCATTTTTTAAAAACAGATTTGCTATACCAGCCTATAAGCAACACAGTGGATACAGCCGCTGCCAGGTATGCTTTGGCAAAGTCTATATATTCAGACAGTGATAACAGTAAGGTATAGAATATTACCAGCGCAAAGCCAATAAGGATATACTGCAGTACGTGTACGCTTCTGCGATAGAATATCTCTAAAAAGAAATACAGGAAAAAGGTAAGAGATATTACAAGCACGGCATACTTGATACTCCGCTGTGTTTGTCCGTATGCATCTACAGGCTGCAGCAGCCTGAACCCAAAGGCGCTTTCAGATATTAAGTTTTCGTTTATACTGGTAAAATACTGGGGATATGTACGGTTAAAATGAAGTACTTTCCAATCAGCTGTAAATCCTTTTGCAGATAATATGCTGGTATCAGGTAAATATTTACCGTCAAATGCAGGGTTACTCCAATCGCTTTTCAAATGAACCTTACTCGTGTTGCCAAAAGGGGTAAGGAATAACTGCTCACTGCCCTTGAGGGACAGGTTTATCCTGAATGTTGACATGCTGCCGGTTGCTGCTGGTGCCGATAAGGCAATCGGGCTCCTGATACCAGTATTGAGCCAACTGATATCAGGCAACCCTGTTTCAAAGCCGGAAGTGCTGTCGTTCCATTTCAATGACAGGTTCTCACCTATTCCTTTAAAATCGGTTATACCTAAACACATGACAGCCTCTTCAAAATGCAATGCCTCTATTTTAACCGGGAGTTTTCCTGTTTTCAGTGGCAGGAACTTTCCTTCAATGGTAAGATTGCTGTTATACACCGGAACATTAAAAATACTCCGATGCCTGATCTGTGGCATCAGCTTCCCGTTAATGGTAAGTTCATCCGGAAGCAGGTAAAGGTTTCTCTTCTGCAATACTGATTGATTGGATGCATCTTTTACTTCCACATAATAAGGTACGGATAAAAACGGGCCGGTTATTGTTTGGGCGCCCGCCCATTTATTACTCACTTCTTTAACCACTTCATCCCTGCGTTTTTCCCTGTCGTTTACCAGGAACATGATAAAGAAAGTAGGAATAAGCAGGGCCAGTGTTAAAAAGCCGATGAATACCGCTTTAATAACAAGTTTGTTCTTTTGCCAGAAACCGGCGGGTTGTTGTGTGTCCATATATATGATATTTAAAAAGTGCTTTGTTTTTCAAAGTATCTGAATAAAAAAAACTACTTGCTAAACCGGATCATTTTCTCGAGTGCCTCTATATGTGCCCTGAATGCCTTTTCCCCAGACCTGGTAACAGAATACACTGTATTGGTTTTACGCCCGATAAAACCCTTATGCACTTTAATGGCACCATGCTCTTCCAGCGCTTTTATATGGCTGGCCAGGTTCCCGTCTGTTATTTGAAGCAGCTCTTTCAGTTCATTGAAGTTCACTTCCGCGTTCACCATCAGAGCACTCATGATTCCCAGCCTGATCCGGCTGTCGAACAGTTTGCTCAAATTTTCTATCGGGTTATTCATTGTTTCAGTATTTTCCGGTGAAGGATTTTCCGTTAATTACAGGTAACCTACACCGTTATTTCCTCATTCCGTTCGTACTTGTACCACATATATGCGCCGTACACAATATGCAACAGGCCAAAACCGGCTGCCCAGAAATATAATCCATATCCCACAAACCACAAGCTTAGCAGGCCCAGCAGTATCTGGCAAAAACCAAGATACCTGATCTCATCCAGCGTATACTTACTGGCATTTATGAGGGCAAGTCCGTAAAATAACAGGCAACCGGGTGCCACCAGGCCAAAAGTACCAAAATGAATCAGCTTGAACAGGAATAAGCCTCCTGCCATCAGCGGTATAGATACATTGATCATCAGGCGTTGTGCAGAATGCCCCCAAACAGGTATGCCCTGCCGTTTGCTCTTTAGCCAGGTAAACACAAATGCGCTAACCAGGGCCGACAAAAAAGTTCCGGCAGCAATCCAAAACAGCCAACTGTTAAGCAGGGAAGAATAATCATGTGCCGTTTCCAGTGTTGCCACCAGTTCCCGGTTCATGATATGGTCCTTTTTTCCAAACACATAGGGATGTGCCAGCCAGGCGCCAACCAGTGCGCAAATACCTGCACCAATCCCACTCAATCCACTCAGGCTTATAAAACGGCTACTGCGTTCCATCATCTGTTTGATGTGATGCAGGTCATCCAGCGGTTGTTGTTGGTTACTCATAAAAGTACTTTGAATTACAAAGTAATGACAATAAATTAATCTATACAAATTTTTTTACCGAAATAAATTATGCCTGTTATACTCCTACTGCGTGATTGATTTAACCGCTTCTTCCGAAAACCGCAGCAGTTGCCAGTATGGCGGCCGGTATTTATTATTTGCCATGAATGCAGCTGACTGTTTCATAACTGAGGCTTTTACCCGTTCAAACCATTTTTCAAATGATTCATTCTTCAGTGCCCGGGTTGCACTCATTCCTTCGGGAATAATCCCATATTTCCCAAACCGGTTTAATATCATGCAATAGCCTTTTATCGTTCTTGCCAGCGGTAATTTCCAGATGTTATAATGCAATGATGTACCGGTATTTGCCAGGCTGAGCATGGCATCCAGCACGGCATTGTCGGTATGTTCACTGAACAATGTTTTAACATTGCGCCATTCTGCCACAACAGATAACTGGGGATCATATTCAAGGTCGGCTGGCATTTGCGTAACAAAATGTTCAACCCCAAAACTTTGAAGCCAGCCAACTACACCGGGTGATGATATGGTTGAAACCGGTTCCCATAAATGCATGCCCTGCAGGCGGTAAGCATAAGAAGCCACTTCTGAGCAAAACATGGCTGTTGTATCATGAAAATCCATTTTAAAATCATACGGAATATGCCTAAGTGAAGATACTTTAAGCATCATGGCAGCCGCTTTATGCGGCAACATCGTATCTGACTTAAAAGCTTCCTGCGGGTACCAGGGACGCAATACCATCAGCCTCATTTTCGGGTCTTTCAAATATTCTTCCGGGGTAGAAATGGCAACCCCTTTTTCAATATGCGACTCAATAAGAAGCGATTTACCGGTTACCGAATCTATATATAACAAAGCAATATGGGAAAAATTGGCCGGGTAGTCATTACCGCGTGCAATGAGCGCTGAAACCGGTGCAGCACCCCTGGACACCAGTATATCGCCGCTATGCAACTTCATGCCCAACATAATTGTTGAAGGAGTTGGGCTATAAACATCACTTACATGCAATACCGGGTCAAGATTGATTTCACCTGCCTGCAAAATGGCTTCCTCGGTAGCAGCCCGCATTCCGTAAAGCAGCCTGTACATAGTTTGCCTGGCTGCCAATTCATGCATATCCCAATTGCGTGAAAGCTGTTTTAGCAGGTTACGTGAACGGTTATAAAACGCCAGGTACCAGTTAAGCGATTCCGGTTCTGAGGCCACTAACGGCGCCAATTGAAAAAAAACAGTTTCCAGTTCAACCAAGCGATTATCCGTTACCGGTATTGAACCTGTTGGTATAGACAAGAAAATACGCTCGGCTTCGTGCATTTTACTGCGAATAGCTGCTCCCAGTACTTGGGGCGGCATGGCTTTAGCCTGTACAAAATCATTCTCCAGTTTTTTCCATAGCTGCCCCTTGTTCCAGCTAAATGGACGGGTAGGTGAATCCATTATAACAGGCTTCTTTTCACGGTCGGGTATGAGCAATACCAGGTAAATGCAAATAAAAAAAAGCAATACCCGGGCCGATAATCGAATCAGTTTTCCCATGTACGGATATTTATAATTCATTCAATGAAGCTACTATCTGGCTGCATGCCTTATCAATATCATCATCACTTATATTCAATGGCGGGCAAATGCGGAATGCATTGGGAGCAAAAAGGAACCAGTCAGTAAATACTCCCTTGCTAATCAAACGGTCAATCACTTTCCTGTTGGTATCAAAATCTTTTACAAATACGGCCATCATCAATCCAAAGCTGTTGATTCCTGTTATAGCCGGATGTACCAGTTGTTTCCTGAACCTGTTTTCTCTTTCTGCTACCTGGTCAATCATCATTTCTTCAAGCAATACCTTACAGGCAGCCATACCCGCCGCACAACTTACCGGATGCCCGCCAAACGTGCTGATATGCCCCAGTACCGGGTTATGCGCCAGCGAACCCATGATCTTCCTGTCTGATATAAATGCCCCAAGCGGCATGCCCCCTCCCAGTGCTTTCCCAAGCAGCAGGATATCCGGTACCACGTTAAACCGGTTGAAAGCCCATAAGCTGCCGGTACGTCCAAACCCCGACTGTATTTCATCCAGTATAAGCAAGGCGCCGGTTTCATTACAACGTTTACGCAATGCCGTTAGCCATCCGTTTACAGGCATGTTTACGCCGGATTCTGCCTGAACCGTTTCAGCTATCACACATGCCGTTTGTTCAGTAATCAGATCCAGGTCTTCAAAATTGTTGTATTCCAGCCGGGTGATGCCCGGGAGCAATGGCCTGAAAGCCTGCTGCCAGTATTCACTGCCCATTACACTCAGCGCGCCCTGTGTACTTCCGTGGTAAGAATTCCTGAATGATACGATTTCTGTACGGCCGGTAAACCGTTTAGCCAGCTTCATGGCTCCTTCTGTGGCCTCGCTGCCGCTGGAAGTGTAAAACACTGCGTTGAGCGAAGCCGGAAGCAGCCCGGTCAGCAGGGTGGCATATGCTACCTGCGGGTTCTCTATCAGTTCACCATAAACCATGATATGCATATAATCTGCTGCCTGCTTATTAATGGCGTTTATCACAGCAGGGTGGCAATGCCCTATATTACACACACTTATTCCTGCAATCAGGTCAATATATTCCCGGCCACCGGCATCCCACATTTTTGAACCGGATGCTTTCACCATATTCAGGCATAAAGGCGATTCAGAAGTTTGCCCCACATGATTTAAAAAAAGCTGTCGCTGGTTCATAATCAACAATTGTGTGAAAAAATTATTGCGAATTTAGTGTAATGCATTCATGCAAATACGTCGTGAAAAGCAAAATCTGAAAAGCGGCTTTACCCTTTTCTCCTTTGCGGGAAAAAAATTTACAAATACTGGCTTTCACAAAAATTATATTTTACTTTAGCCTGAAGCATTTGCACAAAAACACGTGCTATGCTGGGTTCACATAGAAATCGATGCGCTTTCGCCCAATTGCGGCCTTTGCGTGATAAAATAATTTATAATTAAAACACAAATATCGTGGCACTTATTCTTCCCGTAAAAGGTATCAGTCCAACCATGGGCACAGATTGTTTTATTGCACCCAACGCCAGCATTGTAGGAGACGTAGTAATGGGCGACCATTGCAGCATTTGGTTTAACGCCGTTATAAGGGGTGATGTTAACAGCATACGCCTGGGAAACAAGGTAAATGTACAGGATGGGGCCGTTATCCATTGTACTTACGAGCGCAGTAAGACGATTATTGGAAATAATGTTAGCATCGGACACAATGCAATCGTACATGGATGCGTTATAGATAATAACGTGCTGATAGGAATGGGTTCTATCATAATGGATAATGCCCAAATAGGCAGTAACAGCATTATTGCAGCCGGGGCTGTTGTGCTGGAAGGCACCATCGTGGAACCGGGCAGTATATATGCAGGCGTGCCGGCCAAAAAAGTGAAAGAGGCGGGCCAGGATAAGATTAAGGGAGAAATTGACCGGATAGCTGAGAATTACATGATGTACAGCAGCTGGTTCAAAAGCTGATGAAAGCTGTATTAACAGTAAGTTTTGTTTTTTTTGCGTATAAAGTTTCTATCTTTAAATCATGAAAAAAATAATACTTGCCTTTTTTGCATTAACGATGCTTAACAGTTGCTTTATTTCCAGGATTTTCCATAAAAAGGAAAAATACGGATGCCCTACCAATGGAAGGAATATAGGGGCCGAAAAAATCGCTGCCGGAGATGAAAAAGCTATAAAAGCCAGTAACAAAGCAAAATATAAGGGCGGAAGGAAAAGTTACTGACAGATTTGCTAAAAAACACCGTATACCCTCAACCACAATAAAACCTATATCTATGTGTTACGAACTAAAAACCAAATCCGGCGGCACGGAAGCCGTAATTGACGACAATTGCGGCATTTCAAAGTTTTATGCCATTGCTAACACCCTTGCAGATCACCTGAAAGTTAAATTCCTTAACCAGATTGATGATGCAGACACGCTTGACTGGGATTTTAAATACAAAAACCAGTTCCTGACCCTTCACTACAATATTTTTAATGGTGTAAGTATTTACCCTCAGCAGGCCAGCAGCTCCAAAAGCGATAACAAAATCGTAATGGAAGTGGCTCATTTCCTGCAGAAACAGGCATACTGATATAAGCCAACATTCAGTTAAACAATTGATCAGTAAGGCTTTTTGTCTATCGTATCCATGATATTCAGATAGCTGATATACCGTTCTGCGTGTATGCTTCCGGTATTTACCGCTTCTTTAACTGCACAACCCGGTTCGTTCAGGTGAAGACAATTGTTAAACTGGCATTGGTTAAGCACAACCCTCATTTCCGGAAAATAATGAGAGAGTTCCTGTTTTGATATATCCACCAGCCCCATTTCCCTGATGCCCGGCGTGTCAATGATCTTTCCGCCAAACGGAAGGTCGTACATTTCGGCAAAGGTGGTGGTATGCATTCCCTTACCGCTCCAGCCGCTTACATCCTGCGTTTTTAAAATAAACCCGGGTAAAATGCGGTTGATAAAACTTGATTTTCCCACTCCGGAATGGCCGCTGAGCAAGGTTGTTTTACCGGCCAGCAATGATGCCACTTCTTCCACACCGGTATTATTTTCAACACTCATCTTTAACACTGTATATCCAACAGGTTCATAAATCTCTTTAACCTGCTGGAATTTATCCTCTTCTTTATGTTTAAAAAGGTCGGCCTTGTTAAATACAATGATGGCCGGTACAGCATACGCTTCCGATATGACGAGAAACCTGTCAATAAACCCGAGTGAAGTCCTGGGTTCCTTTAATGTGGCAAAGAGCAGCGACTGATCGAGGTTTGCGGCTACTATATGATGCTGGTTCCTGTTATGAGGTGAAACACGGTTGATGTAGTTTCTTCGTTCATATATCTCCGTTATAACGGTGCTTTCCTGGTCTTCTTCATTTTCAATTTCAACCCAATCCCCTACGGCAATGGGGTTAGTGGAAGTAATGCCATCTATTTTGAATTTTCCTTTGATACGGGCATTATACGCTTTTCCGTCTTTATCCTTAACCTGGTACCAGCTTCCGGTAGATTTATAAACGATGGCCTGCATACGTGCAAGTTAGTAAGAATTGGATGAAAGATTATATATGAAATGATGTTTCAACATGCCCTGCAGGTGTTTCATAACCGCATAACCCAGGGCTTTGCAATAGTATCAGGGAAACCTTCTGAACAAAGTATAATTCAGCAGCATTTCAAGTACCACAAACAACAATGATGCGATTACGAATGGAAAATACCTTTCTTCATAACGGGTGGTTCTTACCAGTTCCATCTTCGACTTTTCAAGCCCGTCAATATTCTTGTAGATTTCCTTTAAACTTTCGTTATCCCTTGCACGAAAATATTCGCCACCGGTTTCGCTGGCTATTTCTGTAAGCAGTTTTTCATCAATAGATACCTTTTCATTCTGTATAACCACGCCCAGCGGCGTATTCACCGGTTGAGGCGCATATCCTTCCGAACCCACGCCGATGGTATACACCCTAATGGCATATGCTTTGGCGATTTCTTTGGCTGTTTTCGGGTCAATCAGCCCGCCATTGTTTTCACCGTCGGTAAGCAACACCACGATCTTTGTTTTAGACTTGCTGTTCCTTATCCTGTCTACACTGGTTCCTAACCCTGAACCAATGGCGGTACCATCTTCCAGCAAACCGTTCCTGATATTCTGTATCGCCGCAACAAGTACATTGTGATCGGTGGTAAGCGGGCATTGTGTAAAGCTTTCGCCCGAAAAGATAACCACGCCTATCCTGTCTGTAAGCCGCTGGTTTACAAAATCGATGGCAACAGATTTGGCGGCTTCCAGGCGGTTTGGTTTAAAATCCTGGGCTGTCATACTGCCGCTTACATCAATACACAAAATGATATCAATTCCTTCCCCTTCTGCATGCTGTGCAGTATTTTCTGTTCGGGGCTTTGCCAGTGCAACAATAATACATGAAAGCGCCAGCATCCTTAATACAAACGGAAGGTGCCGCATACCTGATTTCCATGAGCTGAGCCCCGTATCTGCCAATGATGAAACGGTGATGGTTGCACGCTGTTTTTGCTGCTTCCGAATATACCAGAAAACCAGCAACGGTATCAATGCATACAGCCAAAATGCTTCCGGCAGTGCAAAATGTATATTTTTAAAATAATCGAATAACAAAAGTTGTTACTGTTTAGTGTTTAAATGTACCTCTTCAAGATACCGGATAGCTTCCCTGATACGCTCCAGGCTTCCGGTTGAATCATCAGCCGCCGGCAGGAATTTTGCAAACTTTACAGCATCACCACAACGCAGCGCTTCGGCCAGCTTCGACAGGAACGTGCTGTCATTATACTGTTGCATATTCAGTAATATTTCCCCGGTAGTCCTGTTCATCATATCTGTTCCCGATTTCCTGCTGCAATATCTTTTAAAAATTACCGCCAGTGAAGTATGGTAATTTTTCACCTGTTCCGGATTGCTGAACCCGCTTTGCTCCAATTCACTGAGGGCAGCCATCGCTTCATCAAATGCGGGTAATCCATGGTTCCCTTCAGGCCCCTTGTCTTTATTACGGTTTATTACATACCGGTAAAAAAGCAACCCGGCCAGTATTAACAAGAGCACGCCTGCTATAATATAATAAAGGGTATAATCTGCAACCGTAACTTCAATAACAGATTTTATATCTCTTAAACTACCGGTACTGTCGGCCGGTGAATAGCCCACTTCTACCGGGATTGAATCTGTTTTCAGTGTCCTGTTATACGGGCTTCGTTCTACTTGTACATCAACTGAAGGTATATGCCATGACCCCGAATCAAAACTGGTAAAAACAATCCTTTTATGCAGCCGGAAATCATTGCTGCCGGCTATTGAATCAATGGCTTTGTTTTCAACCATTACGAAATGAGAAACAGAATCAGGAACCCTGAAACTTACGGCATAACCCGGTGAAGGCAGGATACAGGTAATATCGTACTGAATACGCTCTCCTATGAGGATACTTCTTTTATCTGCTTTTACTTCTACTGATTGCGCAGTACTTTGCAAGGAAGCCTGCAGCAAACACAGGAATAAAGCAATCTTATATGTACAATTCAGGGTGGAGATAACCGGTTATTTTCTTTTTAAAAAAAACTTTTGCAACACTTTTACATAATCTTCGTCTGTGCGTACATGTAATAAATCGGCTCCCGCACTCCGGAAATACCTGGTACATGTTTCCGTTTCATCAAAAAACCGTTGCTGGTATTGATGCCGTACCAGCGGGTCACTGCTGTCTACAAGCATGGTTTTGCCCGTTTCCGCATCAGCCAGGCTGAGCAGGCCTGCATCCGGCAGTTGCATATCCATTTTATCATAAACCTTAATACCAATCACATCGTGTTTCCGGCCAATCACTTTCAGGTCGTTCTGGTAGCCCGTATCAAGGAAATCGCTTAACAGGAATGAGATGCTTTTCTGCCTGGTTGTATTATTGAAATACCTGATGGCGGCATCCAGGTTGGTGCCGTTTGCATGTGGTTCCACCGAAAGCAGTTCCCTTACGATGTATAATGCATGTGGCCTGCCTTTCTTTGGCGGGATATATTTTTCAATCCTGTTGCTGAAAAAGATAACGCCTACCTTGTCATTATTGCTCACAGCACTGAAAGTGAGCACAGATGCAATTTCTGTAATCAGTTCTTTCTTCCTTTTTCCAACGGTGCCAAACAGGTTACTGGTACTAGTGTCTATCAGCAGCATCACTGTTAGTTCCCTTTCTTCCTCAAACAGTTTAGAAAACGTGTTTGAAAACCGGGCGCTAACGTTCCAGTCTATAAACCGCACATCATCGCCTGCCGTATATTCCCTCACTTCCCTGAAACTCATTCCTTTTCCTTTGAATGCAGAATGGTATTCACCGGTAAAAAGATGTGTGGTTATCTTTTTGCTTTTTATCTCCAGTTCCCTTACTTTCTTCAGCAGTTCGGTTGTAGCCAAAGCAGTTTCGGCCTGGTCATTTTCCTTTGCCAGGTTTTCATCAAGCGTATTTTTTTTCTTAAAGAACAACTGAAAATGTTAATATGGATTATTTTTTACCATTAAAAATGTGTTTATGGCACATTTACAGATTTAAGAATGTCACTGATAATATCTTCCACGTTCACATTTTCTGCTTCTGCTTCATAGGTAAGGCCGATCCGGTGTCGCAGTACATCTTTGCAGATATCCCTGATATCTTCCGGTACAACATAACCTCTTTTATTCAGGAAAGCATGCGCTTTTGCTGCCAGCGCCAGGTTGATGCTGGCCCTGGGTGAACCACCGAATCCGATCAGCGGTTTCAGTTTGGCCAGGTTGAACTGGCCGGGGAAACGGGTGGCAAACACGATATCAATGATATAATTCTCCACTTTTTCATCTATATAAACCTGCCTTACCAGTTCTTTGGCGGTTATAATTTCTGCTGTTGAAGCAACGGCATGAATGGCAGGCACCACCAGCCCCTGCGTATTCTGCCTGATTATCTGCTGTTCTTCCGTTTTAGACGGATACCCCACCACCACTTTAAGCATGAAACGGTCTACCTGCGCTTCCGGTAACGGGTAAGTGCCTTCCTGTTCTATCGGGTTCTGGGTTGCCAGCACCAGGAAGGGTTCCTGCAGGGCGTAGCTGGTATCGCCAATGGTTACCTGCCTTTCCTGCATCGCTTCCAGCAGGGCGCTTTGCACTTTGGCCGGGGCCCTGTTTATTTCATCAGCCAGTATGAAATTTGCGAAAATGGGGCCTTTCCTTACAAAAAATTCATTCTTTGCCTGGTTATAAATCATCGTGCCAACCACATCTGCCGGTAACAGGTCGGGCGTAAACTGTATGCGGCTGTATTGGGCATGTACCGATTGTGCCAGCGATTTTATGGCCAGTGTTTTTGCCAGGCCGGGAACCCCTTCCAGCAAGATGTGGCCATTACTGAGTAAACCGATGAGCAACCTGTCTATCATCACCTGCTGGCCAACGATCACTTTACCCAGTTCATCATTAATCCTGTTTACGAAATTGGATGAATAGCTGATTTTTTCATTCAGCAAGCGGATGTCTTCTGCTGTTTGTAACATATTTTTTAAAAAATTCCTACCCGCTGATGGCGGAGTTAAAGTAAATATTGCTGTTAAAATGTATTTGATTCCTGCCTTTGCGCAAAGTACGAACTATGCATTATAAAAAATGATGCCAAAGAGATGAACGGGAAAATTCTTTGTTAAAATCAATGTAACTTCAAACAAACTTATTTTTATGGTAGAACAACAATTGGTAACCACCAGTACCCAGCTTGAAGGTTACCGTATAAGCAGGCACCTAGGCGTGGTTCGCGGAATAACCGTACGGTCCAGGAGTATTTTTGGAAACATTGCCGGTGCATTTCAAACGCTGGCAGGCGGAAAGATTTCAATTTATGTGGAATTATGCGAACGGACCAGGATGGAAGCATATGAACAGATGGTTCAGCATGCCAATGAAAAAGGCGCCAATGCCATCATCAATATGCGGTATGACGCCAATGAAGTGATGAATGGTGTTACAGAAGTATTATGTTATGGAACTGCCGTGCAAGTGGTAAATACCTGACAGCTCAACGGTACATTTTCAACCAAGGTATTTTCCAACAATCGGCATCCTTCTGCCAACACCAAAAGCTTTGGGGGAAATACGAATGATGGGGCAAAACTGGTTTCGCTTGTATTCATTCATATTCACCATTTTCAGTACCCGATCTACCAACGTATGCTCAAACCCAAGCGCCTTTATCTCACCGGGGCCTTTTGCCTGTTCGATATACAGGTATAAGATCTTATCCAGCACCTGGTAATCGGGTAAACTGTCGCTGTCTTTTTGTCCCGGCCTCAGCTCTGCACTGGGAGCTTTATTGATGATATTGACCGGAATTATTTCCTGCTCCCTGTTGATGTATTCAGCCAGCTTATATACCTGCAATTTATAGCAATCGCCTAAAACACCCAGTCCGCCGGCCATATCACCGTAAAGGGTTCCATAACCCGTTGCCAGTTCACTTTTATTAGATGTATTCAGCAGGATATATCCAAACTTATTTGCCAATGCCATAAGC
Source organism: uncultured Chitinophagaceae bacterium (assembly GCA_937996595.1). Lineage (GTDB taxonomy): Bacteria > Bacteroidota > Bacteroidia > Chitinophagales > Chitinophagaceae > Ferruginibacter. Next base: position 61,204 of record CALKVC010000111.1, read on the forward strand.
AGGTTCCCCCTGGTACGGCTTTGTATATTCTCTTCGGTTACATTGAACGACATTCCTTTGAAGAATGGATCCAGTTGATGAAGAAATGATTCATAGATTTCCCTGATTGGAATGATATCATACCTGTTTGCAAGGTTTTTGCTTAACGTTTCGGCATCTGTTACAGAATGAGCAGTTGAATAAGGAGATGGCATCAGGATGGCATGCACATTTTCGCTGCCAAGCGCTTTACAGGCCAGGGCCAGGGTAACGGCGCTGTCAATACCGCCACTACTGCCGAGTATTGCCTTTGTAAAACCCATTTTAGAAAAGTAATCCTTAATACCCATCAGCAATGCTTCATACACGTGCTCCATATTTAAGCCTTCATCAAGCATAACCGGGTTTAATTCCTGGCCCGCAATTTTATCGGCCGTTTCAATTACCGGTGCGTTTATGGTACCGTCATCATTTAATATAAAGCTTTTCAGTTCTTCCCTGAAACTGGCCAGTTGGCCGCAGAGGTTGGCCTGTTTATCAAAAACAAGAGATGTGCCATCAAAAACAATTTCTGTCTGGCTGCCAACTGCATTGCAATAAAACATAGGAATCCTGTACTTAAGCACATTTGCTTTAACAGCGGCTTTCCTGTCTTCATCATGCGTATAATCAAAGGGTGAGGCTGACAGGTTGATCATCACATCCGGTTTATGTTCCATTAATTTATCCATCGGGCAAACCAGGTACAATGGGTTATCTCCCAGGTTCCATATGTCTTCGCAAATGGTAACTGCTAATTTTTTACCCATATAATGTACCGGTTCCCATATTGCAGCCGGTTCAAAATAACGGTCTTCATCAAATACATCATATGTTGGTAAGCAGGTTTTATGGATCACCTGTTTAATTTCCCTGTCTGCCAGGAAATACGCTGCATTGAAAAGATCTTTACCTGATTTGGCCGCATTTCTCTGCGGAGCGCCGATAAGCACGGCTATCCCGTCTGCATATTGCCTCACCCGGTCAATAGACTGGTAGCATTTGTCAATAAAATCATTAAAATATAAAAAATCACGCGGCGGATAGCCACAGATGCATAACTCGCTGAAAACAACCAGGTGGCCACCCTGCTCTTTCGCCATGCGGATGGTATCGATTATCTTATCTGTATTACTTTCAAAATTTCCGATGTGATAGTTCTGTTGCGCCAAAAAAATTTTCATGCAAATAGCTTATCCGGTTTTTAACTTTATTAATCTCTATAAATGCATTTCTTTTGTAAAGTTAAATTATTACTATATGCGTTTGATATTTAGTTTGATGCTGGTCCTGCTGTTCATATCCTGCAACAATGAAAAAACACCGGATGTTTCAAATATCCGGATCAACCTGTCAACCAGCAGGTTTGAACAGGGCCTTTTTGCGCTGGATACAAATAACCTGGCTCCGGGCCTCGACAAGCTGGTATCTTCGTTCCCGTCATTCGGTGAAAATTTCTTATCGCTGATACTTAATACCGACCCGCGCTGGCCGGCTGACAGCACCATGAATTATATAAAAGGATTCATCAGCGCTTACCGTAACGTGTACGATTCTTCCCAAAAAGTTTTTACTGATTTCAGGCCTTATGAAAATGAAATAAAAAAGGGTCTGCAATTACTTCAGTATTATTTTCCGGCATACAGGGCGCCTCATAAGATCATAACATATATTGGGCCGTTAGACGGCTATGGCGACATCCTTACAGAAGATGCACTGGTGGTTGGACTGCATCATCACCTGGGCAAATCATTTTCCATGTATGGCCAACCGTTAGTTCAGGAAGTATATGCCGGCTATATCAGCAGGCGGTTTGAACCCGCTTATATATCCATCAATTGCATGAAAAATATTGTACTTGACATGTTCCCTGAGAAAAATGAAGATGCCAGCCTCATCAACCAGATGGTAGAAAAGGGAAAAAGATTGTATGTATTAAGCCGATTATTGCCCGATAAGGATGAATATCTGCTGATAGGTTATACAAAAGAGCAGATGGAAGCCTGTTATAAGAATGAGGCCAGGATATGGAACCTGTTCACACAAAACGAACTCTTGCAGGTAATTGACAACAACATCATCAAGAACTATATTGGCGAGGGACCGAAAACACAGGAACTGGGTGAGGATTCTCCGGGAAATATCGGTTCTTACCTGGGCTGGCAGATTGTAAAAAAATACATGAAGAAAAACCCCGGCACCAGCCCCGGCCAGTTAATGAAAACAACTGCAGAAACCATTTATACGGAAGCAAAATACAAACCCTGAACTCAGGCAGCCTGGGCACGCAACATATCCTGCGATGGTTTATGCCCCAGCATTTTCATGGTTCTGATATGGGATGCCAGGGCACCTGAAAGCGTTGGATAGTAATTATAAGGCAGGTGAAATTCTTTACATTTTTGCTGAACAATCTTGCTTAAAGCCGGGTAATGAATATGGCTTAT
>CALKVC010000112.1 GCA_937996595.1 uncultured Chitinophagaceae bacterium
ACGACGCTCTTCCGATCTTAATATTTGCTGCAGCTATGGAAGGCGTTGCACAGAAATTGCATGACATGATATGGCTTCCCAGGTTAGTTACCACATCCTGGTTATATTGGGTCCATTCTGTAGCCAGTGATGGAAAGCCGGATGCCGGGTTAACCGTTACTCCCGATGTAATATTCGAATTTCTAACAAGTGTTTTATCCAGCGTTGTTAAACCTCCTGATGTCCATGCTGTACCGGGATCTTCACCAATTCTACCAAATATATCCACATAAGATGCCGTTGAAACTTTATAGAGAGCGATGGCATCATCTCCATTGAAGTTTACTGCTCCATTGCTGGTGGATGTACCAGTATATGCGGTTGCTGAATTATTCCTGTAAACGATGGTTGACTGGTTATTAAGGGTTCCGCTAAGCAGCACATCTGTTGTTGCCGTTGCAGAGCCATTAGAAAACAAGCGTAGCCTGTAATTGCCAAGGTTTACGGCAGTACCGGTATAATTAGCAATCTCTATGTATTTATTATTAGAAGATCCTTCCACATATTCTGAAATGATAAGGTCGGGGGCGCAACCACCACCTGCTGAAGCAGATGTGCTGCAGTTTGTTGTTGGATATCCAGCCGTTACTTTATAATTGATTACCGAGCCGGAGTTTGTATATGGGAATATCTTGAAATAATAAGTAGTGGAGGAAGCCAGGCCTGTAAAAGTAACTCCCTGAGTGCCCTGAGGTATAATTTTTACAAATGAACCTTCTGTTTCCGGAATACCATCAACCGGATCGGTGATGAAAGCCAGGCCGGTACTGTTCATTTTTATAAGATATCCATCGGGTATTACTGAACCGGTTGCGTCTACCCATGTAAGTGTTATTGTAGAAGCGCTTGTATTACTGCAGGCAGTAAAAGTGGGATAGTCTGCAGGCTCTTCTTTCAAAACGGAATAGTTGTTTACCGCAGAAGAACCCGTATTTGCGAATATATCTGTGGCCAGCACTTTATAAAAAATATTTGTACCTGCAGGGAAAGCCGGAATTGCTGAACCGGAGATATATGTTGAACCGCTAACCAGGTTCATGGGAATGGTATCTGGGAAATTAATGCCATCATTACCATAAACCAGCGATATGTTTGCCAATGCCGTTGTTGATGTTATGGTTGCCGTTACAGTTACCGTTTGAATACTGTTCGGGTATGCAGGATTGTGTGTTACGGTTGAAACAAGCGGGCCAGCAGAACAACCGGAAGATGACCACACAATGCAAACATACTCAGGATGATCAATATATGGATTGCGGTTATGTTGCGGTGTATTGTAATAAATGGCATTGTTCCTGTCTATCTCTTTCTGGCTTACAGGATCTATAATGGTCCAGTTAACCAGCATATCAACAAACCATTGCTTATAATTATTACTTGTATCATGGATGATGGCCGCAGCTTCTGTACCCGGGTAATCATTCACCCATCCGCTTAAAGAATTCATATACCGGGTTGCTATGTATAGATACGCCCGTGCAAAATCTCCCTTATATTCATCAATAGGTTCAAAAACGGTTCCTGAATATCCGGGCCAGGAACATGGGCCTACTTTGCTCCCGTTTGTTGACGTCCAGGTAGCTGCATTAGTGACACCAATCGGATGGGCACTCTTCCTGCTGTTTACATATTGGTCGGAAGGCGGTAAGTGGTGCAGATCAGTATACTGCGGATTATTTGCATCATCAAATCCTCCCCACCATGAATTAGGCACCTGGTGTTCCCTTGAATAGCACTCTCCTTCGGCACTGGAAGTACCGCACTGGTCATTGAAAATAGTATAGATATATGCCGGGCTGCTACCGGGAATATCGGAATACATATCCCATATCTGGTTGTTGTTGCCGGGCCGGGTATCTGTAACGGAGTATGCATCCCATACATCAAATGATGAACTGGTATATGGAAGTTTTACGCTTCCCGCAGTAATGATATTCCGTAATGCAGCCCTGAGTTGCTCACCGGTTTTGTTTGCGGCAGCATTATAATAACCGGATGGTATTTGGGCAAATCCGCAAAGTGTCAGCAATAGGAATACCCCTGCCGTAATGATATTTCTTATCATCTATTCATGATTCTGATAGCGGGACGGGACTAAAAAATACTGTCTTTGCTCAGGGTACGGGGATAGTTAGCCTGTAAAAATAAGAAAAATAAAACAATAATTAGCCATGGAAAAGCAAGCAGGCAGCCTGTTAGACTGCCTGCTTACAATATCAATTGGTTTATGTTACCTACAATTAATTAATATGGCCGTGCATAAAAAAGGAACAATGCCTGGTTATTATCAATGATAGAAATATCAGATGCATCCGTTGCCCCGTCGCCATTCACATCTGTATAATTATACCCAAAGGCAAATCCGGAAATGTCATTATCCACATCTGCCATATCAGTTGCATCAATCGCTCCGTCGTTGTTGACGTCACCGCCATAGATGGCATACTTTCCGCCGGCAACGGCAGCCATCGGCATATTAACCCCGTCGTCATATGCTTTCTGCAGGTTGTCGCTGAAGTCGTAGCTTGTACTGCCGGTAAACATTACCGGTAGTTTGCTCCATGTTTCCATATGGTTACGGTGTTTAACAGCAATATAAAATGAGTTTCCATTTACACCTGAAGGGAACTGCATGGTTGCCGTACCATCGGTATGCAATACTGTATTTACAGTGTGGTCAGGTTCTGTATTTGACAGGCTTGCCGGCGACCACAGGTTAACCGTTACCGTATCTGCTTCCAATGGATTGGTACTGATGCCCAGGTCGTATATATTGGCACGCATAGTATTGATGTCGGAATAGAATCCTTCCAGGAAAACGGTGAGGTTAAGGGTAGTAAAGGCAGGTGCACAGCTATTTACCGTTACCTGTTGTGTAGCAGTATTAAAACACCCATTCCCATCCGTATACAAATACTGGATGCTATGTGTGCCAGTACCTGCCATGGCCGGATCAAACAAATTGCCTGTGATTCCGGGGCCGCTGAAAACACCTCCGGAAGGGTTACCCGTTAACGTTACTGATGCTGCATTAACACAATAATCAGTTGAAAGTCCGCTGAAACTTACAACTGGCAGTGGATTTACGGTAATGGTTATACGAACTGATGAAGAGCCAATTAACTTTTGTACATTTGAAATGTTGTTTGTCCCGTCACCCAATTGTCCGATTCCATTATCACCCCATGCCCATAGGTTGCCATCAGTCTTTATACCAAGGCAGTGTGCATAACCGTTTGAAATGAAATCCCAGTTTGTATCCAACCCTGCCTGCATCGGGATATTGCTGCCTGTAAAGGTCCCGTTACCCAATTGCCCTGCAAAATTCTCACCCCAAGACCATAATGTTCCGTTAGTTTTTAACGCTATGCTTTCATTGGAACCAGCAGATGTTGTTCTCCAATCTGCTGATGTACCCACCTGCACCGGTATATGACTATCTGTATATGTTCCATCACCCAATTGTCCGGAAGAATTCCATCCCCATGCCCAGAGCGTGCCATCCGATTTAATAGCCGTATTATGCGAACCGCCGGCAGACATGGTAACCCAATCTGTTGCAGTACCGATTTGTGCCGGGATATTCTTGTCAAGTAAAGTACCATCACCCAGTTGCCCAAATTCATTGTATCCCCAAGACCACAAGGTTCCATCTGTTTTGATGCCAAGGCTATGTAATTGCCCGCCTGATACTTTGCTCCAATTGGTTGCTGAACCTATTTGAACCGGAACAAACTTATTCATATTGGTTCCATCACCCAATTGGCCTTGATCATTATAGCCCCAGGCCCATAAAGAACCATCCGTTTTAATAGCCAGGCAATGATAGTCTCCGGCTGAAATTTCCTTCCAGTCTGAGGCAGTTCCTACCTGCACCGGTATATTACTATCTGTATATGTTCCATTTCCTAATTCACCATTAGAATTCTGACCCCAGGACCACAAAGTTCCATCTGATCTGATACCTGCACTAAAGCTCTCCCCGCCTGATACCCTTTTCCAGTTTAAGTCAGTACCAATTTGTACTGGTATATTGATATCAATGTAATTACCAGTTCCTAATTGCCCCTGACCATTATTGCCCCAGGCCCATAATGAACCATCTGTTTTTACTCCCAGGCTGTGATATAATCCTCCTGACACGTCTACCCAGCCGGGTAAAGTAGTACACCCATTTGAATCAGTTCCCGTAACAGTATAAGTAGTCGTAGAATCCGGGTTTACCATTATACTGGATCCCGTTAATCCGCCCGGCATCCAGGTATACGCTGATGCACCGGATGCAGTAAGGGTAACCGGTGAACCACTGCATACCAACGTGCTGGATGAAGTAACTGATAATACCGGTAAACCATGTACGATTACATTTTGTGAATACGTATTACTGCAACCGGTTTCCGGATCGGTATAACTATATGTTATCGTATATGGACCTCCAACACCTGCTATAGCCGGATCAAACTCATCACCGGAAATACCGGGACCGCTGAAAGTACCTCCGAATGGGATACCCGTTAACGTTAGCTTTTGATCATTAACACAATTTGTTGCTGATAAACCGGTGAAACTTACCGTAGGTAGCGGTTTAACCGTAAATGATGCTGAATTTGCATTACATCCTGAAAAACTGCTAACCGATACCGTATAAACCCCGGCAACCGGATTTTGCAAACTGTCAATAATTGTTTGCTGCCATTTCAGAATCCGGTGATTTGAGATATCGGCAATGTACATATTACCTCCACCGTCTAATGCAAGCCCATAAGGATTATCAAGTTGGTTTGTACCTGAACCGGCCCCGTTTCCTCCGGCAACCGTAATTCCTGATATGGCACCGGGCACCCATTTTTGCACCCGGTTATTTCCATTATCTGTTACATAGATATTTCCGAAAATATCTACTGAAACTGCATTTGGATAATTCAACTGGTTAGCTGCAGAACCAGGCCCATTACCGCCTGCTACCGTAATACCTGATGTTGCTCCCGGAGCCCATTTTTGCACCCGGTTATTTAACGCATCAGCTATAAAAATATTCCCGTTTGCATCCAAACATAATCCAGCAGGGTTGCTTAACTGATTGGCGGCAGAACCATTGCCATTTCCTCCGGCTACTGTAGTTCCGGAAGTGGCAGCGGGTGCCCATTTTTGTACCCGGTTATTTTCAGGATCAGCAATAAATATATTTCCTGTACCATCAACTGCAACGCCGTATGGGCTGCCAAGTTGATTGGCCGCAGAACCTTGTCCATTTCCTCCTGCAACGGTTACACCTGCTGTTGCACCCGGAGCCCATTTTTGGATGCGGTAATTATACAAGTCTGCCACATAAATATTTCCCGCAACATCAACGTGTAAAGCACTGGGATAACTAAACTGGCCAGGCCCTGCACCATTTCCATTTCCTCCTGCCACTGTTAATCCTGATAATGATCCGGGCGCCCATTTTTGTATCCGGTGATTCTCTACATCTGCTATATAAATATTCGCTGAAATATCTAACGATACGCCATAGGGGCTGTTTAATTCATCTGCACCTGTTCCCGGCCCATTACCTCCGGATACGGTATTACCATCAATAGCCCCGGTTGCTGTTACCGTTGAAACCGGTGATCCGTTAAGATACCATATCATAGAGGAAACTCCTTCTGTTGGGAATGCATAAAGTTTCTTTCCAGCACACATATTCTCACTAAATATTTCTGAGGATGAATTTATTGTAACCATTTGCGATGCCGAGTTAGAACAACCATTTACATCAGTATAAGTATATGTGATGCTATATATACCGCTACCTGAAGCTGCAGGATCAAAAATATTTCCACTAATACCCCAACCGCTAAATGTACCTCCTGCCGGGCTACCCGTTAACGTTACTGCCGGTGAAGTGGGGCAACAAAATGCAGGCAAGCCGCTAAAACTTACTGCTGGTAAAGGATTGACGATTACGGATGCTGAATTAACACTACACCCATTAAATCCGGTTGCGGTAACTTCATACACACCACTTGTTGGAGTAAAAAAGCTGCTTGTATAGATATACTGTGCTCTTTTTAATATGCGATCCTTAAGGTCTGCCACATAGATATTACCCGCAGAATCAACATGTATACCGGTTGGAAAACTCAATTGGGATACTGATGACCCCTGGCCATTCCCCCCTGCTATGGTAATCCCGGATGTGGAGCCAGGCTTCCATTTCTGTATCCGATGATTATTCTGGTCGGCTATGTAAATAATACCTGCATTGTCCACAAAAACACCGGCAGGTGCATTAAGCATATTAAAAAATACACCTTGTCCGTTCCCTCCGGCTACAGTAACACCTGAAATAGCACCTGCAACCCATTTCTGAATTCTGTGATTATTCTTATCGGCTATGTAGATATTTGATGCAGTATCAATATATAATCCGGTAGGTTCATTAAATTGGTCTAATGCTGAACCAGAACCATTACCCCCGGCTACTGTAATTCCGGATGCTGCCCCGGTTATCCATTTCTGTATACGATGATTTTTCTGGTCAGCCACATAAATATTTCCACTTACATCAACAAAAACACCTGTAGGCTCGTTTAATTGGTCCATACCAGCCCCTGCTGCATTTCCACCTGCCACCGTAACCCCCGAAGTTGCACCGGGCGCCCATTTTTGTATGCGATGATTATAAGTATCAGCTATAAAAATATTACCGGAGTCATCTACAGCAACAGCAAATGGCGTATTCAGCTGGTTAGCAGCCCCTCCCAACCCATTTCCACCCGCAACCGTAATACCCGCAGTAGCAGCAGGCGCCCATTTTTGTATGCGGTGATTTTTGCTATCTGCTACATAAAGATTCCCCTGTTTATCAACAAACACACCAGTGGGGTCATTAAATCGATTTGCTGTTGCCCCCGATCCGTTTCCACCCGCAATATTGACAGGAGAACTTCCAGCTGAAGCAATGGTTGTTGAAATAGGTGTTCCGTCCAGGTTCCAGGTTAATGTAGCTAAACTGCTTGTAGGGTTAACCGTAAGTTGGGAGCCGCTGCATAAGTTTCCTGTAATGACCGGTACATCCGGCAATGGGTTCACCTGTACGGTTTGTGTTGAACTATTCTGGCAGCCGTATACATCTGTATAGCTATACACTATAGAATGGTTGCCAACACCTGCCATTGCCGGATCAAATTCGTTTCCTGAAATACCTGGCCCGCTGAAAATACCACCGGCCGGGTTTCCTGTTAAAACAGCCGGTTCAGTATTTGCACAGTATGCAGCTGATAGACCGGTGAAGCTAACTTCCGGCGTTTCTATAACGGTAATGGTTACACTAGCTATTGCAGAAGGCACCTGCACGGGGCTCAGGGATTCTGTAAAACTACCAATCCCCAACTGGCCATAATCATTTATTCCCCATACCCACAGACTGTTATCTGAACGAATTCCTGCTCCAAAACGCAATCCGGCAGAAATGGTCAACCAGTCTGTTGCTGTTCCGGCTTGTAAGGGGGTATTACCTGAAACATTACTACCGGTTCCGAATGAACCATTTTGATTGCTTCCCCATGACCATAATGTTCCATTTTGTTTCATTGCATGGCTATGCAATGCTGTAAAGGAAACATTCCGCCAGTCTGTAGCAGTACCAATCTGTATAGGGCTATTAGCCTGGGCATTATTTCCAATACCAAGTTCTCCCATTGAATTTCTTCCCCAGCCCCAGGCTGTTCCGGAAGATTTTACAGCCAATGAATTCTCATTACCGGCAATGATTTTTGCCCAATCTGTCTGAACCCCTATCTGATGAGCTGTATACCCGGGCGTGGCACCTCCCAATTGTCCTACACTTCCAGATCCCCATCCCCAAAGGGTGCCATTCATTTTTAAACCAAGCGTATGACTAAGACCTGCAGATACATCTGCCCAATCGGTATCAGTCCCAGCCTGTACCGGAGCATTCCGTTGAGTAACTGTTCCGTCTCCCAGCATACCATCCGCATTAGAACCCCATCCCCATAGGGTACCATCTGATTTGATAGCCATAGATGATAATGAGCCGGCATCCATCTTTGCCCAATCTGCTGCTGTACCAACCTGTTGCGGAGTATTTATCATACCGGATGAAGTACCCAGCCCCAGTCTTCCTGAACCATTATTTCCCCAGGCCCAGAGTGTGCCATCCGATTTTAACGCCAGGCTGTGAATGGCTCCGGCAGAAATCTTTATCCAATCATATGCAGTACCTACTCTAACCGGCCTGTTTGTATCAGAATAATTCCCTGTACCTAATTGCCCGTCATTATTAAAACCCCAGCTCCACAATGAACCATCCTTTTTTAACGCCAGAACATGATAACTGCCTGCTGCTACACTTTCCCAAATTCCGGCATTGCAATTTGCATCATGTAAGGTTGTAACTTCATAAGTTGTTGTAACAGTTGGGTTCACAGGAAACAATACCGTATTTACGGGCGAGGATTCAATGGGTCCATTATTTACTGAATAATTCCAGGGGCCTGTACCTGTAAATGCAAGGGTAATACTTGTTGAGTTTCCCATGCAAATGGTATCAGCCAAACCACTGATATTTACTGTGGGTAGTGCGTTTACAGTTACCTGTTGGGTTGATGAATTGCCGCAGCCTGAGTCCGGATCAGTATAACTGTACGTAATATTGTATGGCCCACCAATTCCGGCGGCAGCAGGATTAAACGTGTTGCCTGTAATACCAGGGCCGGAAAAAATGCCTCCTGAAGGGCTTCCTGCTAAAATTACCGTAGAAGCATTTAAACAGTACTGAGAGGCAAGGCCGGTGAAACTCACTACAGGCAACGCTATTACAGTCACTTGTTGCGTGCTATAATTACTGCAGCCTGTTACAGGATCTGTATAATTATACGTTACCGTATATGGCCCGCCAACACCTGCCAGTACCGGATCAAACGTATTACCTGTAACACCCGGACCGCTGAAAACACCTCCGCCTGGTGTACCCGTTAAAGCAACCGGTGCATCATTTAAACAATGATTCGTTGATAAGCCTGAAATGGAAACAACCGGCAAAGGATTAACGGTTATGGTTACACTGGAAAAGATTTCATATACTTTCCCTGGGTTCAAAGAATTAACCTCTGTACCATTTCCTAACTGGCCGAGGTCATTTAATCCCCATGTCCAAAGGGTTTTGTCTGATTTGATTCCAGCCCCAAAACGAAGCCCGGCAGAAACTTTCGTCCAGTTAGTAGCTGTTCCCACCTGCACTGGAATATTGCTTGAACCTGTACCACCTGTTCCAAAGGAACCATTCTGATTTTCACCCCATGACCATAATGTACCATCCTGTTTTAAACCATGCGTGTGTATATTATTGTATGAAATTTGTAGCCAGTTATTTGTTATACCTACCTGTGTGGGAATATTTGTCTGAAAACTATTTCCAAGGCCCAGTTCACCATTTGTATTCCATCCCCAGCCCCATAAGGTACCGGTTGTTTTTATGGCCATCGAATTTTCATTGCCGGCGTTCACTGTTGCCCAATCTGACTGAACACCTATCTGCTGCGGTGTATTACCGGGCGTTGCGCCACCTAACTGCCCCACGCCCCCGGCTCCCCAGCCCCATAAGATACCATTGGTTTTTAATGCCAATGTATGACTAACACCCAATGATACTTCTGCCCAGTCGGTATCTGTTCCTATCTGTACGGGAGTATTTCGTTGAGCATTCGTCCCGTCTCCTAAAATACCACCGTTTGAACCCCAGCCCCATAAAGTACCATCAGATTTCAAAGCCATCGAGGAAAGATTACCCGCATCAATTTTCACCCAATTGGTTTCAGTACCTACTTGTTGTGGTGAGTTGTACAATCCTGATGCTGTTCCAAGCCCTAAACGTCCAAAACCATTATTGCCCCAGGCCCAAAGTGTACCGTCTGTTTTCAGGGCTAAGCTATGTGCTGCTCCTGCAGATATCTTTGCCCAGTCGTTAGAAAGGCCAACCCTTGCCGGCCTGTTCGTATCGGGCATATTTCCAATGCCCAACTGCCTGTTTCCATTGTTGCCCCAACTCCAGAGCGAACCGTCAGCTTTTAATGCAAGTACATGGTTAGTACCCGCAGAAACACTAAGCCAATCACTGCCAAAACAATTTGCATCACTTAGGGATGTCACTTCATAAGATGTAGTAACCGATGGATTAACCGGAATCACTTCAGGATTATTTTCAGATTCTGTAATCAACCCGCCATTTATTGAATACTTCCAGGGGCCGTTACCCGTAAACGTTAGACTGATACTTGCCGTATTTCCTGCGCAAATCGTATCGTTCAATGCAGTGATACTTACCGTGGGAAGTACGTTCACAGTTACCAGTTGGGTAACCGTATTACTGCATCCGGTTCCCGGATCTGTGTAACTGTACGTAATATTATAAGGACCGCCAATACCGGCGGCAGCAGGATTAAATGTATTCCCGTTAATACCAGGTCCACTGAATGTACCTCCCGACGGAGATCCTGTAAGGCTAACTGCCGAAGAATTTATACAATATTGTGACGATAATCCGGTTATACTGACAACTGGTGGAGAAATTTGATTGATAAAAAAAACTACCTGGTTTGATACACAACCCAAAGGATCAACGGTTGCTACAAGTGTATGCGTACCTGCTGCCAGGCTATTCACTGTAAATGGATTTGAAGTAAAAATCTGCACATTCCCACCATCAACTATATACACACCTGAATTCCCTGAACCAATACCTGATAAAGTGATAACAGCAGATCCATTGCTTTCACCCGGGCATGTACCGGAAGTACCTGCAGTTCCTGTAACTGCACACAATGGCTCTACAGTTCCGTTTACAACCAGCGGCCGGTTATTGTTAGGGTCGTACAGGTACCAGGTGCCGGAACTGTTGGTACCTCCCCATGAAACAATCCTGAATGTAACCGTAGTACCAGCCTGAACATTCTGTAATGCGGGAATGCCTGATAATGATATCATCGGCTGGTCATTTCCGGATGATGATCCGCCTCCCCAATTTATGGTTGAACCTATATCGGTAAACGCACCGGCACCAACCTTATATTGCCACAATCCATTGGGAGGCCCCGAATTTGACCGGCGTACATTATATACCGGTATATCAGAAAAAGAAACCTTGTAACCTGCATTGGGCGTTACTGTAAAACTTACAAAGGCATTGTTTGAAATGGCGTTTGCAGAACTGGAGTGACTGAAAGATGTTCCTCCCCATCCACTGGAAGCAGCCGTACCACCGGTACCTACCCCACTGCCCCTGGTTAAACCACCAATGGTCAGGTTTGCATTGTTGCTGGCTGGCGAAAAAGGGCTCGGCCCGAAATTATTTGAACCGCCGGGCAACCCGTTAAATACAAATGATACCAATTGGGCATTTATATTATTTGCAAACAACAGCGCTAACATCAAACATACATATATGCATGCCTTGCGCATTTTATGAAGGATGTTTTTTGCGTTTCTATCAATGTTTCTACCGGATGGTTGATTTCCGGAACTTTTTCCATTGCTGTAACTAACAGATATTATCATAATGCAGTTTTTGTTTTGATGTATTGAAACCTACTCCTGTAAACACATTTTTAAAAAATGACTGTATGTTTTGTCTTCTCACCGTCTGGGTCGGTTATATCCAACTGGTATACACCCCTTGCCATGTTTCCAGTAAACCGGATCACTTCTTTTTCTGTTTCAGCCTGATGCATGAGCTGCCTCGTTAACAACTGCTGCCCTGCATTATTGTACATCCGTACCTGGTAGATTCCGGCAGGCATACCCGTAAACCACAACTGTATATTTCCGTCTGCCACCGGATTGGGAAATACTTTTATCGACTTTATGATATTTTCTTGTACAGTTAAATTTGCCGGCTTAGTGCCTTTTAACTGCTCTTCATAACCAAATTGTGGTTGTAAAGCCTTTGGCTTTGATTTCAACCTAAATACAATGATGAACCTGTCTGCTGCTGATGATACTGCATCGGCGGTAACCGTAAAATCTACAAAACTGCTATCGGTTAGGCTTAGGGGCGTTATGGTCCGGGTAAACCTGTCTATCAGGTATGGCTGATGGTTTACAGAGCCCATGTTAACCGGTGCAAACCGTAACTGGTATGGCTGGCGGCGCAGGTTGCCCAAGCTATAAAAAATAGTATCAGATTCTTTCACCGGATCGTGTGCTTCTACAGCCAGTATGCTGCCATCACGCATGAGCCCGAAATTCTCCCCGGCATTCATGATCTTCCCTGCATCCAGATCATTCACTTCATTACCAAACCCCTTTTCAAATGCCACAATATTACCGTCTGCAATTACGCCGGTGTTGGTAAATAAGGAAGTGAACAGGAATTGCCTCCTGGACATTGGATCTTCTGCAGGTGCAGGCCTGTTTACCAGCCGGCTACCCGTGGCTTTTACATTCTCATTAAAATTCACCTGCCCGCCACTGCCATTGCCTTTTACAAACACTGCCTGTCCGGATTCAATATATGGTGACGGTACACCGGCCGGGTAATAATCCGTTGCTGCATTACCCGTTGGTGGTGTACCAACAGTTGGTATATAACCAGTAATGCCGGATATTGTCTGGTACCCGCCAACGTTATACGATCCTGCCAGTTTGGGGTCCCATACATAAAATACATCATTGATACCGGTGCTGGCATCGTACAACTTGCTAAATTCAATACGGGATGCATATGGATTGCCAAAAGTCTGGAATTTATTGGCCGATACGGTTACAGATGGCGCAGGGTTGGTTGGGCTGTATAACTGCCCCATACTTCTAAGAATAGTGTTATTGGGCGTTCCATTGTAAGTAGTTACAGTCCGGTCGCCCCGTACAAACAGCATATAGCCCAGCTTATTTACCAGTGCATTGCCGGTATTGGTAACGGCTGTCCAGTTAACAGCAGCCTCGTTGAAATACTTAAGTGAAGGGAGTGCCGTGGTAGCATCAAATCCTGTACCCGTTCCCGTTATCCAGGTACCATAACCGGCGGGAACAAATCCGGTCTCCTGCCATGCCTGGTGAATGCTTTGTCCGGTTGCGGGTGTTGATAAAAATTGCCAGGTTTTCTGATGCTGGCCGGCTGCCACTCCTGTATTGATAAAACGTTCAACAATAAAGGCGCCCGTACCGGTATAACTGATAGAAGCGCCAGGTTGTATCACATCAACACTGGCTGTGGCAGTATCGGATGACTTTAAAGTAACTTCCACATTGTTCACATCAATATTGCCGGCTGTTGGTATCAGAGAGCCTGTTATAGAAAATGATTTATTAAATGTTACTCCAGATGGTTTTTTGATCTCCAGGTGATTCATGGCACTAACGGTAGCGAGTGTACCGGGGAAGTATTGCCCGGTAGAATCTCCTGCCATTACCCATTTCCCTTTGTTGTTGATAGTGCTGCCATTATTGGTATACGTGCCATAAATTGATAGTGACCCGTTGTTTTGTAAACCAACTGAAGAGCCGCTTCCCAGTAAGATATTTTTAACACCGTTATAATATCCCGTATTTATAACAGGATAATTGCTGAGGCTGGATGGTATTACAACATTGGTGGTATCGAAGGGAATATAACCTCCACACCAGTTCACTTTATCATTCCAGTTAGTGTTTACGCCTTTCCAGGTGGTATTACCCAAATCAATGTCCTGCTTTTCATAAGCGCCCAAATCTACAGTGGTATACTTTATCCTGTCTAGGCTATCCAGGTCTTTTGTTACACCTGGTTGAATAAAACTGTTATCGCCTATATTAAGGGCAGGGCTGCAGGTTTGCAAACGGTAGTCGCCTAATGTGGTTGGAGCGGCTGCAGCTAATTGCGGGTTTACAAACAAAGGGTCTAAATCAAAGATATTGGTTCCGCTGGCGTAACCGCCTTCAATAATATTGTTGCTTATATCGGGTAGGCCTGTGATGGGAAAAATGGCATTAGTTGATGATGCAGTGTTGCCCCAAATAATACTGTTTTTAATAACAGGGATAGCCATATCAAAAGGAGGGGTGAATCCGTTGTAAATAGCTCCGCCACTAAGTGTTGCTTTGTTTCCAGAAAAACTGGAATTTGTTATTTCAGGAACAGATGTTGTTTGTGAATAATTGTACAAAGCACCTCCGTTAAGTGCTGCCGTATTACCCGAAAACAAGCAATTTGAAACAATAGGTGAAGATCCCAGTATATTACTCATACCTCCACCGCTTTGGGCCGCTGAATTACCCAAAATACTACAATTAGAAATAATAGGATTTGAGTTGGAATTGTGAAGGGCGCCACCATCAAAATCAACTACATTATTTGCAAAAAGGCAATTTGAAATGACTGCTTCTGCATTAAAAACATTTGCGATGCCAGCTCCATAATTGGCAGTATTTTGGATAAAAATGCAATCAGTAATTGTTACATATGAGGTATTGAAGTTTAAAAGTCCTCCGCCTTCATTATAGGAAAAATTATTTGAAAAAGTACAATCCGAAATATTTACATAAGAATTATCCCTGTTTGTTATACCTCCTCCCTGAACAGCTGTATTTTCTGAGATAAAGCAATTTGAAATGATGGATGAGCTGTTTTTATTATAAATGCCTGCACCACTCCCAGTGGTAGTATTATTAATGAATTTTGAATTGATTATTAAAGGTGCTGAGCTACCATTATACATCCCGCCCCCGTAAATTCTCTCAATTGTTTGGCCATTTACAGAAATGGTTCCTGCTCCGTTCGCATACCCGCCTTTTACAGTAAAGCCATCCAATGATGCTGTTCCAATTGCACCCGCACTTATTACTATATGATGCGCATCATTAAAGGGATTATTAAAATTAATATCATCAATATCTCCACTCAGAATACATTCATTCAAAATATAATCCCTACCTGTAGTATCTGTTTCACCACCGGCAAAACCGCCATATAACTTCACATCGTTTACCATCACAAAAGCATTGTCCCTGTTTACTGATGGACAGCTCAATAAACTACCATCGTCGGTGGCAATGTATAGTGGTTTATAAGTGCCTTTGGCAGTCCATATCTGTTTTATGGCAGTATTGGTTTTAGCTGCTTTAAGGGCATCTGCGAGATCTGCCACGGATTTTTCCCAACTACTGCCATCTCCGTTATTCAAAATATTAGAACTATCAACATACACAATACCGTTAGTATCAGGAAGTGCAAGAACTTTTTCATACGCACCCATATCCACGGTGAAAAAGGTTGTTCGGGCGTTGAAGTCTAAATCCCTGGTAATGCCTGCCGCATAGGTATTGCTACCCGTATTAATGGCAGGGCTGCATTTTTGCAGGCGGAAATTGCCAGCCAGATTGGGGGCATTCATGGCATCTTCCTGGTATGTTAAAAGCGGGTTGGCCGTACTATTGCCGGCCATGTTGGCGTATGCTGTTGTAGATGCTACATTCCCCACTATGGAGTAATACACTTCCGGGTCGTCTGATGTGGAAACGGATGAAATAATATCGTTGCTGGCTACGCCGGCATTGTTCTTATTGCCATAAAAAATACAGTTATACATTTTGGCGGGCTCGGTGCCTAGAGTTGTAAAATACCCGCCGCCACCGCTGCTGCCGCGATTACCAGATACTGTGCAGTGGTAAAACCTGGGATATGCTGATGAGCCACCATTGGGATTGTTACTGTATATGCCCCCGCCAGAACCCAGGGCATTATTACCTGAAATAGAGCAATTGGTAAATATGGCATTGGAAACGGATACATATACACCGGCCGCAAAGCCGTTGGCCGTGTTATTCTTTATAGCACAAGCCGTAACATCGGGGGAAGAACTGATAATGTACATACCTCCGCAAGAATTTCGGGAAAAATTAAAGCCATTGATAGCTACGGTGCCTGTACCGGTAGCCTGTCCATCTTGTATGGTAAACCCGTTAATTACTGCATTGCCTACTGCACCGGCACTTACCACTACATGGTAACTATTGTCTGAACGTATACCCTCAACGCCAATATCACCGCTTAGTATGGTTTCGTTCAGGGCATAGTTGCGTTGGCTTACCATCGTTTCTCCACCGGCAAAACCGCCCCATAACTTCACATTGTTTATCAGTACAAAAGCTTTATCCCTTTCATCTGCTGGAACACAAGTAAAAGCAATATCGTATAATGGATAGTAAGTTCCCTTCGCCACCCATATTGCTGTAATGTCAGTGTTGGTCCTGGCTGCAAGCAATGCATCCGACAATTCGGGCACTGCATTTTCCCAGGTACTTCCATTTCCCGATTTTGTTCGGTCAACATAAACAACGCCGGCCATATCCGGAACAGCGCTAACCGCACTGTTGTTTTCATAAGCACCCCTGTCAACTGTTGTGTTTAATATCCGGGTAGTGCCCGCCAGATCGTTTGGATAGCCGGCAATATAAATGTTATTGCCTGTATTGATTGCCGGGCTGCATTTATTTAAACTGTAATTCCCTGTGTTTATAGGTGCCAATGAAGCATCTTTTGGATTAATAAATTGTGGTGAAGTACCTGTAAGATTATTTCCTGAATTAGTATAATCAAGGTTATTTTCAATAATGGAATACCTTACTTCAGGAGCAGTAGCACTGTTTGTCGTAAAATTACTAACTGTTACACCTATACGATTACTATAGATAATGCTGTTATATACCAATGGCGGTGAAGCAGGTATTGGAAACCCTGTAAAATATAGACCGCCTCCACCCGTTACAGCCAGGTTGGATGCGATAGTACTGTTGCGTATAACAGGCGTTTGCAAAAGGGCATTATTATATATCCCTCCTCCAAAGCCTGATACTTTATTCCCACTAAGCAAACAGTTTACAAGTGTAACTGCCGTGTTGTTCAAATAAGCACCACCGCCATTACCTGCAGTATTACCAGAAATTTTATTGGATGTAAGATTTGCAGCGGAATTTGCTGCATACAATCCTCCGCCATTATCTTTAGCGCTATTATCCCTGATAATACAATTTTCAATACGTGGCGAAGAACCGACCATATATAAACCTCCACCATTGCTACGATATACAATTTGCCCGTTTACTGTAATATCAGCACTTCCGTTTGCTTTTCCTTTTTCAATTATAAAACCGTTTAACTCGGCTGTACCTACACTGCCTGCACTGATAACAATATGGTAGTTACGGTTGCCACTTAATATTGTTGGGTACCTTGCTATGTTACGCTGGGTGATGGAGGTCTCGGTTCCATTACCAGAAAAACCACCGTAAATTTTAACGTTATTAACCAATAAAAAAGCATTGTCAATGTGGTTATAATTGGGGCAACTTGCACTTACAGAAGGATTATGCATGGGAGCATAAGTTCCTTTGGCTACCCATATCTGGGTAATCAATGGATTTGATTGAGCTGCTTTTAATGCATGGGCCACTTCAGATGCTGCACTGGCCCAACTGCTGCCATTGCCCGATTTTGTTTTGTCCACATACAATATCCCTGATACAGGCACAAGGTTAAGAGCAGGATCAACAATAACACTACCTTCTATTTTTACAAGAAAGGCATCATAAGGCCCGCTTTTTGTGTTCTGATGACCGCCACTTGCGATACCAGTTGCACTGTTAGTATAACCTGCAATATATAAATTGTCTGACCCATCTATTGTACAAGCAGAAGCATATTCACCCCCACCCGTACCGCCATAATAGGAACCCCAATAACGGGCACCGTCACTATTAAATTTTGCTACAAAAACATCGCCGGCATATCCACCACCTGAGTTTTTAAAACCACCACATGCTATATCTGCAACAGAGTATGCTGAACCCACCAGATAAACATTGTTGTTGCCATCTACTGCGCAGGCTGAACCAAAGTCGCCATCACTACCGCCATAATAGGTTGCCCAGAGCCTTGCCCCACTGCTGTTAAATTTCACCAAAAAAGCATCTACATCACCCCCATGTGTATTTTGAAAACCTGAAGAAGCAATACCGGTAGTTGAATAAGTGTAACCGGCCAGGTAAACATTATTGCTGCCATCTACAGCACAGGACAGTCCATATTCGTCACTTACACTACCATAATAGGTTGCCCAAAGCCTGCTCCCGCTGCTGCTGAATTTTACCAAAATAGCATCACTGCCTCCCTGGTAAGTATTTTGATAACCACCGGATGCTATCCCGGTAGCTGATTTTGTAAAACTCGCCAGGTAAACATTATTGCTCCCATCAACAGTGCATGATGGACTTGTACCATTTAAAAAATCAGGTACGCTCCCATAGTAGGTTGCCCAAAGCCTGTTACCAATATTATTGAATTTAACTAAAAACATTTCAGCCGAATTTGTAAGTGTATTCTTAAAACCGCCAGAAGCGATTCCGGTAGGTGATGTTGTATAACCGGCCAGGTAAACATTGTTGCTGCCATCAACAGCACAGGTCATTTGAAACTCCCACTCTGCTCCACCATAATAGGTTGCCCAAAGCCGGCTGCCACTGCTGTTAAATTTTATAAGAAATGCATCAACGGCTCCACCAAATGTGTTTTGAAAACCACCTGACCCAATGCCAGTAAGAGAATTTGTAGATCCAGCTAAATAGACATTACCACTCCCATCCACAGCCACTGAAGTACCTTTTTCCTGGCTATTATAGCCATAATAAGTAGCCCATAAACGGGTACCGCTGCTGTTAAATTTTACTAAAAAAGCATCTTGATTACCTGAATAAGTATTGTCAAAAGTATTGTCGAAGCCACCTGCTGTAGCAATTCCGGATGCACTATATGTTTCGCCAGACAGATATACATTATCAGAAGCATCCACTGCACAAGAGTAACCCAAACTTACAACTCCGCCACCTCCGTAATAAGTTGCCCATATAACGCTGGGGTCTATACGCATATAAATTCCAGGCTCAGCATCTGCATAAAAACCAAGGGTACCGTCGCTGTTTTGAATAAAACGGGTATTTATTTTTTTGCCTGCTGCATTAAAACTTACCGGCTGTTTTTCTTTTACTTCACCCAGCTTTGTTTTTATCAATAATTCTCCGTTGCTGCTGATGGTTACTGCATCGGCATCTTTAACTTTAAGTTTTATCAAAGAACGGTCTGCTCCTGCATGTACTACAAAATCGTATTTCATAAAACCTTCGTTACTATAAATAACCCAGTCTATTCCTGGATACACGTTTTCGAATGTGATTTTTTGGTAGCTTTTTACACCTGTAATGCCATCAGGGCAATGAGACATGTAATAGTTTTCGTAATAATCAGTTTGCTGTTCTTTTTTAATTGAAGGATTAGGGTTGGCACCTTGCAATGCAACTGAAAACCGGTGAATGCTTTGTTGTATCTTTTTTCCCAGCACATCCATTTTGTAGTTTTGATAAAGTTTATCCGATTGTATAGAATCTGATCTTTCTTTTAGAAATTCTGTTTTGGTAAACTGGTAGTGTATGGCATTGGCCGTAAAAAAAAGTTTTGCACCGTCACTTTGCGAAGTAAAAAGAATATCGGGCCGAAGTTTGCCGGAAACATCTGCAACCTGGCCACGGTTTTCGATAAACAATAATGGTTGTTGCTGTAATCTTTCTTTATTAATAGTTTTATTGGACTCATCCAGTTTAACCTGGTTTACCAAAGGGTTTACCTGGCAAATTAAATCTCCACAATAAAATACGCAACATAAAAACGATATGCATTTAATGAATAGAAGTGATCCTGTTTTCATAATTCAACTTTATTTTAAACACAGTTACTTTAGCTGTTTAAAATTATAAGTATGCCATAAGCTGAACTATACCCCATTGGGTGAATTATTTCATTAAAATCTCTGTAAAACCGTAACTGTATTACAACAAACCGTAACCAGGTACTTTAGATGAAAATATGACAGTATAAGTGAGGAATGTTGAATTTGAGGGTTCGGTAAAGGACGGCATCGTAGAATATAACCCGTGCTTTATTAAAGAGAATCAAGCGGTATCTCACGCCTGAAATCCCAATAAGAAGTAACATTTGCAATTTTCCATTCGCCGTTTATTTTTTCCATAATGCGGCATTCTTTGCTAAAAGTGAAACGCATTTTATCGGGGTCGCTGTTATATTGATCCCACATCATATATACAAGTTCTGCAGTAAAGAATTTGAATAACATATTCTTTCTTACCACTTTAGGATGGCTGCTTACTTTTGCCTTCACACTGCTTTCCTGTCCCATTGATTTAGATTTTGCCTTTTTCTCACCCGCAGGCATTATATAAGCTCTTATTTTTTCATCTACCTCTTTCCAACCCGATTTTGTATCTATGCTTCCATCAGTATTGTTCCATGCCTGAAATGCATAATCTGCTTGCACTAAATATTGATTCCAGCATTCATAATCCCTTTCAAAAAAACAGGTTGTTTCAGCATCAATCACTTCCAGGATCGCCTCCTGCTCCTTCTTATCGTTGTAATCACCAATAACAACCATACTCTTCTTATCAACCACTTCTTTGGCTGGTTCCATACATGCTGAAAAACACATTAATAATACCCCGATAATTAATTTCTGCATCGGCAAAATAATTTTCTCCAAATGAATTAGCCTATGAATCAAAAATCCTTTCGCACCAGATAACATCCATTGCTTTCTATTCATCAAAAGTTCAGTATTCAAATATAAAAATACTGTTTCCGATACCCGGAAAAAATCCAATAAACCAATTACATTAATGATTTTGCGGGTTTCATGCGACATTATCTGCATAAAAAACCGCATCAATAAGCCATATTAGAAAACCCGTGCCGCCAAATTACCTAAAACACAGCATAGAAAGGCCATCATATTTTTGAAAACGCCTTTAACTGCGCTGCTTTCCTTACAGCTTCGCTGCGGCTGTTTACATGGAGCTTTTTGTAGATATGCTTAACATGAGTACGCACGGTATCATAACTGATGAAAATTTTTTCAGAAATGGCCTTATAATCCAGTCCTTCTGTCATCAATTGAAGGATTTCTTTTTCCCGCTGGCTGAGGTTGTGTTCTTCATCAGTTACCGGGTGGCTGGCGAAGTTTGAAGCAGAAAAAAATGCAAGCGCCTTTTTGGCTACACTTACATTCATGCTGGCGCCACCATTATAAACTTCTGTAATTGCTTCCAGGTATTTATTGGGCGGGTCATTTTTTAAAATATACCCGGATGCCCCGGCACAAAGCGCACTGAATATTTTCTCACTGTCGTTAAAAACAGTCTGTATTACGATCTTTATTTCAGGGTGATACTGTTGCATCTGCCTGGTTACTTCTATCCCATTCATGCCTGGCATTTCAATATCCATCAACAAAACATCAGGATTGCTTTTTTTTATTTTCTCATCCCAGTAATTCCCGTCACTAAAAGTTCCCACACAGGAATAGCCGGTTGTTCCATTGAGAATCGCTTCCAGCGCATCCCTCACCAGTTTATTATCTTCAAATATGGCAACCCTTATATCCATTAATAGTCAAATTTGAGCATTTATATTTAGTTAAACAATACCCCATCAGGGTATTTTTACAGAAACTGTTATCCTTGTTCCTTTACCTTTTACCGATTCAATAGAAAAACCAGCTCCTGCTTCTTTTGCCCTTTGTTTCATATTTATCAATCCGTTTCCAGACTTTACATGTTCAATATCAAATCCAACACCATTATCCTGCAATGTTATCTCTACAAAACCATTCTCCACTTTCACATTCAATTCAATCAATGATGCATCGCTGTATTTTACCGCGTTATTGATGGTTTCCTTAAACAACAGGTAAATATTTCGGCGTGTTTCTGCTGGCAGTTCAATATTTGCCATATTTTCTACAAGCCCTGCTTTAACCTGTATATTTTTAACTGCAGCCATATCAAAAACATATTCTTCCAGCCTTTGCGCCAGTTTTAACAAACTATCTTGTCCCGGGTTTGTAAACCAAACAATTTCGCCCAGTTTATTTACCATATCCCCGGCATTCTGCTGAATGATCCTGAGTGAATTTTCTACCTCGCTATGTCTTTCATTTTTAATTTGTTCTCTCGACAGATGGCTATACATAGAAATACCACTCAACGTCGCCCCAACTTCATCATGCAGTTCCTGGCTAATGCGCAGCCGTTCACTAAGTAAAACCTGCTGGCCGGCCAGCCGTTCGTGTTCTACCTGAACAGCCCTTTGTTTCAATATTTCCAGTGTTTTGTAAATGAGATAAATCAAAGCCAGCAACATTTGTGGCAATGCTCCCAAAGAAAGTATAAGTGGATGCAACAGGTAATTAAACTTTACCAGCCCAAGTTCTAAAAAAGTAAGAAAAACAGCCATGATAAAGAATGATGAAAATATTGCAGTAAACCACCAATATACCTTTCCTTGTTTAATTCCTTTTAATACTGACATTATCAATAATATAAGAAAGCTTGATAATGTAAGTAAATAAGGTAAGAACATGATCAAACTGAATTTACCTGCATCATGATTACCCGTATAAAACAAGTATCCTGAAACACCGGCCATCGCATAAATTATTGCGCTTGTAATAATATAATAGTGGAGCTTTGAATGTGTTGTATACAATTTAAGTGCTGAAGAACTAAAGAAAAGCAATGCCGCAGTACTTAATGCACCTAAAAATACAGCAGCATTTTCTTCAAAGCGGGGGAACGAAGACCACAAATACATAGAACCAAAACCAGTTGCTGCCATGGTATAAAAAAATCCAAAGAAAATATACAGGAAGAACCAGGTTATCTGAGATGACTGCTGAAACCACCAAACAAAGGCCGCAGCAATCATAATCAGAAAAATAACAGTAAGCGCAATGATCAAAATAAAGTCCGGCCATTGGGGAGCCTCTGCCGGTAATTGCACCAAAACAGGTGTAATTGTAATCCCTATTCCCTTCCTGTATATTTTTGCATAAAGAATCGTTTCCACTCCGGACTTTAGGGTGAATGGCACAGATAGCATTCTGTCAGCGGAGGCACGCTCTTTTGCCGGAACCAGGCTTCCGGTTACGGAACCAGAATCAATCCGGTTTCCTGTTTGAATATACAGCCTGATAATGCCCGCCTGTACATTATTGAAATAAAGCTTCATCGCATGATCTACAGAATCTTTATTTTTCAAAACCACCATCATCCAATTCGCTTTCCCCGGCTGTAACCAAAAAGCATCTGTATTCGCCTTTTTCCACACCTCAAATGAATTAACGGAAATGTAATCTTCGCCGGTTCTGATGTAACTTTTAGTGCCAATATTTGTATTTGTAAAATCTGAAGAAACAATAACCGTATCAGCCGTTTGACAAATACCTGTTTGAATACAAATAATAAAAGCAAGCAGAGAGAGAAAATGTTTATTATATTCTTTCATTGAAATTGTTGTGCTGTGATGCAATCATTCTTTCTAATCGAAACCAGGTATTATTAACGATACAGCAGTACCGTTACCGGGTGATACAGTTACATGAAAAGCAGCATTTATTGCGCTTGCCCGCTGTTCCATATTCACCAAACCATTACCCTTTATAATACTATCATCCGTAAATCCAATACCATTATCTTTAAGTATTATCTCTAAACTATCTTTTCTATCGTTAAAAGAAAACTCCAACATTGTTGCATTGCTGTATTTTACAGCATTGTTTATTGCTTCTTTAAACAACAGGTAAATATTGCGTCGGGTTTCGGGCGGTAAAATATTTTCTGCCTGTTGTCCATTAAAATTTGATTTCACCCGGATATTTTTTACTGCCGCCATTTGTACCGCATAATCTTCCAGCCTGTGCAGCAGTTTCTTTAAACTATCCTGGCCTGGGTTTACGAGCCAGATGATATCATTCAGCTTGTTCACCATTTCACCTGCATGGTTTTGTATGATTCCAAGCGAATTCTCTATTGCATCAGGCTGAGATTTCTTCAATTGCTCTCTGGCCAGATGGCTGTACATGGCAATCCCGCTAAGTGTAGCGCCAATTTCATCATGCAAATCCCTGCTTATCTGCTGGCGTTGCAGCAATAATTCTGCCTGGCTATGTAACTTCTTTTTTAACTTAAACCGGTTAAACAAGAGAAACGAAATAATACTAAATACAATAATGCCTGAAAACAATATTATTAACCAGGAGCGCTGGTTTTTGATAGTACTAATATTTATCTGCTTCTGCTGTTCCTCAATTTTTAATCTATTGGAAGCATTAACCAGGAGCATTTTTTGATCTTCCTGTTTAATATGGCTGTTCTCCAGGTCAAGTTCTTTTATTTTCAGTAACTGACCTTTTTTATCCGCTTCCAGCTGAAAATTCAATATCGCCAGTTGCTGTTCCCTTTTTTCAGCATTGTCTTTCTCTATTTGCCTCTTTTGTTCTATCAGCAATGCTTCCTGTAATTGCCTTTCCTTTGTCATTAGTTGCAGTTGCTGATCTTTTTTCTCTGATTCATACCTTGTATTTAACTCCGTAATAATTTTAATCTTCTCATTCGTATACACTGAGTCATGAAATAGATTATATGCTTTCAAATGTTTATAAGCATTAACATAATCACCCTCTTTAATATATAATTTTGACAGGGATAAATTAATATTGCTGGCAATCTCATAATTACCATCTCCTATTTGAAGTGCTTTAGCATAATGTTCTTTAGCAGGCACTATGCTGTCAAGCAAATCATATATATTCCCTAATTGTAAATGAAGGCTGCTGATAGTTGATTTACTATTCTTAAAATGCATTGCATTTTCAAGACCGGTTTTATATAACTGCAAAGCCTGCTTGTAATTCTTTTGCTGTAGCTGGCTGTTTCCAAGTGTAATATAATTGCGCCCAATGGAGTTTGTAACATTAGATCTTCTGCCAACCCGCAAACTGCTATCTGCCATCAGGTCGGCATTTACCTGATCATGCAACCGGCTATAAATAGAGCCTAAATTAGCAAGTGCAATCGTTAAAGCCCTGTCATCATCTTCAATAAAATCAATGGCTTTCCTGACATACACTGCTGCTTTTAAATGGTCGCCCAATTTAGACTGAATGCCCGAAAGTCCTTTAAAATACACTTCCAGCATTTTTTTATTCTGTAACGCCTCTGCCAGGTTTATCGCTTTCAGGTAAAACAGGTTGGCCGTATCGTACCGTGATAAACCAGAAAAGGCATTGGCCATGGCACCATAAGTATACATCAACCATTTACTTTTTATATGCACCGGCTCTTTTTTCCCTTCTATAAATGAAATCGCCTGCCTTGCATACAGGATTGCTGAATCGTACTGCAATAGTTCAAAATAAGTACGTGAAATATTATTTAAGGTATGGACTGTTTTTTCAAATCCCGGATAAACCAGCAGGTATTCATTTCTTGCCTGCATAAAATAATAAATTGCTGAATCATTCTCCCGCCGGAATTTAGTAAGCCCGAGGCTATGGCTGGCATCACCTATGCCGATATGATACTTTTCCCTTTTACTTAAGCCGAGGGCAAGCATGGCCAGTTTCATTCCGCGTTCGCTTTTATGAAGGCAAAGCGTATCAGCAAGATCATTAAGTGAATCGATGGATTCTTTTACTGTTTTACCGGTTGCAGAAATAGACAAATGACCTTCAATATCCTTTCCCTGCGCAATGAGGCTGGCAAATTTGAAAACTAATATGGTAAAACATACAGCGTATTTCCACTTCATTTAACATTCATATAATATGAATCCAAAAGTTAAAATAAATAAATGATTCAACAGATACCTCATTGGGGTATTCTTAAAACCAGTTTTACAGACACCCCTTTTCCCTCGCCGGATTCCAATGAAAGAAATGCCCCTATATTTTCAGCCCGCTGTCTCATATTCTTAATCCCGTTACCGGTGTGTGAAATTTCATCCGTAAATCCTTTACCGTTATCTGTTACTGAAAACATGAAATTATTTGCTGATTTTTCAAAAGCCAATTCGATTACGGTGGCTTCACTGTATTTTACTGCATTATTAATAGCTTCTTTCAGGCACAGGTACAAATGGTAATTTTGCTCCTCGGAAAATTCAATCCCCCCGGGAAAATTATGCAGGTTTGTCCTGAACTCAACAGACCTGGCAAAACACATATCCTGCCCGTATTGCAGCAGCTTTTCAACCAATGTTTTCAAAGTGATATAATCTGATTTCACCGACCAGACCAGGTCATCCAACTTACTGATCACTTCATTTGCCGAATGCCGGATAGTATGCAGGCTGGCATTCACTTTCCCGTATTCGCCCTGATCCATTTGGGTATTTGCCAGGTGGCAATACATGGAAACACCGCTCAGTTCACTCCCGATGTCATCATGTAACTGGCTGCTTATTGTATTTCGTAAATTGGATATTTCAAGTTGTTTCTGCATCTGAAGCATGGCTAACTGCTTTTCCTGGAAATTCCATTTTTGCAAAATGGCAACCAGGTAAAATACCATATCTCCCAACAACCCAAGCCGGATAAAAAAAAGCGGGTACCCATCGGTAAACAGGTGATGGATGCCGGCATTCCTTAATATTATCATACAAACCGTAATCAACGTTCCTGCTATGGTACAGGTTAGCCCACTCAGCATCAGGTTGAAGAATGGTAATTTTTTATTCCAAAACATGAAACATATTACAACGGCAGGAATCACAGCGAGTAATTTTACCGTATAAAATACGCCCTGGGTATCAGTGCCGGTAATCTTAACAATTACAAAAAGCAGTATAAGTGCAGGAATGATGAAAAGAGTATAACGAAGCGTTTTAAGCACAAGCTTATCGTACGTAAGACCATTATAAAAAGACTGAAGGAACAATAGGTAAAAATAATTTTCAGCAATTACCAGCGGTATGTTCATGTATTCATACAAACGGGATTCAAATACAACATCTTCTGATATGCCAAAGAAAGTATAGGGGGCATTTAGAAAAAAATAAGCAGCTGCAAAAAAAAGGAACAGCGTATAGAACAGGATATCTTTTTTACGGGTGATCCAGTATAGTACAAAAAAAATGAGCACCTGGAAGATGATCACTCCCTGGAAAAAAAGGTAAAAAAGTTCTATGACCTTTGCAGAATTCATTGATTCTTCTAATGTAAGAAGAATATGAACACAAATCTAAAAATGCCGGCTTGCTGAATATGTAAAGCTGATGAATGACAGAAATAAAATCCTGATTATTCCACCTGCAATCCCCAGTCCCTTCCTTTATCAACTGCCTGTACCCCATTTTTTATCCAGTTGGCAGGTTTGGCATCTTTCAGGTAATAATCAAAAAACTGCCCCAGCCTTACTGACAGGTCTTTCCTGTTCTTACGTTCCATCAGGTTATGGTCTTCGTTATTGTATTGCAACAACCAGGCTTTCCTGCCAAGCCTTTTTAAAGCAGTGAAGAATTCTATACTCTGGTACCAGGGTACAGCGCCATCGGCATCATTGTGCATCAGCAATATGGGTGTGTTCACTTTATCGGCCCTGAACAACGGAGAATTCTTTATATAAAGATCGGGCCGCTGCCATAAAGTTGCACCGATACGGCTTTGCTGCTTCTCATATTGAAACTGCCTGTTAACGCCGCTTCCCCACCGGATACCACCATATGCGCTCGTCATGTTACTAACGGGAGCGCCTGCACTGGCCGCCCTGAACATATTGGTTCGGGTAACAAGATATGCTACCTGGTATCCACCCCAGCTTTGTCCCTGTATGGCCATGCGGGTACTGTCTACCCAGGGCATTCCCGATAAATACTTTGCTGCGCTCACCACACTGTTATAGGCACTTTCTCCCGGCTCTCCTGTTTTGTAATAAATATTAGGGTCAAATACCAGGTACCCGTTACTCACAAAATATGGAATATTGATGGTGGATGCACTGGGTGCCGGTGTGTAGTATGCGTATAAATTATCGGCATCACGCTCATAAAAATAAAAAATGACCGGATACTTTTTCTTTGGGTCAAAATCCTCCGGTTTATACAATAACCCTTCACTCATTTTTCCGTCAAACATTTTCCATCTTACCAGTTCCGTGGTCATCCAGTTGTACAGTTGTTGCTGAGATGCAATATCAGTAAGCTTCTGCATATTGCCCCACTGCTTGCCGGCCAAGAGTTCTGCTTCATTTGAATTGGCCCTTCTCACAATATAAACGCCGGAATCCTTCGCTTTCAATGGTACGGTATACGAATATGGCCCCATGGTTAGTACCAGCGGGTCTTTTATTTCATCAACCTTTTTGTTGAAAAAACCGCTATACTTATTGTCTTTATTGAATGCCTGTAACAGGATTGTTTCATCGGCTTCCATAAAACGTTTGTCTTTCAATAATCGAACATACCTTAATTCAGTCCTGTTTCTCCTGCCATAACCATTGGTAATATCAACCGGTTCCATAATTCCATTTGGATCTACCTGCCAGATATCAAATTCATCATATATCAGCATTTGCTTATCACCGGAAGTAAAACCTGCAACACCTATATTACCCGGCATGCCCGGAGAATCATACTCCGTATCATACAAAGGCTGTTTTATCTTTCCGGTAATGTTCTTTACCTGGCCTGTACCAGTATTGTAGGTAAAATAATTTTTCAATTCCGGGTTATACCAGTAAATAAAATTTCCTTTAGGGGAAGCAGCGAAAAAACCGGGGCAGTTAGCTTGTACCAGTTTTCGGCTGCCATTAACCGTACTTATCATGTACCCTGTATATTTCGACCTGCCCTCCCATTGCACCGGTATCCTGTTGTTTTTATTTGTAATTGCGAGCACCCAGTCTGCATTGCCTTCGTCAACCAATGAAACGTTTTCTGCATCATCGGCCCCTAACTGAACCAGTTCAGATGTACCCGGTGTAATTACAGCGGTATAGTTCCTTTTCAATTCCGTCTGCAGTTGTTTTAATTGCTGTGGCTGCAGGTAATCATCATTGTAATGCCAGATATCAAGCCTGGCCAGTTCAAATTCAACCAGACTGGTATCTTTGGCCGGTTGTATAGGTGCCACTCCGAAAAAGAGCTTCTTACCATCTTTACTAAAGACCAGGTTACCATTTTCGCTTACCGAATTACCCAGTTTCATACCGGCAGTATGCTTATCGGCCAGAATGCCGGCTGTATCGGTTACTCCATTGTAATACCAAAGCTTATAGAATTTCTGCAGGGCCTTGCTGCTGCTGTCTCGTTCAGCTACAAATGCCAGTTGAAGACCGTCGGTGCTGAATGAAAAGTTTTTGGCGTCATTGAACGACCGCATCACCGTATCTATGTTTCCTGAAACAAGGTTATACAAAAGCAGGTAAGCCTTACTGTTACTATCTTTGGCATTCTTAGTCGTTTCAATGAGGAGCTTTGTACCTTGTTCATCAAACAGGTAGTCGCTTACCAGGCTGAATTTTCGTTCGCTGGCTGAATCAAGCCTGCGCACAACCAGTTCAGTGCCGTCTGTCGCAGTATTTGAACCGCTTTCATCTCCTTCAGCATCGGCATATAAATACATGTCATCCGCCTTTTTATAAATTTCTTTCACCGCCTTTTTAGCTGCTCCAATCAGTTCTTCCTTTTCTATTTTACCTTTTACTGAATCGAGTGATTTCCGAATGATGGAATCGGCCAGTTTCGCCAGGTTATCAATCTGCATTTTCAGCGAATCAGGCTGCGGCTTCTTTTTGGCAGTTGTGTCGGGCAATGGCTTCTCTAAATGATACGCCATCCATCCGGCCCCTTTTTCCGGAGTTTTGAAAGATTTAACCCTGCTTACTTTGATGATACTGTCTGCACCAAGTTGTAAAAATGCCAGAGTATCCTTAACCATTTCGTCTGCCTTCTTTTTTTTGATCTTCGCCTGGCGGTTCTCCTGGTATACCGGTTTAATCTTACAAATCACATAGCGGCTGTCTTCTGTGATTACAGCCGCATATCCACGCTGTATTATTTTCTGGTAACCTGTCCTTATATTCCGTATAAACAAATCGCCGTCGCCTTCCTGTTCATTGATGGCATAAACAATGTAATTGCCATCATTGCTTATCATTCTTTCCCCTAATGATTTCCAGGAATCGTATACACTATGGTCGAGTGGTTTTTTGGTTTGTGCATAACCATGTAAACTGATAATAAGAAATAATGAAATTATCCGGTACCGCATAGTGAGTTTATTAAGCATTAAAGTTATTGTAATAAGCGATACACACATTACCGCTCACAAATTGATTTTTATGAATTGAGTGAAGCCTGTATATATACACTGTAGTTAATGAGCAGGTAATAACTTAACCGGATAACGACCATCAAATATCTTCTCCGGCAAAACCCCATGCAGTTTTAAGCTGAAGTAACCTTTCACTGCTTAGCTGCTGTTTATCATAATGCCCGGCCATCTTTTTCTGCCTGAATGCCTCATACAATGTAACCGCACAAGCCACAGAAATATTCAGCGACTTTATGATGCCAACCTGTGGAATGATGAAATTACCGTCACATAAACCGATCAGTTCATCGCTTACACCTGAATGTTCATTGCCAAATACCAGTGCCACTGATTCTGACAAATCAAGATCATACAGGTCAACGGCATCACTGCTGAGATGGGTAATATAAATTTTGTTGTAATTTTTCCTTAATGCTTCAAAACAGGATTTTACATCGGTAAACTGGTGCACCGTAAGCCACTTGGCTGCACTGGAACTGCTCTTGGCACCCCATTTCTTATGCCGCTGAATTACCGTGTTGAGTACATATATATCCTGTATACCGATGGCATCGCAGGTACGCATCACGGCTGAGATATTGTGCGGGTCTGAAACATTTTCCAAAACCACGGTGATTCCGGGTTGCCTTTTTTCAAGCACCGCTTGCAGGCGGTTGCTTCTTTCTGGAGTCATAGCTGCGAAAATCGGATAATTGCATATAAAATGATCATTACTCCCGGTATTTTTTTAACTTGTGCTTATGAGGACATCACTAAAAAAAGATGAACAGCTGTTGCTGGTTATCAGGCACCACTGGCTTAAGCTGGCACCGCCATTTGCCGGATGGCTGGTATTGGGTATCCTTGTATTATGGCTTTCAACTATGATAGAAAGTTTCTCGGCATCTGCCGCTCTTATCATCATATTACTCACGGCCGTTTACCCGTTATGGAAGTATTTTGAATGGGTTCACAATATATGGGCAGTTACCAATTTCAGGGTGATTGATGAAGGAGGGTTCTTTACCCGCTATGCAAAAGAAAGCCCGCTCGACAAGATAAATAATATAGAATATGACCAGTCTTTCTGGGGCCGGGTTTTCCGCTATGGCAATGTTGATATACAGACCGCAGCAGAAATGGGAGAAACAAGCTACATGATGATCCATCGCCCCAAGCTGTTGAAAGATACCATCACACATGCCCAGGAAGAATATAAACAGCGTCATGTGAACAACCAGGCACAGGAGCTGGCCCGGGCTATTGTTTCTCAATCATCCGCTCAAACAACTCCTCAAAACCTGGTTGCTGATGAACTGCATAAGCTTTTTGAACTGAAAGAGAAAGGTGCGATCACGGAGGAAGAATTTCAGTTGCAGAAGAAGAAACTGATGGGTTGATTTTTTTCACCGCAGAGAACATGAGAAAATGAGTTAACGCAGAGACTCTCTGCGAAACCTCTGCGTTCTCTTGTTCTCTGCGGTTAATCTTTACAGTTAAAATCCATTTACCTGGATACCCAAACCTGATTTATCTGTGTAAATGATTCTCCCAAAATCAAATTTCACCCCTTCTGCAATATCTTCTGCCAGCAACAGCGGGCCATCCATATCAACATAATCGAGCAATGGTGCCAGTTGTGCAATGGCAGCTGTTCCAACAGAACTTTCATTCATGCAACCAACCATCACTTGCAAACCCAGTTCCCGGGCATTCGAAATCATTCTTTTAGCAGGTGTGATACCACTGCATTTGGTAAGTTTTATATTGATGCCATGAAAATGGCCCTTACATTTCAAAACATCATCTTCCTTCACACAACTTTCATCGGCAATGAGCGGTAAGGATGACTGCTCGAATAGTATTTTCATGTCATCCCAATTATCTTTTGCCAGTGGTTGTTCTACCAATTCAACGCCCAGTGCCTGCA
This sequence comes from uncultured Chitinophagaceae bacterium, assembly GCA_937996595.1. GTDB lineage: Bacteria > Bacteroidota > Bacteroidia > Chitinophagales > Chitinophagaceae > Ferruginibacter. The sequence goes on from CALKVC010000112.1 coordinate 32,158, forward strand.
GTTGAGGAATTTTTTGCAGTGCCTGTTCCAGTGTCCAGCCCGCATTAGCATCTACCCGTATTATTGCATCAGTCTCTTTACGCAAGGCCGCCACCATTTCTACATCGCCTTCTATACCCACTTTTACTTTATAAATTGGCCATGGTTTTTCTTTCATTTTCATCAGCATGTTCTCTATGCTGTCAATTCCTATGGTATAATCAGTGAGTGGCGCTTTATTTGTATCCAGTTCCCATAACCGGTAAAGCTGTTTTTGTTTCAATTTTCCATAAATATCCCAGCCAGCCATATCTAAAGCACAAACCAGGAAAGGGTTTTGCGGAAATAAGTGATGCAGGTAATGCCAGAAACGATCTGGGTCAGAAAAAGAAAATTTTTCTATGAACACTTTTTTCTGTTCCAGGTCCGATACCATCTTTTCAACAGGGATATTGTAATAACTGATGGCAGGCGCTTCGCCATAACCGGTTATCCCTAAGAAATCGAGTTTAACTATAAAAGTGGGTTGATGGGTTTTGGTACCTTTTGAGATGGTAAAAGGATGAATAAACGGAAGCTCATATGTACGGTAACTGACTTTCATCATCAGCGCCCGCTCTGTTTTATCAGCAATCGCAGGTTATCTGCAAGCGGCTTATGCTGCAGCAAGGTTTCCAGCGTGATGTGCATGCGGTAATCCCAATGATGATTGGGGTTTGCCGGTACGTTTATCCTTTCATCTGCCGGGCTTTCGCGCCTGATATCTCCATCAATCGACATGATGTCCTGTATCAGGAAAACGGCCCACATGGCCGGAGAATATAGATGCTGGCTGATGATCTCTTTGCATAACCATGGTTCGCAGTAAAATGGCGCTTCCCCGTCATGGCCCAGCAGGCTGTTATAAAAATATGGGATATGATTGCGTTCTTCTTCCCACCACTGCCTTAATGTACTCATATCATGGGTTGATGGTGTTACTACACTCAGGTAATAAGCCTGGCCGGGAAGCGCAAACAGGTCGCCACTCTTTTTTGGCATACGTTCTACCTGCAACGAAAGGATTTCACGGCTTTTCAGTACATCTTCCACAAAAGCTGGCACCATGCCGAGGTCTTCTGCGCATAACAGCATGCTGGTATTCAGTTGCAGGGCATTCAGTTTTTTCTTGCCCACTTCATTCCAAAGTTCGTCCTGCATTTCAAAGAAATAACGGGTGTATAACCGGTTCAGTTTCTGTTGTGTATCATGATCCAGGCTTTTGAATGATTCTGTCTGCTGCATGCTGATCCTGAAATGAAAATGGCCGGGCCTTTTCTCATCTTCAATCAATATTACATCTGTTACGAGGTCGAATAAAGCCTGTTGCAGGAATGCCTTTTCCGGATGCTTCCTGAAATATGCTGCTATCTTCTGTTGCGAATCAAATTCCGGCTTAAACCTCAAACCATCCAGCATTTTTTCCTTCACCCATCCGTCGTTGCCGGGGAAAAACTTCCTTAAAACATCATCGGTTATATACGGGAGGCAAAACCTGCCGCTGTCAGGATAAACACCTGCCGCCTCAAAATCGTGTATGCCCAGCGGTAAGGCAGGTTCGAAAACGCCGAGTATCCCTTCAATGTCCTTATGGGGGATGCTCCAGATCCGGAAAAACCCGAGTATATGGTCAATCCGGATGGCATCAAAATAATTGCTCATATGATCCATACGCTGACGCCACCAGGCATAATTGTCCCTGGCCATTTCATCCCAGTTGTAGGTGGGGAATTCCCAGTTCTGGCCTTTAACGGCAAAAGCGTCAGGCGGCGCGCCGGCCTGTTTATCCATATGAAACAGCGAAGGGTTCATCCAGGTTTCCATGCTGTGCCTGCCTACGCCGATAGGAAGGTCTCCTTTTAACACGATTCCCTGCTTATGGGCATATTCTACTGCATCCAGTAATTGCAGGTGCAGGTGGTATTGTGTATAATAATGGATGGCAATTTCATCGTAGTGGGCATTGTCCGGACTAACCAGTTCCTGAACAGCATGTTCATCATACAAATTGTAATCTTCCCATTTTGCCGGATCGGGTGTATTATTCAGGTCGCGCAGGTAACAGAAAGCCGCATAAGGAACCAGCCAGTAGCGGTTCATGTCGAAAAATTCAAAAAATGCAAAATCATCCTTAAAGCTGTGCTTTTCCTTATAATATAACTGCCTGATTGCTTCCGTTTTCAGTATCACCACCTGCTCATAATCAAGCTTAGGCTGTTTATTCAGGTTTTCCACACGTTCCGGAAAATCTTCAGGAAATTCCACTCCTGCAGCAACGGCAAGCTTATGAACATTCAGGTATAGCGGATGAAGGGCAAATGCAGAGATGGATGCATAAGGATATGAATCCTTGATGGTATGTGTTGCTGTGGTGTCATTTATCGGCAGCAGTTGCAGGAGTTTGATTCCGGTATCTTTCGCCCAGTCTATCAGCAGGTGCAGGTCGGTAAAATCTCCCACACCCCAGCTTTTTTCAGATTTTAGGGCCGATACAGGAAAATTAACACCGGCTCCCTGCCATTTATACTGATCAAACCTGGGAAAGGCATGATAAATCATCTGTTTTTCCTTTCCCGGATTATATTCAAGCGACCGGTTACTGCCTTCTTCGTAAAAGATGATTTTTTTGCTTTCGCTGTCGTATATGCCGAATTTATAGGCAACCGGGTAATTTTCTTTCTGCAGGTTCAGAGAAACGGACCAGTTGTGGCCTGACCGGTGCATCAATACAGGTTCATCTTCCGACCAGTTGTTCAATTCCCTGGCAGAACCGGTAATGCATACCTGCTTACCATCCTGTAATTGAGGTGTAAAAACAGTAAATTGGTGTGTAAATTTCTTTGGTTTATCTTTTTTGGGTTGTTTTGATTTATCCCGGTTTAAAACAAGTTCAAATGGTTTGCTATTGAAAACATCCTCATAATTTGAAACAACCTGCCATTCATCAAATACTTCTATGGAACCTGACTTTGATTTTCCTATATGTAATGTCCTGTTTCTACAAAGATCTGCAATGTCCGCCATCCCCTCTTCCCTGATAATATAACGATAAAACAGGTTGCCCGACAAGCCTAATGTTTCCGTATCCAGTACCACATGCCAGAATTCTTCATTCAGGTACTCCATGTTAACTTCTGTATAGGTGTCAGCCTGGTTTTTGGATGATTTTCTTATGCTTATATAAAAGGATTGCCCGTACCTGGTTTTGTATTTTATATGCAGCTTGATAACCATAAACAAATTTTGGAATCGCAATTTAAGAAATGAAGCCTTGTTTTATGCAATTATTTTAATCTGCAATCAATTGGATTTCTACCTGCTATTATCTTATATTTGCCAAAATATTTAAGACAAATGACAACAACTACAAAAAAATCCAAAGGGTTATACTGGCTTCTGTTTTTTGTTTCAATAGCTGCTTTTTTCTGGGTTTATACTATCGGTGGCGGCTACTGTTCGATGGTTTTACCTTTCAATGTAACATTTTTTGCATTAGCGCTTGACCTGATGTAGTATTCTACATATACATTATTAAAAAGCCTGTTTATATAACAGGCTTTTTTAGTTTTTGCCATTTTTTGGCCTTGAACTTAAACAGATCTTTTATTCACAGAATCGTGGTTGTATATTTAAAAAAATATACCATTATGAAGCAGATTTTACTCGTATCACTGGTGGTTATGTTACTATCAGGCTGTTCAAAAGAATCTTCAGGCCCGGCGTTTACAGATACCAGCAAACCGGTAATTACAATCATTGCACCGGCAAAAAGCAGCTATTATGAGGTAGGCGATCCGTTATGCTTTATTGGTGATGTATTTGACGGAAGTACTATCAAACAGGTAAAACTGGTATTATACAATATCCAAGACCCTGCCAAACCCATCTTATCTTATAATTTTCCGGGTACGGGCAGGAGCATGTATATTGAACAAAAAGCTTTCATTCCCGCAACATTAAGCGGGACATGCATACTGCATTTTGAAGCCACAGATTATTATGATAATAAAGCTGTGACTACCATGGAATTTTCAGCGAATTAAAATATGTTACTGGTTTTATTTTACCGGCCGGCAACGTTTATAGTGGTTATTGGCGGCCTGGTGTACTGAAACAGACCTTGAACAGGAAACAAGCAGGCTTACAAAGGCGGTTAATACGATGATTTTTTTCATTTGAGGGGGTTTTTGGTTAGCATAGAATAAAGAGAACGAATAATATTAGAAAATAGTATGCCAAATATTTAAACAGAACCATTGAAATCTATAAGAAATACGATTTATTTCCCGCAGATAGCCGCAAATGAAAGACAGCGCTGATTTAAGATAATCAAAAATCAAAGAAAAATATCAGTGGTTTCTGCGTATCAAATCAGTGTGAATCTGCAGGAAAATATTTTTTTTCTTCAGGGGGGGAAGGTTAGTTTAAAGAAATTTTGGATTACTACTTAAGCCATTCCCTTTTGATGCTGTTCGTGATTACAGGTCAACTTGATGAGATCCTTCGCTGTCGCTCAGGATGACAGGTACATAAAAAAACTCACCCAACAAAACGTAGGGTGAGTAATTCATTATAGCAGTTTATAATCCGTTGAACAATTATTCCTTTACAAGTTTTACACTCTTTTTAACTGTGCCCTGGATAACCTGAAGATTATACAATCCGGCAATGAAAGATCTGCCAAACTTGTACTGTTGCTTACCGGTTCCTTCTGAAAAGTATACTTTTCTTCCCATGATATCTGTAACGATAACGGATACCTTTTCATTCATAGTATATCCGCTCAGAACCAATGTAAATTCATCAATTCCCGGGTTTGGGTAAACCTGCACTTGTAAGCTGCTAACTGATGGCGTTACTGCAGATGTAACAAGACCTTTAGCATTATTGGCTACCGGAGGTGCACAGTTTATCGGGCCAACAACTATATCCTTCTGACCGGTACAACCTTTGGAATCTTTCACAAAACCAGTGTAAGTACCGGCAGACAGGCCGCTAAAAAAGTTTCCTGCCTGGTAAGTAGTTCCGTCGAGGCTGTAAGTGAAAGGCCCCACGCCACCCGTAAAGAACAACCTGATTGATCCATTGTTTTCTGCACAGCTACCTGCAGCAGTGACCTGCGGATTTATAAAAATCTTATTAGTAAAAATATATACATCACGCTGAGCAGTACAGCCTTTTGAATCTTTTACATAATAGGTATATGATCCTTCCCCAAGACCGGTGAACAGATAGTTTGACTGGTAATTTATTCCATCCAGGCTATATGTGTATGGACCAATGCCACCACTTATACCTGTTAACCTGATAGTACCGTCATTTACACAAGAACTTGTTTGAGTTACTAAAAAATTAAAATATAATGCATGCAGGCTTCCTATAGCAAAATCTATTGTTCCGGTACAACCTGAAGCATCCTTTATATAAGCTGTATATGATCCAGGTGCCAGGTTGTTGAAAATATTGCTTGCCTGGTAGTTTATGCCATCGAGACTAAATGTGAAAGGATACCTGCCACCTGAGCCCCTTTGGAGGAAAATTTTAACTGATCCATCATTAATACAACTACTTGAATAAGTTGTATATGCATCAAATCTATAACGATCTGTACTTATACTTATAGTTTGGGTTGCTATACATCCTGTTGCATCTCTTAAATAACAGGTATAGCTTCCCGCTGCAAGTCCGGCGAATATGTAACTGGACTGGTAATTCGTTCCATCTAAACTGAAAGTATACGGTGGAACCCCATTTCCATAAGAAGACATATTAATATATCCAGGGTTAAGGTCACAAGCGGAAACATTATACGCTCTAGGCGAAAAATATAGCCCCTGTTCGATGATAGAGGTGTTTTTTGTAGCAAAACACCCGGTAGCATCAATCACTTTAATAACATAATTACCTGCGCCCAGGCCTGTAAAAAGGTTACTCGCCTGAGTTGTGGTACCGCCATTAACACTATAAGTGTATGGAGTTACTCCGCCGGTAACGGATACCGTTATGGTACCATTATTAATTGAATTACCATTACAATAGCTGCTGTTTGTTGTATCATATGTTACATTGAGAATCGGGTCAAGTACAGTTGTAAATGAAGTAGCTTTTGTACATGAACCCACAGATACATTAATTGAATGGTTACCTGCTGTAAGGCCAGTTATTGTAATTGGATTGATAGAATAATTATTTGGTACACCCCCGTCAACGGTATATGTGCCTGGAAGACCAGATAATGAACCGGATAAAGTGACCACTGCAGTTCCATCATTGGTATTACATCTTACAGGTGTTAGAGCAGTTGATAAAATGTTAAGTGCATATTCAACAAAAACCGGTACCGGGCTGGTAATACAACCGCCCACGTTAATAACAACATTGTGATTGCCTGCTGAAAGGCCAGTGATCGTAAATGGATTGGTTGAAAATGGTTTAGCAGTTCCGCCATCAACTTTATAAGTACCAGGTATTCCCGACCATGCAGCATTTAAAGTGATCGACGCAGTTCCGTCATTATTGACATTACAGCTAACGGCTGTGTTACCTGATTGAGATGCATTTACACTTGATCCTACAATGAGGAAAACAGCGTTCGTAATACAATTGCCTTCTGCTACTATAACTGTGTGGTTACCCTGAGAAAGGCCTGTTATTGTAAATGGGTTGGTAGAATATGCTGTTGCTGCACCTCCATCAACCGTATAAGTACCCGGCAGACCTGACCATTGTCCTTGTAAAGTGATTTCTGCTGTACCATCCGGAGTACCAGCACAGCTGGCAGGGCTTGTTGTGCCGCTTGCAGTAAAAGTACAGTTTGTTAATTGCGAATTTAATAAAATATTCTGGTCACAGGTACCTGGCACATTATAACTGAAATGATTCGCCACTACGGTGATTTCTGTACTCAAGGCTCCTACATATGCAAATACAGCCGTCCTGGTTCGTCCACTGCCTACTGCCTGGCTGAAGACCTGGTTCATCCTGGAATTAGGGGCAAACGGCACTGTGTTGGTTATCCGGAACCTTCCTATTCGTGTTCCTTTAGAACCACATCCTCCGTCTGCATTTGAAATCAATGGGCCATTTCCTAATCCAATTGAACCACGCGCAGCTACGTTAATATAACGATGCGTTTGACCAACTGGAACCGGGGCTGCTGTATAATTTACCGTTCCTGACTGGATAGTAACAGGCTGCATTGCTACCGGCAAATCTGAAAATCCTGAGTCTATTGATGCTGTTAGTGTGCCTCCGTTTAATATAGAAATATCATACCCAAACCCAAATTGGATGGATGCCAGTTGAAGCGGGGTTGTTCCGGTACGTAATAAATACGCATCCCAAACCACTATATTATTGGCCGGGTGCTGCACATTTGTAAAGTATAACTGGTAAGTGGGTGTTTGTGAGTAAGCTATCTTCGTTATTCCGAGTAAAATGAACAACGCTGACAGCAACCTGAGTTTTATAATTATACGTTTCATAAACAAGTTTATTAGGGTAATTAAAGATTCTGTTGCTGGTTCTGCTCTATAAAGGTACTCAATATATTATTGATTTTTTTCTATATTATTTATGCAGATATTCAATACGGAGTTTTGAAAATTTTAATAATTAAATTAGATTTATTTTATTTATTATCAATTATCATCTTTTTTTACTAATATATTTCTTTTTAAAATAAATATATGGGGTTTGGGGTTTGGGGTTTGGGGTTTGGGGTTTGGG
>CALKVC010000113.1 GCA_937996595.1 uncultured Chitinophagaceae bacterium
TTCCCTACACGACGCTCTTCCGATCTTTCCTTTTCGGTTTCCGCCGGTTTCCGAACCAATGACAGTGGCTAATTTATTTTGTTGTAGTGCAGCGGTTAGAAAAAATGTGGCAGAGCTGTTTGCCGCATTTACCAGTAAAAATATCCTGCCCGTATAGGCATTGTTGTTTTGGCTTATCTTTTCTTCACTCCTGTCTTTTTTAAAAGTGTAATAGCCATTATCCAGGCTTACCAGTTTACCCTTCCTGTTATAAAAACTTTTATCCCAGGTATTCAGGTATTGCCTGTCTGCTTCTGCCACGCTTTCATATCTCAATAACTGTTTAAAACGGGGAAAACTAATCGGCTTACTGGCTATATTTTTCGCCAAAACCAAATTTACCTCATCATCGCCACCCTCGTTGCCCCGGATGTCAATAATCAGATTCCCGATATTCTTTGCCTTAATGTCATCAAATGCATTTGCTATGAATTTTTTCCAGTCAAGCGTTAATTTATTGGTTACAAATGTTCCCAACTTTAGATAAGCCGTTTTTTCGTTGAGTATGTTAAATGACCATAGGTCATCTAGGCTGGCAGGCTGTTTGCCATACTTTTGTTCCATCAGTGCAAACCTTTCCGCCCTGCTTACCGGGCTTATTTGTACTTTTTGAGCCTTGCTTTCATTGTTCCGGATATATTCAATATCATAAATTCCGTTTACCGGTGGGAATAACAAAGGGAAAAAAATATCAAAGGCCTCATATTTGCCCAAACCGGATAGTTCCAGGTCAATGATTCTTTTACCGTCGTTGCTGCCATCTCCTTTCAGATAAGGAAGCAAACGATCAATTATTTCCGGCACAGGTATGTTATTAATGGATATTACCCGGGTTCCCTCCTGCAGGCCTGCATCCGATACATTCTTGTCTATAAACATTTTCCTGTCAAAAAGAAAAAAAGTAAAAGGCACTTTGTTCCTCTTGTTAAAAATGCTGTCTTTTATAGCCCCGGTTTGATTGTAATAGCTGCAAAAAGTATGTCCGCATTTTAATTTGGCAGTAAACCTTGAAAGTGCCAGGTACAGTTCGGTTGATGACATTTCGCTGCTGAGTTCATTTTGCAGGGCAGTAAAATGCCCTTCTACCGCCAGGCTGTCCTGGTACCTGTAGAGCCCGGGATGATAGCTTGTGAGCACTTTTTTTAATACCTCGAAATCTTGCCGGAGTTCTGCGATGGAAATTTTTTCCCTATATACATTCGGCTGGCTGTACAGGTTGATAAGGCTAATAAAAGTTAACAGGAATGTGGTTATTATTTTCATTTGCTTACCGGGTTTAGATTGCCATTTGTGTAATGTGCCAGGTTTTACAGCATTGGCCAATAGCGTTGCAACATACCGGCAGGCCACAAAAATGCACACGACCGTATTAAATTAAATGAGGGCGGTTATGTAATGATATTTTGTTTAACTGCAGGAAAGAATATTTTCGGATAAATGCACCACTAGAAAAGATCATGTAAGGGAACGGGTGCTGCCGGTTGCCGTTTACCCATGGGCCATTTCATTTACCGGTGAATCACCATGTTCGGCTGTTGTAATACGGTTCATTACTGCTGCGCCACACTATTAACCTCAATCCAATAACCATCCGGGTCCCGGAAGAAAACCTGCTTTACTCCATCAGCCCTTATATTTATCTTGTTAACCGTACCCGGCCAGTCTGAGTATTCAATATGTTCCCTTTCCAGTGTCTTTACAAAAGCATCAAAATTGGTTGTGGTTAAAGCAACATGAACCGCTTTATTAATGGTTACAGGTTCTTTTACAATGGAGATTAGATGCAACTCCTTGTTTTCTCCCAGCGAAAACCAACGGATGCCTTCCGTTTTGGTGCGGTTGGTAATTTCGGGCAGGTTGAGCACCTGTTTGTAAAAGGCAACAGCACGGTTAATGTCTTTTACCGACAAAGCGATATGATTAAAACGAAGGTGAAAAGAAGCGGTGTCCTGTGCCTGTATATAACAGGCCAGGCAAACTGACAATATGAACAGGGAGATTTTTTTCATTGCAATAAAAATTGATAATTAGCGGAATTAGTTTCTCACGTATACGGGTAAACGCAATGCTTGCATGTTGCCAGTAACGCTGTTGCTTATCACAAAATCAGGTGCTGCTTGTTCTTTATCTTTTCATGCGTCATTTCATTTACTAACTGCACGCCGGGTAAAGAACGCAGGGTTTGTTGCAGGCCTGTAAATTCATCCGCTTCCATCTCCTCCCCTTTTACCAGCCATAAAAAATCGAGGTGCTTAAATTCGGGCAACAGGTATTCGCCGTCGTGCTGGTTGTTATAGAGGTAATGCACCAACTGGCAGCCTTCCACGGCAAAATCAAATACCTGGAAATAATAACTCCGCCCCTTTTTTTTCAGCTCTATCTCCAGGTTGTTGTTCACCCTGAAATTAAAGCCCATGGCCCGGTTGATGAGCCAGGAAAACTGGTAATCCTTAACTGGTGCCACAATGCCTAGCAAGCGGGTGCAGTCGAAGAATTCTTCCACCAGGGCATCATTGTCTATTTTTAATTTCATGGCCATACACGAAAGTGTGATTTAAAAACAACACGTTGTGTTATTGGTTTATTCAATATTTATTGAAATTCCTTCACAATTGTGTTTTGTCCCTTTTTGCTTGCCACCCGAAATAATCGGGATGTTCCACAAAAGGTACCCAAAAAAGGCCCCTCCGATATACATCGGAGCAGGCCTGACAATCATTACCTCCATTGCGGGATGGAGCTTTAATCATCATCAGTTCTTCGGTAGCATCAACTTCAGTAATTCTACTCTTAGAGCTGAATCTTTAAACACATTCAGCAACTTTCATTTTAATTTATGATATTTTAAAAGCACATCGTATTAAAAAACAACATCCAGCAGCAGTTCATCTTTACCACGCTTCAGCTTCACTTTAGTGGCTTCGCCTTTGTTGAATTTTCCCAGCGCCGACATATACGACTGCACATCATTTATTTTATGTTCTCCCAACTGTATAATCACATCACCGGCTTTGATGCCGGCTTTTTCTGCAGCCTTTCCGGCGCTTACGCCATCCACATGTACACCGGTGCCGCTATAGGTATAATCCGGCATGATGCCCAGGCTCACTTTAAAACTGTTTTTGGCCGTAGTGGCGGCTTCTTTGGTTTTGGTAAAGGATAGCTTTCCCAGCTCAGCGGCATTGTCAACCAGGGTATAAATGTATTTCATCAACTGCAACTGCCCGCTGTAATTGATTTTGTCAGCATCGTCTGATGGTTTATGATAGTCGGCATGCGTTCCGGTGAAAAAGAACAACACCGGTATGTCTTTCCGGTAAAAAGAAGTATGGTCGCTGGGGCCGGTTCCGCTGCTGTCAAATTTTATGTTGAAGTATTCATGGCCGGTTTTCAGCAGTGTTTGCCAGGCCGGGGATGTGCCATACCCGCCAATGGTAAGGCCCCGGGTGCTGTCGTTCAGCCGGCCAACCATGTCCATATTGATCATATAATTCACCTGCGACAGGTTTATGGTTGGGTTCTCTGTAAAATACTTAGATCCGTACAACCCCAGTTCCTCGCCCGAAAAAGCAATGAACAGGTAATTGCTGTTTTTACTGCCCCCTTTTTTTAGCATCCTGGCCAGTTCCAGCATGGCCGCCACTCCACTGGCATTGTCATCGGCGCCATTATGTATCATCGGTGTTTCACCGGCATACAGGGAGTTTTTGTCTTCCCCATAGCCCAGGTGGTCATAATGCGCACCCAGCACCACGGTGGTTGGGGCACCGTTATCAATATACCCTATAACGTTGTGGCCTGTACGCTTTTTACTGTCAAGCTGAACGCTAAGTTTCAGCTTGTGCATGCCGATTTCATCAGCCAGGTATTTTTGTTTGGCTTCCCGGGTTAAATAAATGACCGGGATACCAAATACAGGTGTCTTGTCTTTCTCTTCAAACTTCAAATTGTCGGCCACAGACGAACTGTTGTAAATGACAGCAGCAGTGGCGCCGTTTTTTTCATATCCTGCGATGGATTTCAAAATGGCATCCTGCAAATCGTAATGCGGGTTGCCGGTATTTTTTTGCAGCAATTCACCCGCATCCAGGAACCATATTTCTCCTTTTTCTTTTAATGACATCGACATATCGCACTGTGTCTTACCGTTGGAAGAATATGCCAGCGGGAAAAAATCCGTATTCAGCACAAGCGCCTGCTCATCTACCCAAAAAGCGGTAGCGGCGTTTACCTGTTTTCCATCATTCACTTCAAAAGGCTGTAAATAGCTGTTTCCGGGCTTAACCGGTTGGATGGATGCATTGGTAAACTGGGTTGAAATATATTCATAAGCCAGTTTTTCGCCGGCGGTTCCGGTACGCCTTCCTTCCAGTTTGTCGTCTGACAGGTAACTGATATGCGATTGCAGGTTTTTGATTGTCTTTTTGTCTGCCTTGGATATTTTTTGTGCAACGCTTGACTGGCTGCATAAAAGCAAGAGGGCTACTATGTATTTCATGTAATTTTTTATAAATGTTAGTTTTTACCTTTTTGCTTGCCCCCCGAAAAACAATCGGGATGTTCCACAAAAAGGTAACCAAAAAAGGCACCCGCAATCGATTTACAGCTCCCGAAATCACTTCGTTCATCGGGACAAGCCGATTGCGGGAAGGAGCT
>CALKVC010000114.1 GCA_937996595.1 uncultured Chitinophagaceae bacterium
TAAAATTATTTTTTCCCGGGAAGTTTTTGCCTGGTCTTCGCAGGCCATATATACCAGGATTGCTGTAAGTACAGCATTATTTTGTAGGTCATCAAATACGATCTTATCATAGGTATCGCGGTTTGTATGCCAGGTATAGCTTCCGTACAGCCAGCTATTGGAACTTAAACTAAATGCAGGTACTCCGGCAGCAACAAATGAAGCATTATCGGACCCGCCACCGGCAGGCGACCCTGGAAATTTTGTTTCAAGGCCTTTTTTGAAATCTGATGGTACTTTAGACAACCATCTGCCAATATAGTCATATGAATGCAGGAAACCGGCGCCTCCGATATTCACCACCCTTCCGGTACCGTTATCCTGGTTAAAAACTGCCTGCATATTATTTACTATTTCCGGATGGTCTTCCACAAAGGCCCTTGATCCGTTCAAACCCTGTTCCTCGCTGCCCCAATGGCCGGCCAGTATGGTACGTTTAGGATTAGGATATACTTTTTTCAGAATACGCATGGCTTCCATCATCACCAATGTTCCGGTGCCGTTATCGGTAGCACCGGTTGCCCCATCCCATGAATCAAAATGGGCAGAGAGCATCACGTACTCTCCGGGATTAACAGTAGATTTCATTTCCGCAACGGTATTGTAAGTTGGCACTATGCCAGTTTCTTTTGAATCTGCCTGTATGCTTACCCGTGGGTTTCTTCCTGATTCAACCAGCCTGTAAAGTAATCCATAATCTTCCAAAGCGATATCTACGGTGGGAATGGATTTGGTATGTGCACTGAAAATCTTGTTTACGCCAAACCCTGAAGACCAGTATGAACCAATGATACCGGCAGCACCTGCTTTTTCCAGTTCCAGGGCCAGTTCTTTTGATTTAAGCCCGGTTTTACTTAACCGGTTACGCCAGGCTTCTGTTGATGCCGTACGTTCTTTTTTCATTTTTTCAAACGACTCTTTGGTACCAAATTCTTCCCAGTTATAATCCGGCCTTCCGGTTGGCTGCAACATCGAAATCATCACAAATTTCCCTTTAACCTGTGGAAGCCATTCCCGGAAAGCCATTGAATCTTTCAGATCGGGAATGATAATGAGCCCTGCTGTTACAGGTTTACCTTTTGTACCCGGACTCCATGCCAATTGGGTACCTTCCAGGCTTTTCACCCAGGGATGTATCATATCAATATGCGAAATCCCTCTTTCCCATCCACGCCATTCGCCCCATTTTTCATTTCGTGCTTCAATACCCCAGTTAGCATACGTTGATTTCGCCCAATCATGTGCCTGCTGCATTTTTGGTGAACCCACAAGCCTTGGCCCTATTCCATCCATTAATTCATGTGCCATTTTTTGCAAAATCCCTCCATTATTTGCCTCTTTGATTATCGCATCAATAACCAGTGAATCATTTTGCTGTGCAACAGCTATAAACACTGGTAAAAAACATGTAACCAATAGCAGGCACCGTAACTTTCTCATGAGATTAAAATTTTATCAACAATTACCGAATGTAAGCATATATCTGAAGAAGGCAGGGAAATTTATCGCTTCAATATTAACATGAAAGGGTACATGAATACACCCGCTATTGCAAAAACTAAGGTAAATCATGTGCAGGGCAAAGTTCCGTCATCTTTTAAGAGATAAACCTCGATTAATTTTAGCCAGGAAATTATTACGAACATTAAACAATCCGGTTATGAAAAATTTACTCTTCTTATTTTTCATGTTTCCGTTTGCGGGACTAATGGCCCAGGATTGGGAAAAGAATTATGATTATGTTGACCAATGTGTGTGCGGATTATCCAAGGTTAGCAAGAACAACAAAGTTGGATATGCAGATAAATCGGGCAATGAGATCATAAAGTTGATTTATGATGATGGCCTAACTTTCAATGAAGGACTAGTGGCAGTTAAAAAAGGCAACAAATGGCTGTATATTGACAGTACGGGCAAAGCCATTACGGATGCCATTTTTGAGGATGCACTCAGTTTTGAAAACGGTTTAGCCGTAGTTGCCAAAGATGGTTTGTATGGATATATAAACCACCATGGAACTATTGTAATAAACTGCCAGTTTGAAAATGCCAGGAATTTTTCTGAAGGACTGGCACCCGTAACAAATGCAAAAGGGTTCTGGGGATATATTGATAAGCATGGAGACTGGGTCATTAAGCCCCAATACGACTATGCAGACTGTTTCCAGAACGATGAAGCCAGGATCATCAAAGGTTCAAAAGTGTTTTATATAAACAGGGAGAACAAGGTGATACGGGAATAAATCAGTTGCATTAGGACCATGATATTTAAGTTAGCTTCTGGTTGCAGAATGCAAGTGGCTGTATACATGAAGCCATACAACTTACTCAAAAACAAAATACAAGCCAGCCATGATGATACAAATGGCCAGGGAAGTTAATCCGTATAAAATTACATCATATAAAGCAGGAACCGGGTTTATGATGGACAACACGCAACTCAGGAAACCCAGGAAGGCTCCCACGGCCAGGCAAATGAAACCGTTCATCTGTTTTTTGGCATTACGTTGTTTCCTGAATTCCCTGATATGGGTTCTTACAGATTCCATATCAAAACCTTTAGACAATAAATCTGCCTCAATGGTTTGCGGATCAAGTTTGGCAACTATCCATTGCTGAATAGCAGCCTGATCGATGGTTAATGAATCAGGCATGGCAATCGTATGATGTTATTCAAAAAATAATCAAAACTAAAATAAGGATTATTCCTGAAATAACAAACAGCTATTGAACAGCTATTGATTTACCTGTTCTCACTCACTTACATAAAAAAATGGGCCCGAAATCCATAAAACCAGGAAATCAGAACCCATATGCAAGCATCCTAGCATCAGGCATTCATAAGTCAGCTAACGAAGTGCTGCGATAAGGAATTGGATGCAACTTTAAACCTGTTATCCTTATTGATTATTTCATAACAGTTATTGATGGCCCTTATATTAGGATTTGAAAAGTGTTTTTGGTTGAACGGTTCCAGGATATCTTCTTCACTTACCAGTTTGCCGGCCTCGTCTGTGGTTCTTTCAAAAACCCTGTACTGAAAATGCCAGGGATTAAATTCAGGTGTGTCGCCATTGGATGAATAGGTATCATTAAACCCTTCAAAAATCAGTTCGCTTTTATACTCCGGATGTTCCTGCAAATTGCTGGTTATGTTGATAAAATGGTTCATTTCGGGATCTTCGTGCACAATACCGCTGTCCCATATTGTTTCGCCATTTAAGAATATGACAAGCCTGTTGTCTACATGTTTCACATTGATCCAATATTCTCTTTTCATGATTGTTTAATTATTAATTGATTACTGACTTATTGATTGAAAACACGAAAATCGGCATTACCGGGAAAGGAACATATGATAAAAATTATCCTTTAGCATGATATTCATCCATACCCGTTTGCATAAAAATGGCTATAAAATACCTGTAACCAAACCCCCTAAATCATGATTGCTAATTAACCCTGAAAATTGCCTACAATCAGCCCCGCTAACTATTTTCCGCATGAAGCAAGTGTAAGAAACATCACCAGAATCATATACAGGTATGTATGATATCATACTTTTTCCTAAAAACTATTTTTATCCTTGATGACAATTAAATCATACTGTTATGAAACATTATCATATTGTATCGAGGATAGCCATATACCTGTTATCCCTTGTGCTTGTTATATTCGGGATTTTCCATTTCCTCTATCCCCGCGACCTGCTGGTATATGTGCCAGTATTTCTTGTAGGTGGAATCAAATGGGCCTATATAGTTGGAGGCGCTTTCGTACTGGTTGGCTTGTCATTTCTCACAAACCAGTTTGTAAAATTCAGCAGTTACCTGCTGGTAATCCTGCTGATTATTTTCATCCTTACCATTCACCTGCCTAATTATATGAATGCTGGTGATGTGGATATGCGGAGATTTGCCCTGATCAACCTGCTAAAAGATACAGCTATCATGGGTTTTGCTTTGCATATAGCTGCAGGTGCCCATCACCAGCATTTTCACCTGGAGAACAGTGACTGATCGCCATAAACCTACATACGGGCTATGACAATCCATTGGTAAAGATATCCTGATTGAACGGTAAGGTTCAATATGTGAAAGGACTGCTATAATTTAGAATCCCCTATAATCATCCTGGCCAGCCTGCCATCGCGTTTATAAATGTCATTCCTGAAATTCAACCTTCCTTTTGAATCAACCCATGATGTAAAGTATGCGATGAAGACAGGAATCGGGTCTTTGACCGGAACATGAAGTTCCTTTGTGCCGTTCATGGCACTGTCAATCCTTTCGGTTGTCCATTCCGGTTGATTTCTTAATACGTAGATAGCCAGACGCCGTGGTTCCTCCACCCGTATGCACCCGTGGCTGAATGCCCTTTGTTCTTTACTGAAAAGGCTTTTAGAAGGTGTATCGTGCAGGTAAATGCTATGGCTGTTAGGAAAAAGGAATTTCACTTTTCCCAGTGCATTCCAGGGGCCCGGCAACTGCCTGATGCTGTTACCGTTCCATTCAAGGTGGTTTCTGGCCATATAATTACGGTTACGCCTGATAGCTGGCAACGTTTCCTTCTTCATGATACCGGGCGGAATATTCCAGTATGGGCTGAAAACCACGCTGGACATCATTCCGTTGAAAATGGCCGTTTTGTTCATGCTGGTACCAACAACAACCTTCATGCTCCAGGCCAGGCTGTCTTTTTCATATGCATGAAACCTGAATTCTGGTATATTTACCACCAGGTAATCCCTGTTGAGTGCTACCGGCAACCAACGGCACCGTTCCATATTAACCATGATCTGTTCTATCTTAACTGAAACCGGGATATTGAATTCAGCTATCAGCTTACTATTCACTTCACCGTTATCTTCATGTCCGTACCGCTGTTGAAATACCTTTACAGCCGTTTCAAGTTCCTTGTCAAAAACAGGCGACCGGTTATCATTCTGCAGGTCGCCGGAAAGATATAAGCGTTTACGCATAACTGTTATAACATCACTGCTATCTCCTGCCCGGTATAGTTTTTTATCGGCTTTAATCTGCGGCCAGCCGCCGGCTGCTTCTATTTCCCGGTACTTTTTCAGGTATTTTTTCAACAGGGCGTATTGGCGGTACACAGGTTCAGTACTCAAGAATTGTGACGAAGGCGCTTTTAGTAAGGAATCGAGCAACGTTTCGTATGAGAGTTTTTTATGCGGCAGGTCCCATTCAACAGCCTTCATGGCTTCTGTACCTATGCCTGATCAAACATTTGTTGCATAATAGAAATACTGGGCAGTTATCATGAGCTCTAAGTTTGTATCGGGCCTGAGCAAACCGGTACCGGCAGAATCATCCATCATTTGCCTGAATTCATTCTCATATAGTACATTACCGGGCAATCCTTCTTCCCTGATATTGCAAATCTTGTTATACAGGTTACCAGCCTGTTCAATCAGTCCATCCTGGTCGTACCAGGCATAAGCATATTTCCTGGCACTATAAAATTTACGAATACGGTTCTCATAGCTTTTAAAGCCCGGCCATTTTTTCAGGAATGCAAGTATGGCTGTGCTATCAAAAGTAAGTGATGTCTGGGAACTGAAACCTCCCGGGAGGCTGATATCCCGGGCTTGGCGGTTCATATCCGGGCTATCCTTAACCGTTACCGGGGTCTTCCCATCTGATTTTCCGTTGCAACCAGCTAAAACGCAGATTAGTGCCAGAAAGAGATAAAAGTATTTTTTGCTTTGCATAGAAGATATTATTAGCCCTAATCCGTTAAAGGTGAAGTAATTTATTTCACTGTAAAATTATACCTCTTTTATCTATCATGATTGCATTGGTAATCTTATATTTTATACCAGATCTAATTCTTAAAGCACAATGTGCTTGAAAATATTGGTTAGCTTTGCATTTTACATAAGATAAAACATATGAAACCGGAAGAAAGGCTATTAGCGAGAAGCGGGCATGCCTGCGAATTGTGCAAATCAACAGAAGCATTAAGCGTTTATGAAGTTCCTTTTGCCAGGGGAAATGATGATGAAAACAGCATCATTTTATGTAATCACTGCCTGCTACAGGTGGAGAAGAAAGCGGAGCCAGACAGCAAACAGCTTGAATGCCTGAAAGACAGCATGTGGAGTGAGGTTGCAGGCGTGCAGGTTGTTTCCTGGAGGATGCTAAACAGGCTTAGAGACCAGAGCTGGGCGGCTGATTGCCTGGATATGATGTATTTGGACGATGAAAGATTGCAATGGGCTAAAGCAACCGGAGATCATGAAAATGATGCAAAGGTTGACTTACACAGGGATTGTAACGGCCATGTGCTGCAAAACGGTGATGCTGTTGTTCTGATAAAATCGCTTGATGTAAAAGGCAGTACCCTGAATGCAAAAATGGGAACAGTAGTAAAAAATATACGACTTGTAAATGATAACACGGAACAGATAGAAGGAAAAATTGAAGGACAACTGATTGTGATTCTTACAAAATATGTCAGGAAACAATAAGTTTTATTCCGTTTTATTCAAAACTAATCCCAGTCCCATTTATTTTTCTCAGCTTTCAGCAAACCATTCATTGTGCTGTTCCTGTACCCGTATAAAGGTTGTTCGTTTGGTAAGTTCTTTCAATTGCAAAGCGCCTACATAAGTACATGCCGACCGAATGCCACCAAGTATATCCAGAATGGTTTCATTTACCGGCCCCCTGAAAGGCATTTTGATGGTCTTACCTTCTGATGCCCTGTATTCTGCCACACCACCTGCATATTTATTCATGGCTGTTTCAGAACTCATTCCATAAAATAACTTATATATTTTTCCATCTGGCTCTTCCACCAATTCTCCCCCGCTTTCTGAATGGCCGGCCAGCATGCCGCCAAGCATTACAAAATCGGCACCACCACCAAATGCCTTTACTATATCACCGGGTACTTTGCAGCCGCCATCAGATATGATATGCCCGCCAAGGCCATGAGCGGCATCAGCACATTCAATAATGGCAGATAACTGCGGGTATCCCACACCGGTTTTTACCCGCGTGGTACAAACAGAACCCGGGCCAATCCCTACTTTTATGATATCAGCACCTGCCAGCAACAATTCTTCCACCATTTCACCGGTAACCACATTTCCGGCTATAATATTCAGTTCAGGATAATTCTCCCTTGTCTTTTTTACAAAATCAACAAAATGTTCGGAATAACCATTAGCCACATCAATGCAAATGAATTTCAACGCCGGGCAGGCTCTTATCACCTGCTCCAGCTTCATATCATCTTCTTTGGAAGTACCTGTACTTACGCTGATATATCCGGCTTCTTCTTCAGACAAACTGCTTATAAACGACTTCCATTGATCTACCGGGTAATGTTTATGTATAGCCGTTATCATTTTATGCCCGGCCAGCACTTTGGCCATGCTGAATGTACCAACCGTATCCATATTGGCCGCCATTACAGGAACACCTTCCCAGCCTGATTTGCCATGCCGGAAATGAAATTTCCTGAGCAGCGAAACCTCTGCCCTTGATCTTAATGTAGATCGCTTCGGACGGATCATCACGTCTTTAAAGCCCAGTTTGATGTCGGATTCTATGCGCATAACTGTTTCAATTAATGCAGGTAAGTTAAGTAAAACAAGATTGTAACAGCCAATATTTTTTGCACAAAAAAGTTGATAATATTACATTATTTCAAGGTTGTTTTTCAATCATGCATAAAAAAAGTGCCGGTTAACGGCACTGTAAAATATTCAAATAACTTAATGATACCCTGCATTCAGGATGATTCTGCATAGTTTTTAAAGTTATTGAGTATGCTTTGCCATCCCTGTTGCTGCAACTCTACCGGGTTTACCTGTTCTGCTTCAAAGGTTTCAATGATATCTGTATTATTACCATCGGCGTTAAATGTTACTGTTACCTTTCTGCCATCTTCCATTGTATATGCAATTTTCTGATGCAATATTACTTCGTCATATATCCCGGAAAAATCAAAGCCCATACTGCCATCTTTCGCTTCCATCCGGGAGAGGAATCTTCCTCCTGTACGAAGGTCGTTCTCTGCATGCGGGGTATGCCAGTCGGCAGACGCATTGTTCCAATGTATGATATGCGCTGGTTCTGTCCAGCATTCCCAAACCTTAACTATTGGTGAACCGATTTTTGCAGTAACCGTAACTGTTATGAAATTACTCATCAAATTATTTTTTATACCCTGTAAAATATATAGTTTATTTTTTCAGGTACCAGCCAAGCCACAAACCACAAGCCCCCCAGCTTACGACAGCGTCGGTGAAATGAGTCATGATATCGAACCATTGGTACCATATACTTCCACTATATGCAGCATTGAAGAAAACAATGAGCCCTGTACAGATACTCGCTGTTAGAATGGTTGTGAACCCGGCCATGTTCATCTTGCCAAGTATCCAGCAGAACAACCAAACAGTAAGTATATTAATCAGCAGGGACCTAAGTATATTCCGTATCATCCTTTCCGGGGTTGTATCCTGCGATTTATGATACTGTATACTGGCCCAGGGTTTTCCGTTACTTTCCTTCATCAGTTTTTCCTGATCTTCCCTGGAAGCATTTTCAGGAACACCCGGGATAAAATAACCACCTTCTTCCGGCAGGTTTGTTTCCAATGCAGCCATGATGGCGGCATGATTAGGAGTATATGCATTGGATGCCTGGTGCAGGTTGAGTGCCGCCCACGACAAAAATTGCCAGATAAAAAGTATAATACCACCTACGATGGAAGCAATGAACGTTTTTTTCATAACTGATAAGTTTTAGAATGAAAATATAACAATTATTTGCTATAAATACAACCCACAGATAAGTAACGTATCATAATAACATGGAAAGTAACCGGATTACAGCGGTTTGCCGTCTTTCAACAATTCTATTGATTTTTCAATTGCTTTCCTGTTTTCTGCATCAGGCGCCTGTGCCAGTGCTTTTTTGGCATAATCCAGCGCCTTTTTATAATCCCCATTTGCAGCATAACCCCGCATCATACCCACTGTTGTTGGCCATACACCCTTATTCTTTGCATAATTCTTTTCAAATACCTGCATGGCTTCCTGCAGCTTATTCTGAGTAAGCAACTGCCTGCCATATCCATGCATTTCTGCAGCCGTTGCATTTTCCAGTGCCGATTGCAGTATGGCATCAGACTCTGCCTTGCGCCCAAGTTTGTCAAGCAACCTTGATTTCAGGTTTAAAGCCCTAAATGATTTCACAGCGCCCAGTGAAGGATCCAATGCCACATTAATCCATTGCAGCGCTTCATCCAGGTTCACATTGTTCTGGAGGCACCAGCCGGCAGCCGTTTCCAGGCTTGGGGGATCAAATCCCATTTCACCGCTTAATTGCTTACGCAATGATTCTACAGTCGTTTTTTTGAGGTCAACTGTAACGGTGAACGGTATACGCCAATATTCCCATTCAAGCGCTACTTCCACAGACTCTTTTGATTGCTTACTGAAAGTGTAAT
>CALKVC010000115.1 GCA_937996595.1 uncultured Chitinophagaceae bacterium
GGCTGCGGCGGGAATATTTGCTCTGGAACATAATATACAAAGGCTGAAAACAGATCATAACCATGCCACAGCCATCGCCCATGCATTGATCAAAAAGGAATTTATTGGACGGATGCTTCCGGTTGAGACAAACATCCTCATTTTTGAAGTGACCGGAAAATACACAGCCGCTTCCTTTACTGCCTATTTAAAGCAGCATGATGTACTTTGCATCGCCATCTCTCCCACCCAGGTACGGATGGTTACGCATCTTGATATTACTGCAGATATGATACACAAACTGGTTACTATCATTGCAGAAATGTAAAGAAAAAATCCGCTTATCTTGTAAACAGATTAAAAAAAATAATATATGTTCCCTGTACAAAACCCAACTGAAACCACAGCCTGGAAAGCACTTACTACTCATTACGCAGAAATGAAACCGGTTCACCTGAAACAGCTTTTTGCTGAAGACCCGCAAAGGTTTACCTCTTTTTCTGTGCAATCCGGCGATATCCTGTTCGATTACAGTAAGAACAATATTAACCACCATACCAGAAGCCTGTTGTTACAACTGGCCAATGAATGCCGGTTAGGGGAAGCCATAGAAGCCATGTTTTCCGGTGAAAAGATAAACGGTACCGAAGGGCGTGCTGTTTTGCATACCGCCCTACGCAACCTCTCCGGCAATCCCGTTATGCTGGATGGAGCTGATGTGATGCCAGGTATCAGGCAGGTGCTCAACCAGATGAAATCCTGCTGTGCCAGGATTCATGGCGGCGAATGGACAGGTTTTTCCGGTAAGAAGATAAAGTATATCGTTAACATTGGTATTGGTGGCAGCGACCTGGGGCCGGTAATGGTTACCGAAGCATTGAAACCTTACTGGATAAAAGGTATCAGGCCTTTTTTCGTTAGTAATGTTGATGGCACCCATATTGCAGAAACCTGTAAGCAGATTACTGCCGATGAAACCCTTTTCCTCATAGCCAGTAAAACATTTACTACACAGGAAACCATGACCAATGCCCATAGTGCCAGGCAATGGTTCCTTCAGAACGGTGGAAGCGAGGAAGACATCAAAAAGCATTTTGTGGCTTTAAGCACGAATAAGGATGAAGTGGAAAAATTCGGAATAGATACCGCTAATATGTTTGAATTCTGGGACTGGGTTGGCGGGCGTTATAGCCTGTGGAGCGCAATCGGCCTGTCTATCGCACTTACCATCGGATTCAATCATTTTGAACAATTGCTACAGGGTGCCTATGCTACGGATATTCACTTTAAAGAAACCCCTTTTGAAAAAAATATCCCGGTACTGATGGCCCTGATTGGGATATGGTACCGTAATTTTTATGGAACCACATCTGAAACCATCCTGCCTTACGACCAGTACCTGCACCGGTTTGCTGCTTATTTCCAACAGGGAAACATGGAAAGCAATGGAAAATATGTTGACCGGTCAGGAAAAAAAATCAGTTACCAAACCGGTCCCGTTATCTGGGGTGAACCAGGCACAAACGGACAGCATGCCTTTTACCAGTTGATTCACCAGGGTACTTCCATTATTCCCTGCGACTTCATACTGGCTGCCTGTTCGCATAACCCGATCGGCGACCACCAGCAGAAACTGGCCAGCAATTTCTTTGCGCAAACCGAAGCTTTAATGAATGGCAAGAGTGAGAATGAAGTGAAAGTAGAATTGATGAAAGCGCGATAAACTCCTTAAATGAGCGATTAGAAACCAAAAGTATCCAAAAAATCAAAAGCTTTAATGAAACGAGCTCAAACTCAATTATTGACGATCAGGAATTTCAAAAAGCTTTGGAAAACTTTGATGAAAAACCTGAAGCAGAAGATAAAAAGCAAGGTTTGA
>CALKVC010000116.1 GCA_937996595.1 uncultured Chitinophagaceae bacterium
GTAATATCAATCAACTGGCAGGCTTGCTGAAAGATTACCTTCACATGCCTGCTGAATCCGGGGAGGCTATCCGTAAAGCGGCACTCGAAAAAATAGACCAGTATAGTTACCAGCAGGTAATCCGTGGTATAGAGTCAATCACCATTGTTGCATGAAAAAACCCGTGCTTGTAATATGTTATGACCATTTTTACCCGGCATATAAGGCAGGCGGGCCAATTCAATCTTTGACCAACCTGGCAAACGGCCTGGAAACAATGTACAGTATCTATGTACTAACCAGCGCCCACGACCTAAACGAACAGGCCCAGCTTGATGTGGCAGAAACAGATTGTTGGACAAACGTGCAATTACCCGGCGCTGCTGAAACAATCCATGTGTGGTATGCAAGCAGAAAGAAGCAGGGAATTAACGGCATTGGTGAAGCCGTAAAGAAAGCCTGCCCTGATTTTATTTACCTCAACGGTATGTTCTCTTATGCGTTTGTGTTAGTACCACTGCTTAAGTTCCGGCATATACATACAGTCATCTGCCCGCGGGGCATGCTGCAAAAAGGGGCATTGGCTGGCAAGGCATTAAAGAAAAAAGGGTACCTCGGCCTGCTGAAACTGAGCGGCCTTTGCAGCAATCTGTGCTGGCATGCAACCAATGAGGAAGAAAAAGAGGATATAAGCCGTATTTTCGGCTCACGGTCACGCGTAACTGTTGCTGGTAACATTCCTGCAAAACCGCTAACTCAGATCAGCTTCCCTGCAAAGGAACCGGGAAAACTGAAACTGGTTTACCTTTCCCTGGTAACTGCCAAGAAAAACCTGCTGCAACTGGTACAGGTAATTGCAACATCGGGAACAGGCATTTCCCTGGATATCTGCGGGCCTGTAAAAGACGCAGTATATTGGGAAAAATGCGGCGAAGCCATGAAAGCGGCTCCCGGCAGGATCCGGTACCTGGGCGATGTAAAACCGGAAATGGTTCAGCAGGTATTCAGTAATTACGATGCTTCGGTCCTGCTAACACACGGCGAAAATTTCGGGCATGCATTATATGAGTCTTTAAGTGCAGGCCGGCCCGTAATTACCAGTAATTTCACACCCTGGAACGCTTTGCAGGAAAAAAAAGCCGGATGGAATGTTGATCTTTCAGATAATGCCCGCATAGCAGCATTGTTTGGTGAACTGGCGGCGATGCAACCCGGCCAATATAATGAGTACTGCAGCGGCGCCTATATCGTGGCCTGTGATTATTACCGGCATGGGTTTGATCTGGCTACTTACAGGGATATTTTTTCAGACGGGCGTTTCCAGCCATAAAAAATAAAGCACTGTATTTTTTATAATTTTTCCGGATGATATACATACTGCGAGATAAGGTTTTCATGCTATTTTTACTAAAATTCCTGCTGGTTTTTGCAGCCTGTTATTACGGCACACTGGCATGGATCGGGTTAACCGTACCGGGTGGCAGTTACAGCCCTTTCATTGACAAATACCTTGATTATATAACCTGGATCAGGAATTCTTTATTATACGGATCAAAATACCAGTTATCGGTATTCGGAATTGACACCTATATAGCGGGTGATTATAACCTGCGTATGGTAAACGGCAGGGGCGTGCGTATGGTGTATGAATGTGTAGGATACGGTGTTATGAGTTTCTGGATTGCCTTTGTAGTGGCTTCATCAGGAACCATCAAAAGGAAATTGTTCTGGCTGCTGGCCGGTTTACTGGGTATCTGGTTGCTGAATATAACCCGTGTTAGCCTGCTGCTGGTTGCAACCAATAAGGGCTGGCCGATGCCAATGGGATTAGACCATCATACCTGGTTCAATATATTTGCATACTTGTTTATTTTTACATTCATGTACCTGTTTAACCGGCAGGAGAAAGCCGAAAAATCATAAATCATAAATCATAAATCATAAATCATAAATCATAAATCATAAATCAAAAACTACTCCTTCCTCACCCTCCTCAACTCCAGCATATTCAAACTGTTCGGGTAAAACCCGCTGATATTATTATGTACCAGGTGAATGACCATATCGTACCATAAGGGCACCACCGGAGCTTCACTAATGATGATGGAATCCATGCTCCGGTATATGGCAAACCTTACAGAATCAATTGTTTCAACCTGTGCCTGTTCGTATAGTCTGTCAAACCCTGTATGCCTGAAACGGGTATAATTGGGCGGAGCCGGATTTCGGCTGTAAAATACGCCCAGGTAATTTTCGGCATCCGGGTAATCGGCTATCCAGCTGCCCCTGAAAAACAGGGCCTGCGACCTGGCAGTCTGCTCAAGCAGTATGCTTTTTTGTACCACTTCAACCTGCACATGAATGCCGGCCTGTTTCAATTCATTGGCTATATAAGTTGCCAGGTTTGCGTAATTGGGGATAGTAAGCAGTTTGATTGCGGGCATTGTATTCCCGTTGCCAAAACCTGAAGCTGCCAGTAAACGCGTTGCTTTTACAGGATCATATTCATACCCCTTCACTTTTACGGAGTCGAATGATGGTAAACCTGCAGGTACGAAACCGCTGTTTGCCGCTGTACCAATAGAATTGCGCAGGTACAGCATCATCTTTTTCCTGTCTATGGCATAATTGATTGCCTGCCGCACCTGCTGCTGTTTTAACGGAGAATGTTTTAACAACGGGTTCGTTGTATCTGCCAGTATGCCCAGGTATTCCACATTCAGGTATGGATGCTTATGCAATTGCAGTTTGCCCGTCCATTCCTTTTTCAGGTTACCCGTTCGGGTTAGTACTTCATCCTTGAATGTGGCGTCAATATCATTGATGAAATCGAGCCTGCCCTGGCTGAATTCCAGGAACTCGGTGGCCTTGCTGTCGTAAAAACTAACTTTTATGCCATCTATATACGGTAAGGGATAACCGCTGTTATCCTTCTCAAAATACCGGTCATTCTTACTCAGCACAAGGGCCACGCCTTCTTCCCAGGCTGTAAAGCGGAAAGGCCCGGTTCCCACCGGATGCCGCCTGAACTCCCTGCCATATTGTTCAACTGCTTCTGCAGGCACCACAGAACAATACTGCATACTCAGTATTCCCAAAATAGCCGGAAAGGGTTTTTGCAATTGTACTTTGAAAACAGAATCATTAATTGCAGTAAACGGATTTATGCTGTCTACCCGGTCATTAAATATCCATGCACCCGGGCTCGCGGTAGCTGGGTTTAAGAGCCTGCTAAAGCTATACTGCACATCAGCTGCAACCAGTTTCCTTCCGGTTGAACCGGGAAAACAGGGATCATCATGAAAAAAAACATCCTGTCGCAGGTAGAAGGTAATTGCCCGTTTATCTGCTGAAAATACCCACCGGTAAGCCAGTGATGGGCGTATCTGCATTTGGCTGTCAACTTCCACCAGTGTATTATATAGCTGGTGAACGGGCCACATCACAGACTGGTTTTTGGCAAAAGCAGGGTCAAGGCTGGCAATGCCGCTCATTTCATTATACCTGAAAACCTGTTTCCCCTGGTTACGATGGCTGTGGCAGCTTACAAAAACCAGGGCTGCATACAGCAGGGCTGCCAGGGAATAGCCAGCAGTTTTTTTAGCAGAACGCGTATGTACTCTAGTACCCTTCATAGTTCAATCGTGATATGAAATTAATCAAGATGCTTCATAAACCAATTCAACCCAACGAATTGTAGTTCCGTTTATCAAAAATCCGGCCTGCATTCGGTATTTATAATTAGATTTATCGCACAAAATCATAAAGGATGGCACATACAAATTACAGGCATTTACTTGTAGCCTGTTTACTGGTATTACCACAGTTGATGGTATCAGCACAACCATTAAGCAAGCAGAAAGAATTTACCAGGGCTGATACATTACGGGGTAGCAACGGCCCCGGAAGGCAACTATGGGATGTGCTGCATTATGAAATTGATGTGGAACCGGATTATGCTACAAAAACAATCAAGGGAAGCAATTTCATCCGTTTCCTGGATAAAGGCGTTTCGCAGATGCAATTAGACCTGCAGCAGCCGATGGAAATAGACAGTATTATTAAGGACGGCAGCAGGCTTGGCTTCACCCGTGATGGTAACCTGTACTGGGTAACTGTACGCAATGAGGCTTCCAACGCAAATTTCACCCCTGTACAGGCAACCATTAACATTTATTTCAGCGGAAAACCCCGTGAAGCGGTACGGCCGCCCTGGGATGGCGGATGGATCTGGAAAAAAGATAAAAATAACAACCCCTGGATGAGCGTGGCCTGCCAGGGGCTGGGCGCCAGTGTATGGTATCCCTGTAAAGACATTCAAAGTGACGAACCGGATAACGGGGCTATTCTTCATGTAACCGTTCCTGATAGTCTTATGGCAGTAGGCAATGGCAGGTTGCTGAAACAACAGGCCATGTCAGGCGGAAAAACCAGGTATAGCTGGCAGGTAACAAACCCCATCAATAATTACAATATTGTTCCATATATCGGCAAGTATGTTCATTTCTCAGAACTGTATGATGGCAAAAAAGGAAAACTGGATATGGATTACTGGGTACTGGACTATAACCTGGAAAAAGCAAAAAAACAATTTACTGATGCGCCCAGGATGATGAAGGCTTTTGAATACTGGTTTGGCCCCTACCCGTTCTATGCAGATGGTTTCAAACTGGTTGAATCACCGCACCTGGGTATGGAACACCAGAGCGCTACCGCTTACGGTAACGGTTACCAGAATGGTTTCCATGGCAGCGACCTGTCTGAAACAGGCTGGGGAATGAAATGGGATTTCATCATCATACACGAAAGCGGCCATGAATGGTTCGCCAACAGCATCACCAGCAACGATATTGCCGATATGTGGATTCACGAAGGCTTTACCAATTACAGTGAAACACTTTTTACTGATTACTATTTTGGTACGGAAGCCGGTAATGCATATGTACAGGGCATCCGCCGCCTCATCAGCAATGATATTCCAATCATCGGCCCATATGGCGTAAACCGGGAAGGCAGCGGCGACATGTATTACAAGGCGGGCAACATGCTGCACCTCGTGAGGCAGATCACCGGTTCTGATAAAAAATTCAGGAAGATACTAACCGGGCTCAACAAGGATTTCTATCATAAAACGGTAACCACCCAGCAGGTAGAGGATTATATAAGCGAAAAAGCGGGATTTGACTTCAGTTCCATATTCAACCAATACCTGCGAACTACCATGATACCGGTGCTTGAATATAAAATAGAGAATAAAGCCGTTTCATACAGGTGGAGCAATGCTGTTGATAATCTTAACCTGCCGGTAAAAGTATCATTCGGGAAAAAACCGAAATGGATATACCCGTCATCAGCATGGAAAACGATAAGTCCCGGTAAATGGTATGATGGAAAAACTTTTGAAGCTGATAAGAATTTTTACATCACTGTAAAGCATGCAGGCTGAACCGGTGGTTTTACAAATTATTAAAACCGGGTTTATAACATACCCGGTGCCCTTCCACCACCTATGAACCGGCGGCTGTAATAGGTTTCATCCAGCGTATTGATGGTAACACCGTTGTTGGTGCTGGCATGCACAAAATAATTATCACCCAGGTAAACACCAACATGGCTTACACCACCGCGTGTATTAAAAAATACCAGGTCGCCTTCTTCCAGTTCTTCCCGGTTCAGCTTCTCACATTCATTGTATTGCTCGCGGGCTGTACGGGGCAATTTTACGGCAAATACCGTACCCATCAGCAATGAGGTGAAAGCGCTGCAATCAATCCCTTTCTTTGTAGATCCTCCATAACGGTAACGGGTAGCCCACCATTCGTCAATAAAGCTGAAAAGGGAAGTATTCAGGATGAACTCAACATTCCTGTTGAGCAACTGGGCATATTTAAAATGCAGTGATGTGGCAAATTCTATGCCCGGTAAGGTTTTACCGCTGGAAACAGGTTTAACAGAATTTGCTGAAACGGCAGATGCCGAAGGAACCAGTTTGGCCGTTTCCGTTTTGCCTGCATTTATTTCAATACCGTCTATAAACCGGGGCCCATGCCGGTAAGTAATGCCCTCATTAAGTAAAACTGAATTTTTCAGTTGCTGTGCTGCTGCATTAAATGATGTTCCTGAAAAAACGAAAAACGCTACAAAAACAAAAAATATTTTCCTCATACGTAAAATGGTGGTTTACACGTATGCAAGACCTGTTCTTCCGTGTTTTATCCTTCCCTGTAATTGTTACCTGAGCTAATGATCTTTATGCGCCTGCTGGTCTTGTCCTACAAACAATTAAAAATAGCTTTTAAAAAGCTGTGCAAAGGTACACCCAAAACCGGAGATATACAACCTTCAGGGTTGTTTTTTAACACAACTCTTTCATAAACAACTGATAAGAAGACTTTTACCCATATCCGGCATTAACATCCCGGTAAGTGTAACCTATTATAAACCATTATTATGTGGAAAAAGGGTTTCCCAATTCAGGCCATTAAAAACGATATTTGCCGTAGGAAAAACAGGCCTGTTTCCACCAGGATTTTCAGGCCGGTTAGACCAACAAAATTGAAAAAAATGCTGTGTAACCTTTAACCAATATTCCTGCATGAAGTTTTCGCACCTGCATGTTCATACACAATATTCCCTGCTGGATGGCGCCGCTTCCATCAAGGGGCTGTACAAAAAAGCGATTGCAGACGGCATGCCGGCCATTGCCATCAGCGACCATGGAAACATGTTCGGCGCTTTTGAATTTGTAAAAGAAGCATATAATAACCTGGATGAACTGGGGAAACCGAAAGTAAAACCGATAGTTGGTTGTGAATTTTATATCACCCAGGACAGGACAAGGAAAAATTTCAGCAAGGATGAAAAAGACCCGCGCCACCACCAGATATTGCTGGCCAAAAACGAACAGGGTTATAAGAACCTGGTAAAACTCACTTCGCTGGGTTATATTGAAGGGATGTACAGCAAGTACCCGCGTATAGACAAGACGCTGATACATAAATACCATGAAGGGCTGATAGCAACCACCTGCTGCCTGGGCGCACTGGTTCCGCAAACCATTTTGAAAAAAGGCGAAGCGGAAGGTGAAAATGAATTCAAATGGTGGCTGAACATTTTCCAGGAAGATTATTATGTAGAACTCCAACGGCATGGCATACCCGAACAGGAAAAGGTAAATGAGATACTGCTTAAGTTTGCCAAAAAATACAATGTTAAGGTAATCGCCAGCAACGACAGCCATTACATTGACCAAAAGGATTTTAATGCGCACGACATTCTTTTGTGCATCAACACCGGCGCTTTGCAAAGCACACCCGCGTCCAGGGAATTTTCAGATGATGATATATCGGCTAAGAATAAACGCTTTGCTTTTCCCAACGACCAGTTTTACCTGAAAACATCAGCAGAAATGCAGCAGGTATTTCACGACCTGCCTGAAGCAATTGATAACACCAATGAGATTGTAAGCAAAATAGACCTGCTTGACCTTAAAAGGGAGATCCTCCTCCCCTTTTTTGAAGTGCCCCCGGGGTTTGCTTCGCAGGATGATTACCTGGAACACCTTACCTGGACAGGCGCCAAAGAAAGATACAAGATACTTACCCCCGAAAGCGAAGAACGGCTGAAGTTTGAACTGGGCATCATCCGAAAAATGGGCTTTGCCGGGTACTTCCTCATCGTAAGCGATTTCATAAAGGCCGGCAGAGACCTGGGTGTGTTCATCGGGCCCGGGCGTGGTTCTGCAGCAGGCAGCGCCGTAGCCTATTGTATCGGTATCACCAACATAGACCCCATCAAATACAATTTACTGTTTGAGCGGTTCCTGAACCCCGAACGTAAGTCGATGCCCGATATAGACACTGATTTTGATGATGAAGGCAGGCAGAAAGTGCTGAATTATGTGGTACAGAAATATGGCAGGAACCAGGTTGCACAGATCATCACCTATGGTACGATGGCAGCCAAATCAAGTATTGCCGATGTAGCAAGGGTAATGGACCTGCCCATTGCGGAAAGCCGTGCCATTTCAAAACTGGTACCTGAAAAACCCGGCATCAATTTAAAAAGGCTGTTACATGCCCCATTCACTGCTAAAGAAGCGAAGAATGGCGATAAATCACTGGAAGAAAAAGAACAGTTACAGGGGGAAGACATTGAAAATGCAAAAAAACTGCGAGAATTATATGCTGGCGACGACCTCAACAGCCGCATCCTTCATGAAGCAGAAATACTGGAAGGTTCTGTAAGGAATACAGGCGTACACGCATCCGCCATCATCATTGCACCCAAAGACCTCACGGAACTGCTGCCTGTTGCCACTTCAAAGGACTCTGACCTCTGGCTTACCCAGATTGAAGGCGGATCCATTGAAGAGGCCGGTGTTATAAAAATGGACTTTCTCGGGTTAAAAACGCTGAGTATCCTTAAAACAGCGCTGCAACTGATAAAACAGAATCATGGTATTGAAATTGATATTGACAAGATTCCGCTGGATGATGAACTAACCTACAAACTATACCAGCAGGGAGATACCAATGCCACATTCCAGTTTGAAAGCCCCGGCATGCAGAAATACCTGCGTGAACTGAAACCGGATAAATTCGACGACCTGATTGCCATGAATGCGCTGTACCGCCCCGGCCCCATGTCGTATATACCACAGTTTGTGGCCCGCAAGCACGGAAAGGAAATAGTGAGTTACGACCTGCCCGACATGCAGGAATACCTGGAAGAAACCTATGGCATCACCGTATACCAGGAACAGGTGATGCTGCTGTCGCAGAAACTGGCGGGGTACAGTAAGGGCGATGCAGACATATTGCGCAAAGCGATGGGTAAGAAACAGCGGGCCGTGCTGGATAAGATGAAAGTGAGTTTTATTGAAGGTGCTACCGGTAAGGGACACCCGAAAGACAAGCTGGAAAAAATATGGACTGACTGGGAAGCATTCGCACAATATGCATTTAATAAATCACATTCCACCTGTTATGCTTTCGTGGCTTACCAGACAGCTTACCTGAAAGCCCATTACCCAAGTGAATACATGGCAGCCGTTTTAAACCATGCGGGCAGTATAGATAAGATCACTTTCTTTATGGAAGAATGCAAGCGGATGGGGCTTACCGTGCTTGGTCCGGATATTAATGAATCTAACAATGGTTTTGCCGTAAATAATAAAGGGGAAATCCGTTTCGGGTTCAGCGGGTTGAAAGGCGTGGGCGAAGCGGCCATTGAGAACATCGTGGAAGAAAGGAATAAGCATGGCCTGTATAAAGATATATTCGACCTGGTAAAAAGGGTAAACCTCCGCTGTGTAAATAAAAAATCGATGGAAAGCCTTGCTTACAGCGGTGCTTTTGATTGCTTCCGCGATATTCACCGGGCACAATATTTTTACCAGGTACCAGGCGACAGTCCCGGCATTGAAAAAATACTGAAATTCGGCGCCGTTTACCAGTCGCAAAGCGCCAATGCAACCAATACCCTGTTTGGCGACCTGCAGATGCCGGAAATAATAGCCCCCAAATTGCCTGTTTGCCCGCCCTGGCAACTGGTAGAACAACTTGACTTTGAAAAGGAGGTTACCGGCATGTATATGAGTGGCCATCCCCTGGACAATTTCAAATTTGAACTGAAACATTATAACATCACCCCGCTGGCCGATTTTAACGATGTGAAAAATGCTGTGGGTGTTACCCCCACTTCCAAACAATTCAGGCTGGCCGGGCTGGTAATAGATGCGCAGCACCGGTTAACCAAAACAGGTAAAAACTTCGGCGTATTGCACATAGAAGATTTCAGCGGCAAATCTGAATTCATGCTCTGGAGCGAAGACTACGTGAAATATACCAATTACCTGGAAAAAGGGATGATACTGATGATTGAAGGTGCTTTCAGGCAACGCTACAACAGTGACCAGTATGAATTTAAAATCGCTAAACTTCACCTGCTGGAAACCGCAAAATCCGCCCTTACCAAAGAACTGGTTATAGATATTCCGCCCCAGTACATAGATGAGGAATTTGTAACATTTATCAACAGGAATGTACAGGAACATCCCGGAAGGTCTGCATTAAAATTCACTATAAATGATGAAGCCAGGAACTATAAGTTCAGTATGCGTACCCTGGAAAAAGGGTTTACCATGAACGATGAAATGGCGTTATACCTGAATAACCACAAACATATTGAAGTTAACGTAATGACAGTTTAAAGCAGCAAAACCTGACTTATTGTTACATAATACTTAATTTATACCAATGTGGATATGTCAAAACAACATATTCAATTTTTTGGATTTAAATTTGCGCTCTTCCTTCAAAATTTAAAAAACATATTTATGGCACTCGAATTCACAGATGCGAATTTTAAAACAAGCGTATTAGATTCAGATAAACTGACAGTTATTGATTTTTGGGCAGAATGGTGTGGCCCCTGCAGGGCAATCGGCCCGGTTATTGAAGAACTGGCAAAAGACTATGATGGCAAGGTTAATGTGGGTAAAGTTAATGTTGATGTTAACCCGCAGGTTTCCATGAATTATGGTATCACCAGCATTCCGGCCATCCTTTTTATCAAGAATGGCGAAGTGGTTGACAAACTGGTTGGCGCACAACCCAAAGCAAATTTTGTAAAAAAGATTGAAGCGCATAAATAATATTGAAAATATTATCTCATAAAAAAATCTCCTTTTACTAAGGAGATTTTTTTATTTAACGGTTATTTACTTTTAATTTAATGTTAAACATTTTCCAAAGCTTTGGGATCATGTTTGTGTTTAAAGAAAATAAAGAACAGCACAGCAACTACCAGTACATAAGCAGCAAATGACTGCCATTTTAAAAAGACAGCAAGTGATCCCATCAATATTATCTTAAAAAATACTTAGCATTTAAGCGGGGGCACTGAGAAAATTTGCTACTTTACTTCATTTGGACTGGGCGAAGAAGTTTATACTCCCAAAAGTTCAACTTTTAGAAAAAAACATCCGGAACTGGAGGAATTATATTATTGCCCTGAAGATCCGGATCCTCACAAATCGATGTCAGACTGAGTAATCCCTTTAAATAATAAAAAAAAGAGAGAAACTAACTTTCAATAAACTCAGATAATGAAAGTGTTATAGTAAAACGAGCTGCATTACACTCTAAAAGCAATTAAGAATTTACATACTTATTTCCTGGATATTTTAGCCATTTCTTTTGAAAATATTACAATTTACTATGCTAACTTTTGTATCTTCCTCATCTAATTCACATCATAAACAAATACATGACAACTTACAACTAATGTATATGAAAAAATTTATTTTATTTTTTATTCTTTGTTTTTTATTCTTCGGTTGCTCCAAATCTAAAGATGAAACTCCATTTGCCTATACCGATGATGTTTATATAGCTGGGTATGAAGATGGGCAATATGGATCTATTGCGAAAATTTGGAAAAACGGAGTCGCAACTTCTTTAATGAGCTATCCAAGCAATGGTAGAGCTAGTAGTACTTTTGTATCAGGTACAGATGTGTATGTTGCCGGGTATGAAAATAACGGGACTTATGTTGAGGCCAAAATATGGAAAAATGGCAATGGCACTTCTCTTAATTCAGGTACTAATAATGCGGTCGCAAATTCAGTCTTCGTTTCCGGAACAGACGTTTATATTGCTGGAAATGAAAATAACGGAACATATAAGGTTCCAAAAATCTGGAAAAACGGGGTTGGCACTTCTTTGCCTGCAGGCCCTTTTGATGCGTCAGGACTTTCAATTTTTGTTTCAGGAACGGATGTTTACGTTGCGGGGTATGAAACCACTACAGCAAAAATCTGGAAAAATGGTGTTGGTACTTCTTTAACTACAGGAGTGAATGATGCAACAGCATATTCAGTTTGTGTTCTAGGATCCGACGTTTACGTGGGTGGCTATGAGTCTAATGGCACTAATAAAGTTGCAAAAATTTGGAAAAATGGAATTGCAACTGCACTTAGTGATGGAACACAGGATGCTTACATTTCGTCAGTGCATGTATCAGGTTCTGATGTCTATGCTGCGGGAACTGTCAATACTTTAAATAATAGCGGTTTACTTACCATTGTAGGAAAAATTTGGAAAAATAGCATTCAAATATTTTCAACAAGTGTAGACAATGGAGCTTACATTTCTTCAGTTAAAGTTTTAGGTTCTGATGTTTATGCAACTGGATATGAAACTATGGGAACATATCCTTACTTTTTTTATGCTACTTTATGGAAAAATGGCGTTCCAGTTGTTCGCATGAACGACGGCACCCAACATGCTGCAGGTCTTTGCCTATTTCTAAAAGATTAATAAACTTAGCTAAAAAACCAATAAGACATAATTGTTAATTTTGGCAGATTTAGAATTCAACAAATTCCCAAGATTTAAACTATTATTATTGAATAAAACTTTAGAAGAACATAAAACTTATTTTCATTTGCAAAACTCTGTTTTGAGACATATAAGATTTACATTACTGTTGACGGGTTTTCTGCATTACATATTATTAGCTGCTGCGCAAAATGGTTTTTCAAACAGAACCAATATCAGCTGTGGAACTACTGATATTATGAATGATATGTTTCAAAAAAACTTTCAAGCATGGGAAACAAATTTGCAAATCGAAAGACAGCTCTCACAATTTAACAAGTCATCTCAACAATCACTACGGCCACAAGCATTGGTTACACTTCCTGTTGTTGTGCATATTATTCATAATAACGGCCCCGAAAATATCAGTGACACAAGAGCCCTTACTGCTATTCAGCATTTAAATGAAGCCTTTGCAAATACAGGTTATTATAATCCCGTTGATGGTGTAAATACAAATATTCAATTTTGCCTTGCACAGAGAGATCCAAATGGCAATCCAACAAACGGCATTACAAGGAATGTTTCCGCATACACAAACATGAATGGTCCAAGTTTTTACTCAGATGATCAAAACGTAAAGAATATCAACAGGTGGAACCCAAAATGCTATATTAATATCTGGATTGTAAACAGTATACCGGGAGCTGTAGCAGGATATGCCTATATGCCATCAGCGCATGGCGGATCTGTGGACGGAATTATTATAGAGGCATCGTTTTTTGGAAATTCATATTCATCAGATGTAGTAGCTATTCATGAAATGGGCCATTATTTTGGCCTTTACCACACATTTGAAGGTGGCTGTAATAATGTAGATTGTTTGAGCGACGGCGATAAAGTATGTGATACTCCCCCTGATAATTCAACTGCCTACACATCCTGTTCAATTCCTGTTAACAGTTGTACTACAGATACTCAATCTGGTTTTACATCAGATCAAAACGATCTGACATCAGATTATATGGACTATGGGAACTGGGACTGTATGACAGTATTTACACAAGGCCAGGCAGACAGAATGAACTGGATGATCAATAATGTAAGAGGCAGTTTATTGAATTGCCGGTCATGTTTACCACCATGCCCAAATCCTGTTATGGCGGATTTTAACAACACTCCTACTACCATCAATGTTGGTGGGTCTGTAAATTTTACAAATACGTCAGTCAATGCCTTGATTTATTATTGGTATATTGATGGCATCTTTCAATCTTCAGCGCCTAATTTTTCAAATACTTTTAATACAGTTGGTCAATACATAATGAAACTGGTAGCGATAGGAAACAATACAACCCTTTGCGATTCTTCATCGAAAGAAGTTACAGTTATAGTAAGTTGTCCTGTTACAGCAGACTTCACAACAACAGCTGTTGAAATACCAGTTGGGCAGGTTTTAAATTTTGTAAACACAAGTACAGGATCTCCAATTACCAATACATGGTATATCAATAACGTCCAGGTTGCCACTACGCAGAACTTTTCCAACCAGTTCAATATTCCGGGAATATTTACTGTTAGTCTTGTAGCAGGAACAGCACTATGCAATTCTTCCAGAACAATAACAGTCAATGTTACCACACCATGTGATCCTAATAATTATTTTGAAAAACTAATTAACTCTCCTTCATATAAATTTACATCTCATCAAACGATCATATCAGCAGATTCGACTATTATAGTTCTAGGGACTTCAGCCGCAGTAATTGTATCGAATCGGGATGCTTGCACTATAATGAAATTATCAAAAAACGGAAATTTAATTTGGGCACGTCACTACTATGATGGACAATATATTGCACCTCATCGTATCATTCAACTAAATGATGGCAACTACTTAGTAGCAGGTCTTCACAGGTTTGCGAATTCTAATCACAGGCCTTTTCTGATGAAGCTTGATGCTAATGGGAGTATTATCTGGCAAAAGAGTTTTTATTATGCGGGATTCAGCAATTTTTATTTTTCGGACAATGTTGCTTTAACAGAAGCCTCTTCAGGTGATATTATACTTGGAATGAGCTTTCAAAGAACACTGAACCAGGGCTCTCATACATTCCTTTCCAAGTACAATTCTTCAGGAGATTTGCAATGGAGTAAAGAAGTAAACAATATCTGGCGTGTAAAGAATTTTGCGCTCAAAAATAATAGTCTCTATGCAACATTCGAATCTTACTTTCCTTTGCCCAATTATTCAGTTCCTGCATACCTTGCGAAGGTAGACATCAATACTGGCGGACTTTCATTTGCAAAAAAATATGATCTAACCATTAGTGGCAGTGATTATCCAATATTAAAATTTAGAAATCTGGCCCTATTAAATGATCAACTAAAATTATATGGGACAATTACGGCAGGGGGTGGAATAAGTGATACAGGTTCACATATATTTGCAACTATAGATACTTTTGGAACTATACAATCTTTAAAAAGAATTAGGTTCACAGATCCATTGGTATACAATGGTAATGTGAGTTTCAATCGTTTCGGAAATATATTAAGAAATGGGCAGTTTATCGCATTGGAATCTTGTGCAACTTTAGGTACACTAACACCGCAAAAGGTATTTATTCATCATTCTGATCAATCTGCAGCTACTTCAACTACTACCCAAATTCTGAGCAACTTTATAACAAATCTTGGTTATAACTCAAATGTAACAACTAATAAGGACAAC
>CALKVC010000117.1 GCA_937996595.1 uncultured Chitinophagaceae bacterium
CCGGGTAAATATATGCTTCAAGTTAAAGCAGTTAACAGTGATGGTGCTGTTGTATTAAAAAGTATCGTAATCACGATTACACCGCCCTGGTGGAAAACATGGTGGGCTTATTGTCTGTACGGACTTTTAATCATTTTAACAGGATACCTTATTTACAAATACCAACGAGCTTATATCGTAAAAAGGGAAAGGGAAAGAACGCAGCAAAAAGAACTGGCGCAGGCAAAGGAAATTGAGAAAGCTTACACGCAACTGAAATCAACACAGGCCCAGCTGATCCAATCAGAAAAAATGGCTTCACTGGGTGAATTAACAGCCGGGATCGCTCACGAAATCCAGAACCCGCTCAATTTTGTCAACAATTTTTCTGAACTGAATGTCGAACTTATGCAGGAACTGGAAGAAGAACTGGCAAAGGGAAATCTGGAAGAAATCCGGATGGTGGCATTGGATATCAAGGAGAACGAAAAGAAGATTCTTCAGCATGGAAAGAGAGCCGGAGATATTGTGAAGGGAATGCTGCAACACAGCCGGAGCAGCAGCGGACAGAAAGAGCTCACGGATATCAATGCGCTTTGTGATGAGTACTTGCGACTAGCCTATCATGGCTGGAGGGCCAAGGATCATTCCTTTAATGCCAGATTTGAAACTGTCTTTGACGAAACGATCGGAAAAATAAATGTAGTACCACAGGAAATTGGAAGAGTGATACTTAATTTAATTAATAATGCTTTTTATGCAGTGAGTGAAAGAAAGAAGCTAAATGAACCCGGATATGAGCCGGAGGTGATTGTAAGTACAAGGAAAGAAAGAGATAAGGTTGAGATTAAGGTTAAGGTTAAGGATAATGGTACAGGCATTTCTGAAAAAATAAAAGAAAAAATCTTCCAACCCTTTTTTACAACAAAGCCAACAGGCAGCGGAACAGGATTGGGATTGAGTTTGAGTTATGATATAGTAACAAAAGGACATGGTGGGGAGTTGAAGGTAGAAACCAAAGAGGGTGAAGGAACAACATTTATTATTCAATTAAGTGCCTGAATCAGGGATTAGTTAGATTACACGGATTGGAAGAAAAATCAGTGAAATTATTTCATCCATGCTAATCCGTGATTAAGACAAATTATTATTAAAAATGAAACTGACCCAAAATCTTAAAACCGAAATTCTGAAAGCATACCATGATTATTGGAATGCTTATTTTAAAGGTGATATGCAAACCATGTCATACTGGATGCATGAAAATATTCAAATGGTCGGATCGGGGCGGGGTGAATTCTTTAAAAACAAAAAAGAAACTATTGGGTATTATAAATCAACTGCCGACCAGGTAGCCGGAAAAGCAGATATGAGAAACAGGAAGATTAGTGTAGCAATGATCGGTGACCAGGTGATGGTGAATGAACAATGTGATTTTTTTGTATTGATAGATGGTGTATGGACTTTTTATGAACAAGGCCGCATTTCAACCCTGTTTACCAAAACTAATAAAGGCTGGAAAATCATCCAGGAACATGGCTCTATGCCCGATGCTAGAACGAGTGAGGGCGAACAGGTGAATACCAATAAAATCAAAGCAGAAAATGTGCGGTTAAAAAATGCGGTGAAACGCCGTACCATTGAACTGGAAGAAAAAAACCGTGAACTGCAAATTGAAG
>CALKVC010000118.1 GCA_937996595.1 uncultured Chitinophagaceae bacterium
CTAAGGGCGGCCGTGAATGAATTTGACCGTTTTCAGCAGTTGATGAGAAAAAAGAACCGTTACGATTTCGACGACATGATAAACTGGGTGATCAGGGCCTTTGAAGAAAATAAAAACATGTTAGCGTCTTACCAGGAAAAATTCCAGTATATACTGGTTGATGAATACCAGGACACCAGCGGTACACAGAACCGGCTGGTAGAACTGCTGATAAGCTACTGGGATAAACCAAATGTTTTTGTAGTGGGCGACGACGACCAGAGCATCTACCGGTTCCAGGGCGCCAACATTGAGAATATGCTTCAATTTGCAGGCAACTATAAGGATGAATTACTAACGGTAGTGCTTACCAGCAATTATCGTTCTACACAGCCGATACTCGATATATCAAAAACACTTATCAGCCGTAATGAAGAAAGGCTGGTAAACCAGGTTGACGGGCTGAGCAAGGAACTGCTTTCATCCAATGAACAGATAAAGCACCTGACCAATAATCCCGTCATCCGTGAATTTGAAACACAACGGCAGGAAATGATCGGCATCGTTAAACAGGTACAGCAATTGCTGGCATCCGGCGTTTCGCCCGGCAATATCGGCATCATTTATAAAGAAAATAAATATGGTGAAGAACTGTCGAGGTATTTCAAACTGCTTAACATACAGGCATACAGCAAAAGGCACCTGAATATTTTGGAACTGCCTGAAGCCAAAAAGATATTGCTCGTGCTTAAATACCTGGCTTCCGAGCATTATATACCGTACAGCGGCGATGAAATGCTTTTTGAAATCCTACACTTCAACTGGTTCGGCATTCCGCCTGTTGAAATAGCGAAATTATCGCTGGAAGCGGCAGACAAAAGATACGGCGGATCAAGGTCATCCATACGGCAACTGCTATACGAAAAATCGGCAGCACCTCCCCGCGACCTGTTCAGCACCGGCCTGCACGAAGGCTTGAAAAAAGTTTCTGCCATTATAGAAAAATTGTTGGCTGATGTGCCCAACATCACCCTGCAGCAATTGTTTGAAAACATCATACAGGAAACCGGATTGCTCAGCAGGATCATGCAATCATCCGACAAACACTGGCAGTTACAGGTACTTACGGCTTTATTCGATTTTATAAAAGAAGAAACACGCCGAAACCCGCTACTGAACCTGCAACAACTGGTTACACTCATAGAACTGATGGAAAAAGAAAGCATCAGCCTGCCGCTGGTACAGGTAAGCGGTAGCGACAAGGGTGTTAACCTGATGACAGCACACGGCTCAAAAGGACTGGAGTTTGAATACGTATTCATTGCGGGCTGTAATGCCGTTTCCTGGGAAAAGAAAAAGAAGCCGGGCGGTGGATATAAATTACCCGATACCATGTTTACTTCCCACCCGGCCGCATCCGAAGAGGAAGAATTAAGAAGGTTGTTTTATGTTGCGCTTACCCGTGCCGAACAGCACTTGTTTATTTCATACAGTAAATTTAAAAATGACGGTAAAGAACTGGAACCCTCCATGTTCATTGCAGAAATACTTGACAAACATGAGATAAGCGTAGAAAAAGTGTTGATAGATTCACCCGTACTGTCAGAATTTGCCGGGCTTGGGTTCAGTAAGCCCGAAGCGCCGCAAATAGACGCTATTGAAGAGGCATTCATCGGACGTACACTGGAGAAGTTCGTGATGAACGTTACCGCACTGAATAATTTTCTCAAATGCCCGCTTGAATTCTATTTCAAAAACCTGATCCGGATCCCTTCTCCCAAGAACGAAGCAACTGAATTCGGTTCCGCCGTACATCATGCGCTGGAAAAACTGTTCCGCAAGATG
Source organism: uncultured Chitinophagaceae bacterium (assembly GCA_937996595.1). Classification (GTDB taxonomy): domain Bacteria; phylum Bacteroidota; class Bacteroidia; order Chitinophagales; family Chitinophagaceae; genus Ferruginibacter. The sequence goes on from CALKVC010000118.1 coordinate 1,825, forward strand.
CAGGAAAACGGGAACAATAAGTTCCCCCCTAAAGAAACATTCATCAGCGATTTCACCTGGTTTATGGAACGGCACCGCGAAAGCTTCACCAGGGAACAATACAACAGGCGTATGGAATACGGGCCTGAAATACTGGGGAATTATTATGACAGGTACATCAGCAGTTTTAATCCCGTTGTATCTGTAGAATTGAACATCAGGAATGTGGTTGTAGAAGATGTACCACTGAAAGGAAAACTGGACAAACTGGAATTTGACGGAAAATCGGTGAATGTGGTTGACTATAAAACCGGCGATCCCGACAAAGCCCTGCCAAAACTAAAAGGCCCATCTGAAAACGAACCTAACGGTGGCGACTACTGGCGGCAGGCCGTTTTTTACAAAATACTCGTAGACAACTATAAAGCCAAAGACTGGAAAGTGGTAAGCACAGAATTCGATTTTATTGAACCCGACAAAAAAAAGCAATACAGGAAAGAAAAGATCACCATCAGCCCGGCTGATATCGCCACGGTTACAAACCAGGTTACCCGCACCTGGCAAAAAATACAAAACCGGGAATTTTACACCGGCTGCGGAAAAGAGGAATGCCACTGGTGCAATTTTGTTAAGACAAACGAACTGGCAATCGCCTTGCACGAAATAGAAGATGAAGAGGATAACAGCAATGGATAAACCGGTTTCCCCATCTGTTTCTTTTACAACTTTCACTTTTAATTTATGGCGTAATAGCTAACTTCACAGCTCTTTTAAAGAACAGGTACAGGCTGATGAAAAAAATAGTATCAATACTCGCACTGGTGGCCGGATTGTATTCAGCCATTGTTTATACAAGCGGATGTGCCCAGATAAGTGCCCCAACCGGCGGGCCTACTGACAGTATACCGCCAAAGCTGGTAAAGGCTGTTCCTGCATTAAACAGCACCGGTTTTACAGGAAACAGGATCTCCCTTACTTTCAATGAAAATATAGATTTACAGGAACTGCAAAACAACCTGATCATTTCTCCCGCACAGAAAACAACCCCAACCATTTCGTATAACCGTAAATCCGTAAGTATCCGATTAAGAGACAGCATACAGCCAAACACAACCTATAGCATCGATTTTGGTAACGCCATCAAAGATGTGCATGAAGGGAATATCCTTAAGAATTTCACCTATGTTTTCGCTACAGGTAATGCTATAGATTCATTAACCCTTTCCGGAAAAGTGACCCTGGCGGAAACAGGTAAAACCGACAGTACGATCCTGGTTTTGCTTTACCGCAACACAAATGATACGGCCGTGCAGAAAACGAAAGCCGATTATGTAGCACGGGTAGACGGAAACGGGCAATTCCAATTCCGTTACCTGCCCGGCAAAAACTTTAGGCTATATGCACTTAAAGACGGCGATGGAAGCAAAACTTATAATGCAAAAACAGAATTATTCGCATTTTTCGATGCTACCCTTAATCCGGCAACCAATAATAATACCATCCAAATGTTTGCCTACGCCGAACAAAAACCAGACAACAACAAAACCTTAACCGTTCTGAAACCGGCAGCGGAAAAAAAATTAAAATATCTAACCGGGCTGGCAGGCCAGATACATGACCTGCTGCAACCATTTGAACTTAGTTTCAACAACCCGCTGCAATTGTTTGATACAACCAAAACAGTATTGACAGACAGCAATTACAAACCGATAAGTGCGTATTACAACAAGCTTGATAAGACCGCTAAAATCGTTTCTGTACATACAAACTGGATACCTGGCGCTACGTATAATTATATCATCCAAAAAGAAGCGGTTCAGGATTCTGCAGGAAATTTCTTAAGCCGCACAGATACCCTTCGGTTTAAAACAAAAAACACGGCTGATTATGGTTCAGTTACATTACGGTTTGCAAACCTTGACCTTTCCCGCAACCCGGTCATTCTTTTCTCAGATGGCGAATCAGTGAAATATAGTTTTGCCATCAGCTCCGGAGAATGGACCAACAAACTTTTTCCTCCGGGCGAATATGCCATAAGTATCTTATATGATGATAATAAAAACGGGAAATGGGATCCGGGAAACTATACATCCGGCCTGCAACCTGAAAAAGTAAAGAACCTTAACCTGAAAATTGCCGTAAAAGCCGACTGGGATAATGAACGCGACATCAGTCTGTAAACAATCCGCCGAGCCCAAAAACATCTGCAAAAACTATTTTTTTGATAATTGAAAACTACCGGCTAATGGCTATTTTTGCGCATGATTTTTTCTTCTTCCCTCTTAGAGAACGCCGTTAATGAATTTGCCAAATTACCGGGTATCGGGAAAAAAACAGCCCTCCGGCTTGTACTTCACCTGATTAAACAGGATTACCGGGATGTGGAACAGTTCAGCAACAGTATTGCACTTATGCGGAATGAAATAAGGTTTTGTAAACGTTGTTTTAATATTTCTGATGATGAATTTTGCCATACCTGCAGCAACCCCTCGCGTAAACAGGACATCATCTGTGTGGTTGAAAATATCCGCGATGTGATTGCCATTGAAAGTACCCAGCAATTCAATGGCGTTTACCATGTATTAGGCGGCATCATCTCTCCGCTGGATGGCATTGGACCCGATCAACTAACCATTGATGCACTGATAAAACGCATTGCAGATGAAAAGACCACAGAACTGATCTTTGCACTCAATCCAAATATACAGGGAGACACTACCATCTATTATATCGGCCGGAAATTACAGGGTACGCCCATCAGCATTACAACTATTGCACGGGGCATTGCATTTGGCGGCGAACTGGAATATGCCGATGAAATGACACTGGCCAAAAGCATTTCAAACAGGATCCCGGTTGATAACTATATCAATACAGCCAGGTAAGGGTTGGTTCATTTTACGTCCTTCCCATTTCTTGTATTTACCCCCTCTGACTTCAGGTGTTTTTTAAGCTATAACATTTTGTGTTATGGCTTTGTTATTATAGCTTTGCAGCCGTTGGCGGGGCGGATTTGTTTATTGTTCAACCCCGAAGGTCATCACAAACAATTGAACTAATAAACGAAAAGCATATCCACCTAACTCCCGGATTTGATAATCGTTTTAAGTTCTCTTCATTTGTAGTGGCCGGCAACAAAAAACCAATTTTCTGTAAATAATGTATTAGGAAACCCGGCATTCGCCGTTCATTGAAATGAATAGACATGAAAGGACTAAAAGAATTATTAAAGGAACGCATTCTGATCATCGATGGCGCCATGGGCACCATGATACAGCGGCATAAATTAACGGAAGCGGATTACCGGGGTGAGCGCTTCAAAAACTGGCACACCGATGTAAAAGGCAACAACGACCTGCTGAGCATCACACAGCCGGATATCATAACAGGCATCCATAAACTATACCTGGATGCCGGAGCCGATATCATTGAAACAAATACGTTCAGCAGCACTTCTATTGCACAGGCTGATTACGATATGCAATCCCTTGCTTTTGAATTGAATATTGCTTCTGCCAGGTGCGCACGTGCTGCCGCTGATGAATACACGAAGATAAACCCGGATAAGCCCCGTTTTGTTGCCGGTGCCATCGGGCCTTTAAATAAAACATTATCGCTTTCGCCGGATGTTAACAACCCTGGCTTCCGTGCCGTAACATTTGATGAAGTGGCTGCCGCCTATAGTGAACAGATACGCGGGCTGGCAGAAGGCGGGGTGGATATCCTGCTTATTGAAACCATCTTCGATACCCTGAATGCCAAAGCGGCCATTTATGCCATCAGCCAATACAAGAGGGAATCAGGTAATGACCTGCCGGTTATGATTAGCGGAACCATTACTGACGCCAGCGGCCGCACTTTAAGCGGGCAGACACTGGAAGCATTTTATATTTCTGTAATGCATGCCAACCCAATCAGTATCGGGCTCAACTGTGCCCTGGGTGCCAGGGAAATGAGGCCGCATATTGAAGAACTATCGGCAATGGCTAGTTGCTATACTTCTGCATATCCCAATGCCGGTTTACCCAATGCTTTTGGCGAATATGATGAACAGCCTCATGAAACTGCCCACATCATAGAAGAATGGGCCAAAGAAGGATTTGTAAATATTGTTGGCGGTTGCTGCGGCACCACCCCGGACCATATCAGGCATATTGCAGATGAAGTGGCTAAGTTTAAACCGAGGGAATTACCGGTCGTTGAAATGAATTAACCACAAAGAACACAAGGGTTTTCACAAAGGACACGATGATCATGACAGAAAACGAATTATCAAAAATTGTATTTGAGTGTGGCCTGAAAATTCACAAAGCACTGGGGCCCGGATTATTAGAAAGCGCATATGAAGAATGCTTATTTTATGAACTTACCAAAACAAACCTTTTCGTTGAAAAACAAAAAGGATTGCCATTGATTTATGAAGAAATAAGAATGGATATTGGATATAGAACAGATCTGATAATTGAAAATAAACTGATAGTTGAAATAAAAGCAGTTGAAGCATTAAATGATATTCATCTTGCACAAATTCTAACTTATTTAAAATTATCCGGATGCAAATTAGGTTTGTTGATAAATTTCAATTCAGTATTGTTCAAAGATGGAGTAAAACGAATTATTAACGGCACTTTGTGACCTTTGTGATTATCATCGTGCCTTTGTGGTAAAATTTTTTATGATTACAATCAATTCATATTTAAGACTAGCAGGTCTTGAACCGCTTATCATCCGCCCGGAAACAAATTTTGTGAATGTAGGCGAACGCACCAACGTTACCGGAAGCAAGATGTTTGCCCGGCTTATCAGGGAAGGGCAATACGAAGCTGCCTTGTCTGTTGCACGTCAGCAGGTTGAAAACGGCGCCCAGGTGATTGATGTAAACATGGATGATGCCCTGCTGGATGGCGTATCAGCCATGACCAGTTTTTTAAATCTGCTGCAGGCTGAGCCGGATATTGCAAAGATTCCCATCATGATCGACAGCAGTAAATTCGAGATCATAGAAGCGGGATTGAAATGCGTACAGGGAAAATGTATCGTAAACTCCATCTCCATGAAAGAAGGAGAAGCGAAATTCATTGAACAGGCAATCATCTGTAAAAGCTATGGCGCCTCCGTAATCGTAATGGCATTTGATGAAGTGGGACAGGCTGATACCCGTGACCGCAAAATTGAAATATGCCAGCGGGCGTATAAAATCCTAACAGAAAAAGTTGGCTATCTTCCGCAAGACATCATTTTTGACCCCAATATTTTTGCCATTGCCACCGGCATTGAGGAACATAATAATTATGCCGTTGATTTTATTGAAGCCACCCGCGAAATAAAAAAACGGATGCCCCTCACAAAAGTGAGCGGAGGCGTAAGCAATGTATCTTTTTCTTTCCGGGGAAACGACCATGTAAGGGAAGCCATACATAGCGTATTTCTGTATCATGCCATCAAAGCTGGTATGGACATGGGTATCGTGAATGCAGGCCAGCTGGTGGTATACGATGAAATTGAACCCACACTTAAACAATTGTGCGAAGATGTGATCCTGAACAGGAATAACAACAATAATGAAGCAACAGAAAAACTGATCAGCTTTGCAGAAACCGTTAAAGCAAAAGGCAAAGAAACCGTAAAGGATGAAGGCTGGAGAAACGATACGGTAGAAAAAAGGTTAACCCATTCGCTGGTAAACGGCATTACAGATTATATTGATGCGGATACGGAAGAAGCCCGGCAGAAATATGCCCGCCCGCTGGATGTTATTGAAGGCCCGCTGATGGACGGCATGAACGTGGTTGGCGACCTCTTTGGCGCAGGCAAGATGTTCCTGCCGCAAGTGGTAAAAAGCGCCCGGGTGATGAAAAAAGCAGTAGCCATTTTAACCCCTTTTATTGAACAGGAAAAAGAAGACAGGAAAAACGCACACCTGGCGGCCGGTACAGTTAATGAGGAAGCGGCAGGCGCCCCAAAGATTTTACTGGCCACCGTAAAAGGCGACGTACACGACATCGGAAAAAATATCGTGGGTGTTGTGCTCGGCTGTAACGGGTACGACATCATTGACCTGGGCGTGATGGTGCCCACAGAAAAGATACTGGAAACCGCTGTAAAGGAAAAAGCAGACATCATCGGGCTCAGTGGCCTGATAACCCCTTCGCTGGATGAAATGGTGCATGTTGCCCATGAAATGAAAAGACGCAATATGAATGTTCCGCTGCTTATTGGCGGTGCAACCACTTCCCGGATGCACACGGCAGTTAAGATTGCCCCGCAATATGACCATGCTGTTGTTCATGTGCTGGACGCCAGCCGTAGTGTAACCGTTGCCGGTAGTTTGCTAAGCCAGGAACAAAAACCTGCTTTCCTGCAAAACATAAATGCAGAGTATGAAAAACTGAAAGATGATTTTGCAAACAAGAAGTCTGTTAAACAATATCTCCGGTTTGAAGAAGCACAGCAGAACACCGCACCGGTGAACTGGAATAACTTTTCGCCCGTTACACCTTCCTTTACCGGAACAAAATTATTAAACGATTACCCGCTGGAAGAAATAGCACAATACATAGACTGGCAGCCTTTCTTCATAGCATGGGAAATGCATGGTAAATTCCCGCAAATATTGTCAGATGCCGTTATTGGAAACGAAGCAACCAAATTATACAATGATGCAAAAGCTCTCCTGGATAAAATAATCCGTGAAAAATGGCTAACCGCTAAAGGCGTAGTGGGTTTCTGGCCTGCCAATAAGATAGCCCCTGACAGTGTTGATGTTAAGGTTGATTCATCCCTCATCAGGCTCGAATTCCTTCGCCAGCAAATAAAAAAAGCGGCCGGACAGCCCAATTTATCGCTGGCCGATTTTATCGCACCCGAATCTTGTCCGCAGCAGGACCATATCGGTGCCTTCAGCGTTACCATTCAGGGTATTGATACACATATCAAAAATTTTGAGAACAACCACGATGATTATAATAAAATCATCCTGCAGGCACTCGCCGACCGCCTGGCAGAAGCGTTCGCCGAACTGCTTCACAAACGCACAAGAACAGAATTCTGGGGTTATATTTCAGGTGAACAACTTACAAACGAACAACTGATAAATGAAGAATATGCAGGCATCCGCCCGGCTCCGGGTTATCCAGCCTGCCCCGATCATACAGAAAAATACAAGCTGTTCCAATTGCTTGGCGGAGAAGAAGCAACAGGTATTCATCTCACAGAATCACTGGCTATGTATCCGGCATCCTCTGTATGCGGATGGTATTTTGCCAACCCAGACAGCAAATATTTTGGTGTTGGCAAAATTGAAAAAGACCAATTGGCCGACTATGCACGCCGGAAAATGATGAGTATGGATGAAGCTACCAGGTGGCTAAGGCCGGTATTGGAATAATTAGATTTACCGCAGAGAACAGGAGAACGGATGAGGTTTCGCAATGTCTCAGCGATAACTCTTTTTCTTTTTTCTCAGCGGTTAGAAAAACAAAAAGTACAAGTGTGTTTCAGAACGATGTTGACAATTGTTCTGTAATATTGCAACACAATTAAATTTCCATGCGCATTATATCCTATAACGTAAACGGCATCCGTGCTGCCATAAAAAAAGGGTTTATCGACTGGCTTAAAACAAACCCGGCAGATATCATTTGCCTGCAGGAAACAAAAGCCACCGATGCTGATATAGACGTAAAACAGTTAGAAAACCTGGGATTCCATCACCACTGGTTCAGCGCTCAAAAAAAAGGGTACAGCGGTGTGGCCGTGTTCACTAAAATAAAACCTGATAAGGTGATTCTTGGTAACGGCCATACTGAAAGCGACGATGAAGGCAGGGTGATTCAGGTTGATTTTGGGAAAATAAGGATTATCAATGCCTATTTCCCATCCGGAACCAGCGGGGATATAAGGCAGGAATTCAAATATAAATGGCTGGATGAATTCATGGTATACCTGAACAAACTTAAAAAGAAATATCCCAACCTGGTGCTTTGCGGAGACTACAATATCGCCCACCAGGAAATAGATATCCATGACCCCAAGGGTAATAAAAACAGCAGCGGTTTTTTACCGGCAGAACGAGAATGGATGACCCGGTTCCTGGACAGCGGTTGGGTAGACAGTTTCCGATATAAACACAAAGAACCACAGCGCTATTCATGGTGGAGCCAGCGCTTTCCCAGTGTAAGGCTGAACAATAAGGGATGGCGTATAGACTATATATCGGTAACAGAACCGCTCAGGGACAAGATTGCGGATGCAGACATTTTTCCGGACATAAAGCACAGCGATCATTGCCCGGTATACCTTGAATTAAAACCCTGACGTACATGATCATTTATAATGTAACCATCAAAGTAGATAAAAGCATCGCGGATGCATGGCTCAACTGGTTAAAAGAGGAGCATATTCCCGAAGTTACCGGTACCGGCTGCTTCAGCAACGCAAGCATTTTACAGCTCCTGGATGTTGATGAAACCGAAGGGCCCACGTTCGCCGTACAATATGCAGCAGAAAGCAAGGCACAATATAACCGCTATATAGAACTTTTTGCAGGTACCATGAGGCAAAAAAGTTTTGAAAAATGGGGCGATAAATTCATCGCTTTCCGCTCAGTAATGCAAGTTGTTAACTAATTGTGCAAAACAAAAATCTTCAAATATATTGAAAGTAATTATCGCCTGCAAGCCGCACGGGCAAAGGGATTAAGGGCAACAAAATCTGAAACCCTTTACAGTAAAGGCTTTCATGAGATTTGTACAAAACAGGCTGACATAAAACCAAACCGCCATTCTCAAGCAAAAGCTTACGGATTGCGGATTGCAGCCAATTTTAATTTCAGGAAAATTGTAAAAAAATTTTTTGTTGCAATCAAAAAGCCTCTATATTTGTTGCACTTAAAATTTCAAAAACATAATTATGAACAAAGCTGAATTAATTGCAAAAATTGCTGATGACGCTGGCATCACAAAAACACAAGCTAACGCTACTTTAGATTCTTTCGTTGAAGCAGTTACAAAAACTTTAAAAAGCGGCAACAAAGTAACTCTTGTTGGCTTTGGTACTTTCTCTGTTTCTAAAAGGGCTGCCCGTAACGGACGCAATCCACAGACAGGTGCTGTTATAAAAATCAAAGCAAAGAAAGTTGCTAAATTTAAAGCAGGTAAAGAACTGTCTGCAAAGATCTGATTCTAACAAAAAGAATTGAAAAAGCAAGACCGCTGTGTCTTGCTTTTTTTATAATTTTGACCAACAATTAAAACACATACAATTATGGGACGTGGTGATATCAAAACCAAAAAAGGAAAAATTTTTGCCGGAAGCTTCGGAAAATCAAGGCCTGCAAAAGCTGCCGCTAAAGCAGCACCGGCAAAAAAAGCTGCCGCTAAAAAAACTAAATAACCGGGTTGTTTTTTAAGTTTACAATGACGGTAAATTGTAAACTTAAAAAACCGGCCTTTCATTCTCCACTATTCAACAGGGGTAGCTGCAGGTATAATCAGGGAAGGTTGCTTTGGCCCTGTTTTGTAAGTCTTTCAAGCTTATCTTTCAGCCGCATATTTTCCAGCTGAACCATTTCCAGGCTACTTTCCAATTCTGCCACCCGCGACATTGATTCCGAAAGCTGCCGGTACAGGGATGCTGTTTCCGCTAACTCGTTATCAAGGTCTTTCAATGCTGCCTTATTACTATCCAGCTTTTCCTGAAGTGTATAATACGATTTTTCCATTTCAATAGACCGGATAACCTCTTCTTCCATGGCCGTTTCACGCCTTAATGCACCTGCTGCTTTCTTTTGTTGTTCCCCTATGATCAGCTGCATTTGGGCAATCTGGTTCAGGTTACCTTCCAGTGTGCTTTGAAGCATTATGGCATTCGCAGCTTTTTTTCGCAGGATATCAACCTCCTCTTCCCTGATATTAATCATTTCATTAATATCATTTAGCTGGATCTTCAGCAATTCATTTTCACTTTGCAGTTGTTGAAAGTCATCTGTTGAAAGCATACTTTTACGGTTTACTATTCTAAAATAAGCAATTTAATTAGCCGGCTGAAACCGGTCTGTAAAAAATACTGATGCTTTTCCTCTTTGGGCAGCATATCCGGGAATGGAAGCATCTTTTGTTTACTAAGGAATAGGTGCTAACAGAAGCAATTTGACTGAAGATGAACTGATAAAAGGATGTATCAGGGAAAATACCGCCTGTCAGAAGGAAGTATTTGACCGTTACGCCAGTCATATGCTGGGCGTATGCCAGCGTTATGCCCGTAATTCTTTTGATGCCGAAGACATACTGCAGGATGCCTTTATTAAAGTTTTCAGTAAAATTTCGCAGTTCAAGTCAGAAGGCTCATTTGAAGGCTGGATCAGGCGGATTGTGGTAAATACAGCGCTTAAAAAATATAGTTTATCCCGGTACAGCAAAGAAATATCCGGCTATGAAACGGGTGATAACCATGAAAAACAGATTGATCCGGCTGCTTATTCACAACTTACTGAAAAGGACCTGCTGGCATTAATCAATAAGCTGCCGGATGGCTATCGGGTTATTTTTAACCTGTATGTGATTGAAGGTTACCAGCATGAGGAAATTGCAGCCATGCTGGGCATTCAACCGGGTACCAGCAGGAGCCAACTGGTTAAGGCAAGGGCCATGCTCCAGAAACAAATTATTCAATTACAAAAGGTTGCAGTATGAACTATTCACCTTTAGATGACCATATTAACAAGAAACTCTCGGGTTACAGTCCCGATGTTCCTCCGCATATATGGGAAAATATCATGGCCAAAAAAGACAGGAAAAAACCGGCTGCTTTTTGGATGAATCCCGGCTTTAAACGGGGGCTAATAATCTTGGCAGGTATCCTGCTAACCGGCACTTTCGTTATCCTTAAGAAAAACCTTTCTTCTTCAACTCCTGTTACAGATACTGCCGGTGTAAACAGAAATGAAGAACCGGTTAATGACGGAAAGACAAAAAATATCATTACGCCGGTTCCGGTAACCGGTGACCAACAAACAATTTTAACCGGGGAGCAAGAAAAACCTGAGCAGCTATCAAATTCAACATTAGAGGAAACTGATAACCTGACCACCACCATAAATTCAGACCGAAAAAACAAACAAGGCAGCAATAATTCAAACACAAACAGATTTGACTTTGATAACAATGCAGACCAGGCCGTTGCTTTACAAAAAAAACCAAGGTCTTTTAAAAGCAAATCAAACGTATCTATAAAAAACACATCGCCTTCAAATGATAATGAAACGGTTGACAACGAAACGGTGGTTCCGGATTACAGTAATAATACAGGATCTGCCCACATGCTGCTGAACCGGGTATTGCTTTCGCCTGCATTGATTTCTGATGAAAAGATGAAGCTGGCTTCTGTAAAAAAACCGGTATATGCTTTCGCGCCGGTTCCCTGCCCGGAATCGGAAAAAAACACGGCAGGCAACAAACGATATTTTGAATTATACGGCGGACCTGACTATGCTCTCAGAAGCATTTCCGACACGGGAAATTCCGCTTACCTGCAGAAAAGAAAAGAAAGCACGAAGTTCGCTTCCGCCTTCAGTGCCGGTATGCGCTATACGAAAGTGTTCAGCAACGGAATGAGTTTCCGCACCGGTTTCAACTACAGCCAGATAAATGAAACATTCAAGTATGCCGAAGGAAATATCATACAGGTGGTATATATAACTAACAGTAACGGAGACACTACAGGTAGTTTCACCACAACCGGCAGCCGGTATAAAACAACCCACAATAAATTCAGGACGTTAGATATTCCGCTCCTGATTGGTTACGAATTGGGAAACAGCAGGCTGCACATAAACTTTAACGCAGGTGCCATGGTTAACCTGTATAGCTGGCAAAAAGGAGATGTGCTGGATACCGCATTTAAACCGGTAACCATAACAACCGGCAAAGACAACTCACCATACCAGTTTAAAAATCATATTGGAATCGGGTTCATTGGAGCTGTTTCTGTTTATTATAAAGTAAGCAACAGGCTTCATTTATTTGCTGAACCTTATTTCCGTTATAATTTTTCGCCTGCCAGCAAAGCAGAACTCACATTAAAACAAAAGTATAATACAGCCGGTTTAAGGCTGGGCCTGAGGATTGATTTCTGATACAGGCAACAAAAAAATAAATAACAGCATCTTATAGATAACCGCGTTGAACAACAAGATGAACATGAAGAAAAAAAACTTATTCTTTTATTTACTCATAGCAGTATTCGCACTGGTTTCCTGCCAGAAAGAAGATATTGACGAGTTCATTCCTGATCCTACATCCGGGCCAGACAGCACCTGGTACAATATCATTGACAGCTCTATGCTGGTTAGCCAGTTAAAATCAGCCTTATTACTGGATTTAGCGAAAGACAGTTTTTCTGTCAACAGCACAACCCTGTTCACAGCCAGTTCCGGGCTGCAGTTTTTGTTTCCTGCAGAATCTGTAAGCACGCTTAACAACCAGCCTGTATCAGGTAACATTCAACTGGAAACACATCTGCTACGGAAAAAAGGCCATTTGATACGGATGGGCACACCAACCGTTTCAAATGGAAAACTGATGGTTTCTGACGGCACCCTATTTGTGCGTTTTTCCAAAAATGGCAACGAACTTAAAGTGGCTCCGCAAAAAAACATCACGATCGGGTTCAGCAGCCCGTCTCCTTCATTCCAAATGCGGAAATTTGATGGAGAAACGAATAGCAGTTCTGCTTTTAACTGGATGCCAAATCCTGATAGCATCAATAACAATGTGAACATATTTAACCAGCAGTACCAGGTTAAAACAAACACTTTACGCTGGATAAATTGCGGATATATTTATCAAAATCCCGGCGTGCCGGAAACCACCGTTTCTGCAATCCTGCCGTTCAATTACACCAATGCCAATTCCATTGCATTTACCGTTTTTAACGATATGCAATCGGTAGCGGGCATGTATGGCAATGCAAACAGCAGGCAGTTTAAAACAGAAAGGCTTCCGGCAAACAGGCCGGTTACGGTTGTTGTTTTATCAAAACAGGGAAATGATTATTTCATGGGGCATGTGCAGGCAACAACCACCGGTGTTCCCGGTACCGTTTCAAATACGGCTGTAACAATAACGCCTGTTATCACTACTTTAAGCAATATCATCAGCTACCTGGAAAGTTTATAATTGTTTTTTACTTTGAGGTGTTAATAAAAAAAGCTGCCCTTCATGAAGGCAGCTTTTCTTTTATATTAATTTTCTTTAACTAACCAGTGTGCCTACACGCTCACCGGTAACCACGCTTAACAGGTTTCCGGGCTTATTCATATCAAACACAATGATTGGCAGGTTGTTTTCCATACAAAGTGTAAATGCCGTCATATCCATCACTTTCAGGTTTTGTGAAATACAATCTGCAAAAGGGATCCTTTCATATTTGGTTGCCGAAGGGTCTTTTTCGGGATCGGCAGAATAGATGCCATCTACCCTGGTCCCTTTCAGGATCACATCCGCCTTTATTTCTATGGCGCGTAATGAACCGGCTGTATCTGTGGTAAAATAGGGGTTACCGGTTCCTGCTCCAAAAATCACTACCCGGCCTTTTTCAAGGTGGCGCATGGCCCGGCGGCGGATATATGGTTCAGCAATCTGTTCCATCTTGATGGCGCTCTGCAGCCTGGTATAAACACCAGCTTTTTCAAGGCCGGCCTGCAGTGCCATCCCGTTAATAACGGTAGCCAGCATGCCCATATAATCACCCTGCGCCCTTTCAATACCGGTTTCTGCCTCATTCATACCCCGGTAAATGTTTCCTCCTCCAATAACAATGGCAACCTGTACGCCCATATCGGTGATATGTTTAATATCCTGGGCATATTGGGCTATTACGGCCGGATCCATCCCGAAATTTTTTTCACCCATCAGTGATTCGCCGGAAAGTTTTAAAAGAATACGCTTGTATTTGGGAAGCATAGGTTAAAAGTGATTTATAATGTATGATTTGTGATGTATGATTTATGATTTGAATATAAGGCGTTACGAAGATAAATGTATACATTTTTCATCTGATAATCTCACAAAAGCGTTTAAGCTATCTGGTGCGTAAAAAAAGCGAAACTTTCGTTTCGCTTTACACATAATAAAAAATATTATCCTAACGCCACCCTTTTAAATTCGGTAACCTTTAGGTCGGCATCAATGCTCTTCAGATAATCTGCCACAGATTTGTTGGCATCTTTTACAAAAGCCTGAGCCATCAGTGTGTTGTCTTTGAAAAACTTATTCAGTTTGCCCATAGCGATCTTTTCAGCCATTTCTGCCGGTTTTCCTTCCGCTTTCACCACTTCGATGGCAATGTTCTTTTCCCTTTCAACCACATCGGCCGGAATTGATGTTTCATCAACCGCAAGTGGATTCATAGCTGCAATCTGCATGGCAACATCCTTACCTGCTTCTGCAGATTCTTTGGTCATACCTACCAGAACTCCCATGCGGTTTGCTCCATGAATATAACTGGCCACATACGGAGCATCTACCCTTTCAAATTTAGACACTTCAATCTTTTCGCCTATGGCTGCCAGTTTATCATTGATAAGGTCTGCTACTTTAGCGCCGTTAATCACCACTTCATTCAATGCTTCAACAGATGTAACATTATTGGCTACTGCAGCATCCGCAATTGATTGAGCGAATGATACAAAATCTGCATTCTTACTAACGAAGTCAGTTTCACAACTGATGCATACGATGATGCCGGCCTTGTTATCTGCAGTTGTTTTAGCAAGGATAACGCCCTCTTTTGCTTCACGGTCGCTGCGCTTTGCGGCAACTTTCTGGCCCTGCTTACGCAACCAGTCGATGGCCGCTTCAAAATCACCATTGCTTTCTGTTAACGCTTTACGGCAGTCCATCATACCTGCTCCGGTTGCCTGCCTTAATTTATTTATATCTGCTGCTGTTATTGTTGCACTCATTTCAACTAAAAATTAATAATTAATAATTGATAATTCCCCTGGCCTGTATAAAAGCTGATGAAGGATTATCATTTTTAAGAAGCACTGATTACCTGGCCCCTCCGCCTGCAGGCCTTCTGCCACCAGCACCCGGACCGGCTACACGGCGTTTGGCAGGGGCTCCGCCTTTTACGCGCTTGTTCCTGTCTTCGGCATCAAGCTGCTTTTGTTCAAAGCGGGCTGCTTTTGCTTCTGCAGATTCTTCAGATTCACCGCTATGATCATCATCATCCTTATCGGCCTGGCGTTCCTGTAATCCTTCGGTGATGGCTGCTGTTATATAATTTACCACAATGGCAATTGATTTGGTAGCATCATCGTTTGCCGGGATGGCAAAATCAACTTTGTTTGGATCGCAGTTTGTATCAACCATTCCAAATGTGCTGATGCCAAGCCTTCTTGCTTCAGCCAATGCAATGTGCTCATGGCCTATATCTACCAGGAACAATGCGGCCGGTACACGGCTTATCTGTGCAATACCACCCAGCACTTTCTCCATCTTATCTTTTTCACGCGACAATGTGAGCCTTTCTTTCTTGTTAAGGTTTTCTGCACTGCCGTCGCCAAGCATCTTTTCAATGCTCTGCATTTTCTTAACGCTCTTACGAACGGTATTGAAATTGGTGAGCATACCACCTAACCAACGCTCAGTAACAAATGGCATATTTACCCTTTTTGCGCATTCCTGCACTATTTCTTTTGCCTGCTTCTTGGTAGCTACAAACATGATTTTCTTTCCGCTGCGGGCGATGGCTTTCATAGCAGCACCGGCTTCCTGCAAACCTTCTACGGTTTTATTCAGGTCAATGATATGGATACCTTTCTTTTCGGCAAAGATGTAAGGAAGCATCTTTGGGTTCCATTTTTTTCTGAGATGCCCGAAATGAACGCCTGCATCTAAAAGTTGCTGTTGTAAGGAAGTGTTATTTTCCATGTATTTTAGTTAAGTATTTTTTTAAATTTTTTGATACCAGATCCGGAATGCAGGATTCCGGGTAAATAGATCCAGTACCCGGTCCTGTATTGCTATATTAACGTTTGCTGAACTGGTAGCTTCTCCTTGCTTTCTTACGGCCAGGCTTCTTACGTTCTACAGCACGAGGGTCACGCTTCAATAAACCGGCTGCTTTCAACGTTGGACGGTATTCGGCACTTACTTCCAGCAATGCCCTTGAAATACCAAGTTTTGTTGCTTCGGCCTGGCCTTTAACACCACCGCCTGTTGCATTTACAACGATATCGTATTTATCGGCCAGTTCCAGTTTTTTTAAAGGCGCCTCTACCTGGTTTTGTAAGTAAACCAGTGGGAAATATGTTTTATAGTCTTTGCCGTTAACAGTTATCTTACCGCTTCCTTTGCTGATGAAAACACGGGTAACTGCTTCTTTTCTGCGTCCGACTGCGTTTTTTTGCTTTTCCATTTTTTAATTTTTAGCTGCAGGCCTCGGGCCGTTGGCTGTTGGATATTTATTTAATTTTTTCAAATTTTAATTCTTTCGGTTGCTGTGCGCTGTGCGGATGCTCTGCACCTGCATATACAAACAGCTTCTTGTACATCTGGCGGCCTAACCGGTTTTTTGGTAACATGCCTTTTACGGCCCTTTCAATAACTGCTTCCGGGCGGCGCTTCAGTAAATTTTCTGCCGCTTCAGCCTTTTGCCCGCCTGGGTAACCACTGAAAGTGAGGTACTTTTTGTCTTCCATCTTATTACCGGTAAGCACCACTTTAGATGCATTGGTAACAATAATGAAATCCCCGCAATCAACATGCGGTGTGTAATAAGCCTTGTTCTTGCCACGAAGTATGGCGGCAATCTTTGCACACATGCGTCCTACGGTTTGATTAGTACCGTCCACTACATACCAGTTGTGTTTTACGGTAGCCGCGTTCGCGTGTTTTGTTGTGAAATGTAGTTTACTCATTGTTCTTTTTTTTAGATGACCCTGCAGCTATCCCCGCAGGTTTTAAATTTGGAGTGCGAAGGTAGGTGGAACACGGGTAGTTTTCCAAAGAATTTAAGTACTATTTTGTTAGATACTTTTATAACTAATTGATAACCAGTAAAATTTTTGATGCCTTATATAAAGTAAACGCCAAAAAGGATTCAGGCATTTATATGAAGGGCAGGAAAGTGATTAGATTGCCAGGTTGAAATTTGCAGCTTATATATATATTATACGAAATGATGCAGGTAGATTATCCTGCCTGAGGGTTATGAAACCGTATCATACCAGGGAAAAATAAAATTCGTTTTAGCAGGTTTTACTATTTCATTACTGCTTTATGAATTTTTTCCGTTGTTTGGTATCCAATCCGTATAATTCAAGGTAATAGGTTCCTTTTGCCAGGTTGCTTACATCTAATTTCAGTGTATGGCTGCCGGCATTTAGGTTCCATTGGCGGTTTAATACATGTCTGCCCGTATTATCAACAATCATACATTGTATCTTCACCGCCTTTTCAACAGCAACAACCAGCACCGCTTCATCCCGAACAGGATTGGGATAGAGTAACACATTATTCTTATCATTAAGGGGCAGGGCAACGGTTCTGGAAAAGGTGGACCTGCCGTCGCGGTCAACCTGCCTTAACCGGTAAAATAGTACAGCAGCATCCAGTAATGAAATGCCGGCATCAGTATAATCGTAACTGTGGTTGCCGGAAGTTCCGGCAGCCGGTACAGCCCTTATCATGCTGAAATCGCGGCCATTGAGGCTTCGTTCAATTTCAAACCGGGCCGTTTGCCTTTCTTCACGGGTTGTCCAGGTTAACAGCGCGTCCTCCTTTTTTCGTATACCATTAAACGTTAGTTCCGTTACCGGGAGCACAACGGTTGAAATGCCGGCAAACAGTTCATCTCCCATTTCATCCGTTGTTATCACCAGGTATGTCATACCATTTGATTCCAGTATATTCTGCGGATTTGACCCTCCGCTTCCCACTTCTATGTCCTGCAACATATAAGTACCCGTTTCAGTGCCGTTGCTTCGCCACAATTCTTCCCCATGCACCCCGTCGTTTGCATTAAACAAAAGGCCACCCCTGGAAACGGCAAAATTGTACGGTACGTTATCGTTGGAAATGCCGGGAAATATGTCTTTCACCAGGAACGTGCCAGCGGTTGTTCCGTCGGTTTTCCAAAGTTCATACCCGATGGTTTCATCTTTGGCAACAAAATACAGTTCTGCGTTCACGGTTATCAGGTTCAATGGAGAACTGCTTTCATAGCCAGGATAAATGTCTTTCACCAACACCGTACCGGCTTCCGTGCCATCAGACTTCCAGAGTTCGGTTCCGTTTAACCCGTTAGATGCAGTAAAAAACAATGTGCCGTTGGTATTTGTAAGGTAAAAAGGGTGGCTGTCATCTGATCCCGGAAAAATGTCTTTCACCATCATGGTACCGGCATCTGTTCCGTCGCTCTTCCACAATTCCAGTCCGTTAATCCCGTCTGTTGCCGTAAAATACAATATGCCGTTAACATTAACCAGATTTTGCGGAGAGCTGTCATCGGGCCCTGGAAAAATATCTTTTACCAAAACGGTGCCGGCAGCTGTTCCGTCACTTTTCCATAGCTCCCTTCCGGCAGCACTGCTCCTTGCCATGAAATACAACACACCGTTCACATTGGTAAGGTTGGTTGGTGCGCCACCTCCGTTTCCGGCATAAATATCTTTCACTAAAACGGTACCGGCGGCTGTACCGTCACTCTTCCATAACTCAACATTTGAACCTGCATCACGGGCCCTGAAAAAAATGGTTCCGTTCACATTGGTAATTTCACTTACCAGCCCGCTCTGGAAACCTGAGCCGATATTCTTAACCATGTACGTTCCTTCATCCGTACCATCTGTTCTCCATAATTCCATGCCGTTGGCAGCATCGGTTGCGCTGAAATAAACCAGGTTGCCCGCTTTGGTCAGTTCGGCAGGGTTACTGTCACCCGTACCCGGAAATATATCCTTTATTAAAACCGTGCCGGCGGCTGTACCGTCGCTTTTCCATAATTCTTGGCCATTAGTGCCATTATCGGCCACAAAATACAAGACGCCATCCACATTGGTCAATTTATCAGGAGAAGAACTACCTGAGCCTGCCACAATATCTTTGACCAATACCGTGCCTGCGACTGTGCCATCGCTTTTCCATAATTCGTTGCCATTGGTGCCATTATTGGCTCTAAAATACAAGACCCCATCCACATTGGTCAATTTATCAAGAAAAGAATTA
>CALKVC010000119.1 GCA_937996595.1 uncultured Chitinophagaceae bacterium
CTCTTCCGATCTATAAGCCGGGTGCAGGTGAAAAAGCCTGGTTGTTTGTTGATGAAATTGAGGTGAATTAATTTTCAGGTAAAGGTTGCGGATCAAAAGAATATTTCAATAAATTTGATATGGAGATGCAGCTATCGAAATGGTTGTATTTACATGCGGCAGTAGCTCAGTTGGTAGAGCATTAGCTTCCCAAGCTAAGGGCCGAGGGTTCGAATCCCTTTTGCCGCTCCAGGTACTTCACTTATATTTTCCCTCACATATCATATTTCTTTTCCTGAGAAGATGAATTGATATATTTGTGCATGGCAGCTCCGGTAATCTGTATTGGCACAATCATGGTAGATGAATTGTTTTTCTGCAGGGAAAAAGTTGTTTCAGCAACATCAAATCCAGCCATCGTACAAAAATTTGCAGGAGGCGTAGCCGGAAATATTGCTCGGAACCTGGCTATGTTACAGGTGCCCGTACAGTTGGTGGCAGCCGTGGGTACAGATAGTGATGGCGATTGGCTGATAGCGTGTTTCAGGCAGGCAGGTGTTTCAACCGCCATGCTGGTGCGGGTTGAGGAACCTACGGGTAAGTACGCTTCCATAATGAATGCCGATGGTTCATTATTTGTTGCTGCTTGTGCCGACGATTGCAGTAAATATATTTCGCCCGCATACCTGCAGGGGATATCCGCAGAATTGGCAAATGCAGCGATGATTATCACCGATACCAATATTGATGTGGATGCGATAAACTGGATCGTACAATTTACGAGGGATCATAATATTCCGCTTGTGATTGAACCCGTATCAGTTGCAAAGGCACGGAAACTGGCAGGTATCGGCCTTTCAGGCGTATTCATGATTACGCCAAACGAAGATGAAATACCTGCTGTTTGCAACAGGCAGCATGAAGATAGTGATGGATGCCTGGATGAGTTACTGCAAAGGGGTGTTCAGCACATATGGTTAAGGAAAGGAGAAAATGGATCACTGATGCGCCATAAAGACGGCCGTAGTTTGTTACAGGTTCCGCGTATAGATGTGGCTGACAGTACCGGTGCCGGCGATGCTGCCCTGGCCGGATGGATAGCCGCTTATTATCATGGGGCGGGCGCATCCGAATGCCTGCAAGCCGGGCATGTGATGGCCATGGAAACATTGCAGGTACACGGTTCCGTTATACCGGGCTTCACAATGGACAAATTATTTAAATCAATAAAGAAATATTACCCAGATGAATAATGACCTTGTAACCATTCACCCGGAAATAGTAGCCGCTTTGGAATCAAATAAACCGGTTGTTGCCCTTGAATCTACCATCATTTCGCACGGAATGCCCTGGCCAAAGAATGTGGAAACGGCCTTATCGGTTGAAGCAGCCATACGAAATGAAGGAGCTGTACCGGCTACGATCGCTATCATGGACGGCAAGTGTATGGTGGGGCTCGGCAGGAAAGAAATTGATTTTCTTGGAAAAGAGAAAAATGTGTGGAAGGTTAGCCTGCGTGACATGCCTTATGTGATTGCAAAGAAACTGCCCGGCGCCACCACGGTAGCGGCAACCATGCGTATCGCATCCATGGCCGGCATAAAGGTATTTGCCACAGGCGGTATCGGTGGGGTTCACCGCGGAGCAGAAACCACCATGGATATTTCTGCAGACCTTACAGAGATGGCTCATACCAATGTGGCCGTTGTTTCTGCAGGCGTTAAATCTATTCTTGATATTGGTCTAACACTCGAATACCTGGAAACCAAGGGCATTCCGGTAGTAACATACGGGCAGGATGAATTTCCGAGTTTTTATTCCGGCCGGAGTGGTTATCCCTCACCGTTACGGTTAAATGATCCGGGTGAAATAGCGGCCCTGCTGGCAGTTAAATGGAGGCTGGGGCTTAATGGTTCAGTATTGGTGGCAAACCCGCTGCCGCCCGAACTGGAAGTGGCTCCCGGGCTTATTGAAGTGTATATACAGCAGGCACTGAAGGAAGCCGCCATACAAAAAGTTACCGGCAAAGAAGTTACGCCGTTCCTGCTTAAATATATCGCTTCACATTCAAAAGGCGAGAGCCTGGAAGCGAATATAGCACTCATTCACCGGAATGCGGTATTGGCTGCCGGTATAGCCTGCGCCCTGCACCGGTAATTATCGTGTACTCCTTAATGTTAGTATTGGTTTTGTCAGCATATCCTGGGTAACTGTTCGCCGGGTAAGAAACCAACGGCCCGTTTTCCGCCGATGCTGCTTTGCAGGATCACTTTTCCGGGGTTTTCAGATCTTACTTCGCCGATCTCCATGGCGTGGATGCCATTGATGTCTTTTTTAAGTTCTTCCAGGAAGGAACCGGCTTTTTCCTGTTTAATTACAGAAACGAAAATACCTTCATTGGCAATATACAAGGGATCAAGACCAAGCATTTCACAGGCGGCTTCAACCTGGGGGTCCAGTATAATGGCATCCTGGTATAGCAGGTATTCAAGTTTTGTAAGTCCGGCAATTTCATTCAGCACAGAGGCAAGTCCGCCACGGGTAGGGTCTCTCAGGAATCTGATATCCGTACCGAAAATATCAAGCAGTTTCTTTACCGTATGCCCAAGACAGGTGGTGTCGCTTTTTAATTCAGTTTCAAATTCAAGGCCTTTGCGCAAACTCATGATGGTTACACCATGGGTGGCCAATCTTCCGCTGATGATGATCTTATCGCCCTGGCGTATGTTGTTATGATGTATGTCGGCACCGGGGTGAATGACACCGATACCCGACGTGTTGATGAATATCTTGTCGCCTTTTCCCTTTTCCACCACTTTTGTATCACCGGTAACGATCATTACACC
Source organism: uncultured Chitinophagaceae bacterium (assembly GCA_937996595.1). Classification (GTDB taxonomy): domain Bacteria; phylum Bacteroidota; class Bacteroidia; order Chitinophagales; family Chitinophagaceae; genus Ferruginibacter. The sequence continues at coordinate 2,826 of CALKVC010000119.1, forward strand.
TGCTTTGTCAGCAGCCTCTTTGATACTTACCATGATTTTCCACAGTTCATCCATCTGTAATCCCTCTTCAAGAATAAATGATAGCGACAGGTATTTTGCGCTGGCTCCACACATGGCCAGGTCATTTACCGTACCGTTAACAGCCAGGTCGCCTATGTTACCGCCGGGAAAGAAAATGGGGGTTACAACATAACTGTCGGTGCTAAACGCAATTTTTCCGCTTATTTCAAACGAGGCACCATCATGCTGCTGCCCCAGCAGGTCATTCCTGAATATGTCAAACACGCCGCTTTGAAGCAAACGGTGTGTAAGCATGCCACCGCTTCCGTGTCCGGGTGTTATTATATCAAAATCAAATATTGGCATCGGGCATGAAATCATCTTGCTAATTGTTATTTGTATTACTGTAATGATAATAGGCCGCACAGGCGCCTTCACTGCTTACCATTGGTGCGCCCAATGGGTGTTCCGGGTTGCAGGCAGTACCGAAATTAGGGCACTGTACGGGTTTTTTTAAACCTTTCATAATATCCCCGCTAATGCAGTGCCTGTTTTCTTCAGCAACCGGAATAGCCGGTTTGAATTTCAGCCTGGCATTATATTTCTTATACCGGTCATTCAGTTCCAGCCCACTGTTTACAATGGGGCCGATGCCCCGCCATGTGCGGTCTTTTATTTCAAAAACTTCCTGCATCGAATTCCTGGCTAACCTGTTTCCTTCCCGCTGAACCGCCCGGGCGTACTGGTTTTCCACTTTATATTCGCCTTTTTCCAGTTGGGTTACAGCCATCAGGATGCCTTGCAGAAGGTCAAGCGGTTCAAATCCGGTAACAATAACTGGTATTTTATATTTTTCAGATATCGGGTAGTATTCATCAATACCCATGATGCTGCAAACATGTCCCGCAGCAAGGAATGCATGTATGCTGTTTTCGGGGTCGCCCAGTAAAGCTTCCATGGCCGGTGGTACGAGTACATGGGAAGCCAGGATGCTGTAATTGTCTATCCCCATTTTATCAGCCTGAATCACGCTTAACGCATTGGCAGGTGCGGTGGTTTCAAAACCAACAGCAAAGAATACCACTTCATATTCGGGGTTCTGCCGGGCTATTTCCACTGCTTCCAGCGGTGAATAAAGTATACGGATATCCGCACCGGTTGATTTTAGTTGAAGTAAGCTGCTAACAGAGCCGGGTACACGAAGCATATCCCCGAATGAGCAGAAAATCACTTTTTCCTGTGCAGCAATATAAATGGCTTCATCAATGGTATGCATGCTGGTTACACATACCGGGCATCCGGGGCCATGCAGCATGTTTACCTGGTACGGCAACAACGCCGGTATCCCGTTTTTTACCAGGCTATGTGTCTGTCCTCCACATATCTCCATCAGGTTCCAGGGCCTCGTAACCACTTCGTGTATCCTTTTAAGGTACTCATTGGCCAGGGCGGGGTTCCTGTATTCCGAAAGGTATTTCATGAATGACCAGTTTACTGTTATTGTTGTTGCTTATCGTCTTCCCCCAGATCAGCCAGGCCTCCGGTAAGCTGCAGGTAGTTCAGGGTTAGCTTCGCTTCTTCTTCATCAATCCTGCTGATGGCAACCCCGGCATGAACAAGCACATAATCGCCCGTTTCTGCTTCACTGACCATACTCAGGTTCACGTCTTTCAGAATGCCGTCAAAAGACACTTTCCCTGTTCTGAAAACCGTATCAGTAAGGTTGTTTATCGATATTATCTTTCCGGGTATTGCCAGGCACATGGTACAATTTAGTTTTTATGTAAGAACCGGTTGATATTGTTCACCGGTTTTAAGTTGGGTTTCGTTTTCCTGCAGTTTCATTATGTGGTAGCATGCCAGCTGCCCGAAACCGATGCATTCATCATTGGGGCTTAATTGCTGATGCCAGTATAATTGTTTGTTGTTTGAATATTGTGCAATGATCATGTCAGTTAACAGGGCATTCTGGAATACACCACCACTGAATGCAATGCTGTCAATGCCTGTTTGTTCACTTACCGTACCCACTGCACAGGCGAGGGAATAAAAAAACTTTTTAGCTATAAAACCTGCCGCAATGCCATCATTAATATCTTCAGTTATTTCAAACAGCATCATGGATATGTTTAACCTGTTCTTCTCCAGCGTAACCGGGTATGGTATTGTTACCGGTTCAGCACAATTCCTGGCCAGTGATTCAAGTTTCATGGCTGCTTCACCTTCAAATGTATTTACCTGGCAGGTGCATGTAAGTGCAGCAACGGCATCTATCAGCCTGCCCATGCTGCTTGTTAGCAATGATGCCGGCTGACTAACCAGTTGATGATAAAATTTCCATTCTGTTTCTGAAAAATGTGGTTTGAGCATGGTAAGTTTATCGGGAAATCTTTTAAGGAGGCTTAATGCAGATAGCCTTGGTTCCCGGCTCATCTTATCGCCTAATAACTGGGGAAAATAGTCAAGATGCGCCAGCCGCTGTATGTCTTTGTTTTCAAAGATCATGCATTCACCACCCCATACCTGTTTGTCATCGCCAAAACCAGCACCGTCCCAAATGAAGCCCAACACCGGCTTATCACTCTCCAGTAATCCGTTTTCAGCAAGCACTGCAGCAAAATGTGCCTTATGATGCTGTATCTCTTTAAGTGGCAGTTCATATTTTATTGCCAGGTCTTTTGCATGTTGTGTAACATGGTAACCCGGATGTTTGTCGGCCAGCAACACACCTGGTGTAGCCTGCAGCAGGTTCAGCAGGTGGCCGGCTGTTTTAGTAAAAGCTTGTTGCGAATCTATATTTTCCTGGTTTCCAAGATACTGGCTCACATACAGCGTGTCACGGTTTTGTAAGGCAAATGCACTCTTCAGGTCGGCGCCCATTGCCAGCGTACATTCGTTGAGGTTAGTAAATGGCAGGGGAAAGTAGTTGGGAGAAAGCCCCCTGCTCCGGCGTAAAATTATCTTGCCGCCTGTTGCATTAACCTGCATCACACTGTCATCTTCCGGTACCACTATTTCCCTGTCGAAACTGAGTATGAGGTCTGCAATGCCCGGCAGTTTCAACAGTGCATCCGCATCCATATAAATTACGGGAGAGCCGCTTAGATTGGCGCTGGTAGCCACCAGGGGTTTTCCAAATTCTTTTGAAATGATGAGTAATAACGGTGAACAGGGCAGCATTAGACCGATTTTACAAAGGCCGGGTGCAATGGCATCTGAATTGATTCCGGTAGACGGTTTTTTCTTTACGGGGCAAAGTACTATGGGAGCTACTTTACTTTCCAGCAGCTTCCTTTCCTCCACAGTAATGTTCACATCTTTTTCTGCCATTGAGATGTTTTCATATAAAAGCGCGAACGGTTTTGCGGGACGCTGTTTACGCCGCCTTAAATTTCGTATGGCGTTTTCATTGCAGGCATCACAAAGTAAGAGGTAGCCCCCGATGCCTTTCACCGCTACTATTGAGCCAGCAAGAAGCGCTGTTTGTAAACGGTTAAATATTTCTGCCGGTTCATTGCTTAGTTCATTCCGGCTGCTGTCATACAGGTGCATTTGAATGGCACAGCTGTTACAGGAATTCGTCTGGCTGTAATGTCTCCGGTCCAATACATCTCCATATTCATTGCTGCAATCGCTGCACATGGTCATTGCTTTCATGCTAGTGTTGATCCTTTCATACGGTAATTGCCTGATGATGGAATACCTGGGGCCACAGTGCAGGCAGGTGGTGAATGGATAAAGGTGGCGCCTGTTTATTTTATCAGTTATTTCATTCCTGCAATCAGTGCATACAGCATAGTCTGGAGGTATCAGCAGGTCTGGTTGCGTATTATCTTCACCGGTAGTAATTGTGAAATTGACATATTCTTTCTGCAGCGATTGCCTGAAGGTATGGGAAGTGATGATGGCATTGGCAGGAGGTGACTGGATTATATTGTTGTAAAACGACCTCGCGTCATTTTCCCCTGCATTTATTTCAATATGTACACCATCTTTCGAGTTAAATACAAGTCCTTTTAATCCCGCTTCTATTGCCTTTCTGAAAACATAAGGCCTGAAACCTACACCCTGAACCAGTCCGCTGATATGTATGTGGTAGGTTTTCATATTTACACTTCCTGGTTTCATGCTGATACGGGGGTCGCTATTTTGGCCGCCAGCCAGTTATACCAGTCCTGCAAGCCTTCACCGGTCTGACAACTCAAAACAATTACCTGGAGTTTATGGTTTACTTGTTTTGCATATGCTATCGCTTTTTCCAGGTTGAATGGAACATAGGGTAACAGGTCGGCCTTATTAATGATACATAAGGAAGATGTATGAAACATTTCTGGGTATTTCAGCGGCTTGTCTTCCCCTTCCGTTACGCTCATGATTACTACTCTTTCATTTTCCCCAAGATCAAACATGGCAGGGCATACCAGGTTGCCTACATTTTCGATGAACAAAATGGAATGGTCTTTAATTTGCATGTCTTTTAATGCATGCATTACCATATGGGCATCCAGGTGGCAGCCTTTTCCCGTATTGATCTGAACAACTTTTGTACCGGTTGCATGTATCCTGTCGGCATCAAGGTTTGTTTGCTGGTCGCCTTCAATCACAGCAAAATCCATTTTATTTTTAAGCGTGGTTAGTGTTTTTTCAAGCAGTGTTGTTTTGCCCGATCCGGGAGAACTCACCAGGTTGATGGCAAGTATATTCTTTGCTTCCAGGTAACCACGATTCCTGGATGCAAGCATATTGTTTTGATACAGTATATCCTGTTCAACTTCTATTACTGTTTTTTCATGATGATGGTGCTGGTGTTCATGATCATGATGATTACCATGGGTATCATGTTCATGATATTTGATTTGGGTTCCGGTATCACATCCGCATGTTGCACACATGATGTTGAGTTTAAGGTTGATTAATATTCTAATTTCCAGTCTGTAATAAGCAGGTAAAATATGATTGATGTACTGATGCCGGTTTTATTGTTCATGATAATGCTTTTTTCGGTTTCCGTTTTTTACATTTCCTGTAACAGAAACGAGCAGCGCTAAGAGGCAAATGCCGGTAAATATGTGCTCCGGTTCAATCAAATAATGTGTTATGGTGAACCCGCCCGAATCACCATGGCCGGGATGGGCATTGGCGTTTAAATATGCCATCAATATGGTAATGGCCAATATTGCTTTTTGTTTCATGAAAGTGCTGTTTATTAAAAGCAATATTAACATCAGTAAAACTTTTTTAAGATAAGGCAAGTCAGTTGAAGGAATGACTATAATCATTTTATTCCCAACCTTAAATGCTGAAATTGGCATGATAAACAGTTTGCCATGGCAGTAAGTAATATAGGAAGCAGACCTGGAAAAGCGAAAACGGAATTCAGGGGAAACTTACTTGACGAATTATGGAAGCGGCAGGATGTAAGTGGATTTATCAGTGATGCCGATATCAGTACACTGGCACAGCGATTTAATTTGGCAGATATAGAAGTGGAAGGAGTGGTATCATTCTATCATTTTTTTCATCGGAAACCCACTGCCCGGTTTGTTATCTACCTCAACAACAGCATTATTTCAGAAACCAAAGGGTTTGTGCGCATCAGGGAAGCGTTTGAAAGGGAAACTGGAATTATGACAGGGCAGGTTGACCGTACGGGTACATTTGCACTTTTCCTTACTCCCTGTATAGGTTTAAGCGACCAGGAGCCCGCTGCACTGATCAATTTTTTCCCTTTTACCAACCTGAATGCCATCAGGGTAAAAGATATCATCACTGCCCTCAGAAACGGGGCATCACCGGCTTCCATATGCGATATGCCGGAGAATAACATTCGTTATATGGCACCGGATGATAAATCTGTATTCTTCAGGAAATTCATCACCGGCAGTGCAATGGCACGTGCAAAAGAAATAGGTGCGGCGGCAGTGATTGAAACATTAAAGCAAACCCAACTGGCCGGAAGGGGTGGTGCCAATTTTCCCACATGGAAAAAATGGCAATCAGCTATGCTGCAGCCGGCTGCTCCAAAATATGTTATATGTAATGCTGATGAAGGGGAACCGGGAACATTTAAAGACAGGGTGCTGATATGTACCCAGGCGGCTTCTTTGATTGAAGGCATGATGATCTGCGGATACACTGTTGGCGCCCAATACGGCATCATTTACCTGCGTGCGGAATACAGGTGGCTGAAGCATATCTTGGAAGATGTGATAAAAGAATATAAAGAGAAAGGGCTGCTTGGTAAAGATTGTGCAGGAATAAACGGCTTTGATTTTGAAATCAGGATACAGGTTGGGGCTGGCTCATATGTTTGCGGCGAAGAAACCGCCCTGCTTGAATCACTGGAAGGTAAAAGGGGGGAACCCAGGACCAAATGGTTTTTCCCGGTGGAAAGGGGATACATGCAATTGCCTACAGTTATCAATAATGTGGAAACTTTTTGTGCCGCTGCCCGGATCATTGAGATGGGAGCAGCAGCCTACCTGAAAATCGGTATACCGGGATCTCCCGGAACCAAACTGATAAGTGTTTCCGGTGATTGCAAACGGCCAGGCATATACGAAATTGAATGGGGAATGACGGTGGCTGAATTGCTTGAACTGTGCGAAGCAGAAGACCCTTATTATATCCAGGTATCCGGCCCTTCGGGAGAATGTATCTCCATGAAGGAGAAATACAGGCGTATCTCCATGCTCGACTTGCTGTCAAGAAAAGATATCCGTTGCGGCGGCTCATTCATGATCTTTAACAGGCAAAGAGACCTGGTTAAAATATTGCTGAATTTTTCGGAATTCTTCAAGAAGGAATCATGCGGAGTATGTACACCCTGCAGGGCCGGTAGTTTTATCATACAACGTAAACTGGAAAGACTTGATAACGGGCTTGCCAATGAAAAAGACCTGGAGGAAATAAGAAGCTGGGGTGCCATCATGAGAGATACAAGCAGGTGCGGCCTGGGTAAAACATCAACGTCAAGCCTGATATTGGCCATCGAAAAATTCCATGATTATTTTGAAGCGAAACTGGATAAAGAGTTTAACGGACTTAACCTGAAATTCGATATGGAAGCCGCCACAAAAGATTACGAGAAATATAAAACCTGATAAACATGTCAAAATTTGTTGAAATTAAAATAGATGGAAAGGTTATCAGGGCAGAAGAAGGCAGGAACCTGGTTACAGTAGCAAAAGAAAACGGGATTTTCATTCCTTCGCTTTGTTATTACGAACATATTGAACCGCCTTTGGGAACATGCAGGGTATGCACCTGCAGAATAAACGGAAAAGCGGGCCCGGCCTGTACAGAAAGGGTTATGGAGGGTATGGATGTTGAGGTTAATACGGAAACATTGAAGGATACACGAAAAGCAATAGTTGAAATGATGTTTGCAGAAGGTAACCATATATGCCCGGCTTGTGAGAAAAGCGGCAACTGCGACCTCCAGCATATGGGGTATGAATTGGGAATCTCTTCTACGCGTTTTCAGCATTTGTTTAAAGACCGCCTTATCGACTTTAAGCCAACCCGTATGGTTATGGAACATAACCGGTGCATTAAGTGCATGCGTTGTGTGGTGGAAGTGAAGACCGCAGATGGGAAAAGCGTATTCAATTACCTGAACAGGGGCAATGAAACATATGTAGGTATTGATTACCAGCAGGAGGCCCGGTTATCTGAAGAACAGGCTTTGCAGGCCATGCAGCTATGCCCAACGGGGGCAATCATTGTTAAATCGGATATTATGCCAAAACCTTTTGGCGACCGGAAATTCGACTTGCAATCTGAGCAAAAGGATTATAACAGTAATGAGAGCATCGTTAGAAAAAGAATTTCCGAAATGGGAAAGAAAAAAATTGCAACCATATCTTTAGCCGGTTGCTTTGGCTGCCATATGTCGTTGCTTGATATAGATACGGAACTGCTTGATATGGTAGAGCTGGTTACATTTGATAAATCACCGCTTACAGATATAAAACGATTTTCTACACGCTGCCACCTGGGTATCATTGAAGGCGGTTGCTGTAATGCGGAGAATATTGAAACACTCCGGCTGTTCAGGGAACATTGCGACATACTGGTAGCATTGGGTGAGTGTGCCGTTTGGGGAGGTTTACCAACAATGAGGAATACAATACCACTAAGTGAATGCCTGGAAGAAGCTTACCTTAATTCGGTTACCAATGAGCCGGGTAACCATATAGTTCCTTACCATGAAGACCTGCCCAAATTACTGGACCGCGTATACGCTTGTAATGAAATTGTAAAAATTGATTATTATATACCCGGTTGCCCGCCCGATGCCAACCACATCTGGAAAGCAGTTAAGAACCTGCTTTGGGGGGAAGCATATTCTATTCTTTATAGTGAATTTAAATATGATTAATTAAAATTATTATGACCAGGAAAATAACTATCGATCCGGTAACAAGGGTAGAGGGCCATGGCAGGGTTACCATACACCTGGACGAATACGGTCAGGTGAAAGATTCTTTTTTTCATATCGTGGAATTCAGGGGATTCGAAAGGTTTATTCAGGGGCATCCGTATTGGGAAGCACCTGTTCTGGTGCAAAGGCTTTGCGGTATCTGTCCGGTAAGCCATCACCTGGCTGCTGCCAAAGCAATAGACCAGATTGCTGGCGTTGACCCTAAAGACCTTTCACCTGCCGCTACAAAACTCCGCCGCCTCATGCATTACGGCCAGGTATTTCAATCCCATGCCCTGCACTTTTTTTACCTGGCATCCCCGGACTTACTGTTTGGCATGGACGCACCGGTGGAAAAAAGAAATGTGGTAGCAGTTGCAGTTGAAAACAGGGACCTTGCTGTTAAAGGGATAACCATGCGAAAATTCGGACAGGAGATCATTAAAGCAGTTGCCGGTAAAAGGATCCATGGTATCCTGGCTGTTCCCGGAGGTGTCCACAAAACGTTTACCATGCAGGAACGGGATTATTTTTTGGACGGAAAACAGATTGAGAATATAGATACCATGATCGAATGGTCGCTGGCCATCATCCAATTCATGAAAGATTACCATGAAAAAAACAGGAAATTAATGGATGAATTTGCAGCATTTCCATCCGGACACCTCGGTATGGTAAATAATGCCGGCGGGCTAGACCTGTATGATGGTAAACTTCGGGCAATTGACAGTGAGGGAAATATCACATTAGACGATATTTCAACAGACCTTTACGAAGAATATTTTTCAGAAGCAGTGGCTCAATGGTCGTATATGAAATTTCCTTATCTGAAAAAAATCGGGAGGGAAAATGGTTGGAACCGAGTAGGCCCGCTTGCGCGTATCAACATGTGTAGTTTTATCACAACTCCGCTGGCTGAAAAGGAAAGACAGGAATTTATTGCATTCACCGGTAATAAAGTCAATAACAGTACTTTGTATTCGCATTGGGCCAGGCTGATAGAAGTATTACATTGTGCAGAAGAAATGAAATTACTGCTCAATGATCCTGAACTGCTCGGCAACGATCTTGTTAGAAGTGGAACGCCCCGGTTGAAAGGTATCGGAATCATTGAAGCGCCGCGTGGCACCTTAACCCATCATTATGAAGTGGATGAGAAAGGAATGATTACCCGCTGCAACCTCATCGTATCCACCACCCATAACAATGATGCCATGAATCAAGCAGTAAAATGGGTTGCCAGTAATGTGATCAGCAATAGTGGTAATATTACAGAAGGCATGTTAAACCAGGTGGAAGTTGCCATCAGGGCTTATGACCCCTGCCTAAGCTGTGCCACACAAGCCATGGGTAAAATGCCTCTGAAAGCCGAGTTGTATAATCATAACGGAGATTTGATCAATGAAAAATATAAGAACGGATAAGCTGTCTATCCTGTTAATAGGAATTGGAAACTGCGGCCGTAATGATGACGGGCTCGGCTGGCAGTTTGTTGATATGGTGAATAGCAAAGGGCCTGATCAGCTTTGCCTGGAATACCGTTACCAGTTACAGGTTGAGGATGCACAGTTGGTCAGTAATTTTGATATAGTATTGTTTGCAGATGCCACTCATGATGTATTGCCTCATGGATTTGATATCAAACCATGCCCGCCGGTAAACCATTATTATTTCTCATCACATGCACAATCTCCCGGAACTATTTTATACCTGGCCCATGAGTTGTATCAAAAAAAACCGGAAGCTTATACAATAGCGATAACAGGGTATAACTGGGGTTTGGGAACCAGCATCAGTGAAGCGGCACTAACAAACCTGGAATCATCCTATCATACTTTTTTGAATATATTCTTACCTGCTCTTAAAGAAGTATACGCTATTACAGGTTGAATCGCATCAAGAACAAATTGAGCTGAATGTGATTCATGTCATTTCATAAGTTATGTCATATGCCGTTGTGATGACCATCATTTCATGATCTGAGATTTCAGTTTAATATTGTTACCGCTTGGTAATACTATAAATTCAGGTAAATGATCCCTGTCATCTTAAGTTTATTCATTTTTCCGGTTATTACAGGGCTTATATTATTGATCTTACCCTGGAAAACAACAAAGTTTATTGTTATCATATCTGCTTTGTCATTATCAGCCATTTCAGTTTACCTCTTCATTAATATAGATCAGCCTTATTATTTCGCTGTTCCGCAATACCTCAATAAAGTAGTTGCAGGTTTTGATATCCTTTTACTGATCTATTTCGGATGGATCGCCCTCAGATTGAAGAACTGGAAAATTGGAATACTGAGTGCGTTGCAACTGGCCCTTTTGTTTTACCTGCTCCGGGTACTGCCATCCAGCCACAGCATGCAGTTCATGGTAGATAAGCTGGCTGTTTTTATGTACCTGATCATAAATATTATCAGCGGCATCATTGCGTTTTATGCAACCCGGTATATGGAGGAAGAGGACTGCAGCCTTTCCAGGAAGAAATATTTCCTTTCAGTGATGTTCTTTTTTATTGCTGCAATGAACATGGTTGTTTCTGCAGATGACCTGGAATATTTTTACCTGTTTTTTGAACTCACCACATTGGCATCATTCCTGTTTATAGGGTTCAGGAAAGACCCTGAGTCGGTCAGGAATGCATTAACCGCACTCTGGATGAACCAGGCAGGCGGTTTAGTCATACTGGCTGCAATCTTTTTTATAGCATATAACGGGTATGGTGCGGCAACATTCAGTAACCTGATGGCCAATGGTTCTGCTTCAGGTGTACTGATACCGCTTGCATTATTAGGTATGGGAGCCCTCGTTAAAGGAGCACAGATACCATTCAGTAACTGGCTGCTGGGTGCCATGGTTGCGCCCACTCCGGTGAGTGCTTTGCTGCATTCATCTACGATGGTTAAGATAGCACCTTTTATGATCCTGCGTTTATCCCCTGTATTGAAAGACACACCTGTTGCCATGGTACTGGTAGCTTTGTCGGGATTCGTATTTCTTGCTTCTGCCATAGGAGCGTTGGCGCAGGATAATTTCAAGAAAATACTGGCACATTCTACCATTGCACTGCTGGCCCTGATGATCATGATGGCAGCTATCGGTACTCCTGCAACTATCCTGGCTTCTTTGATACTCATCCTGTTTCATGCAATTTCAAAAAGTATGTTGTTCCTTAATGCGGGTATCCTGGAAAAGGTATTCCATATAAAGCAAACGTCAGATATGGACAGGCTGGGTGAAACAGGACCGTTTACGTCACTTGCAATTACCATTGGATTCATGTCTTTACTGATTCCGCCGTTTGGCGCATTCATCGGCAAGTGGCTCAGTATTGAAACGCTGGGCTCCTTTGCCGGAAATAAGAACATCTTTGCCGTATTCGTTATCATTGCCGTGGCTTGCGGGGGAGCTGTTTTAGCGTTTTTGTATTTCAAAGTGCTGGGTATAATGATTTCAAGATCGGGTGAGCATGACCGTATCCCGTTTGAAAATACAGGGACTGTATTTTCAGTTTCCATATACATATTACTGGTAATGTTGTTTACCAGTATGCTGGCACTACCGGTGATGCTTACTGGTATTTTTGTGCCGGTTGTTTCAGGTTTATCGGGGGTTCCTTTAATGGCTGCTTATAGTGGATTTACACTGCAGGTAGGGGACCTGGCGATTCCATTGTTGCCCATGATGGCCGCAATTGTGCTTTTCCCTGTAACGGTCATAGTGGCTATGTTTCTCCGTTTTAAGAAAGTTGACAGGGCCAAAGAATATGCCTGCGGAGAAAAAATTAATTATTCATTTTCGTCATTCTATTTTTCAACTGAGCGGGTAACTCCATGGTTTTCCATTATAGGGGTATTGTGTTTGATTGCTTTACTGGTTGCTGCTTGTATTTAGTACTACGGAGCTACAGAAAAATTGTTGGTATGAAAGGTTTTATAATTCCGGTTTTGCTGATTATCCTGGCCCCCTTCATTGGCGGACTGGTACACGGGTTAGAGAGGATCGTAAGGGCGCGCATGCAACGCAGGATAGGGCCTCCGTTGTTACAACCTTTTTATGATTTCCTTAAACTGGCCGGAAAGCGAAAAATGATCGTGCATTCTGCCCATGCATTTCTCGGTATCATGCACTTTGTTTCTTTATGGTTTGCATTGGCGCTGTTATTGCTTGGCGGAGACCTGATACTGGTGATCTTCCTTCACCTGTTATCCACTTCCCTGCTGATACTGGCAGGATACAGCACCCGTTCCATATTCAGCCACCTGGGTGCAAACCGCACAGCCATCAGCATTTTGGCCTATGAACCTGTTTTGATCATCCTGGCTGTTTCTTTTTATCTCGTTACCGGAAGTTTTGAAACGGCAGCCGTATTCAATTATGATAAACCTTTATTGCTGGAGATGCCATTGGCTTTTGTGGCATTGTTGCTCATACTCCCGGTTAAACTAAAAAAATCGCCATTTGATGTGGCAGAGGCTCACCAGGAAATTACCGGCGGAACCGAAATTGAATTTTCCGGTATATTCTATGAAGCCGTATACACAGCCAAATGGCTGGATTATGTTTTTTGTTACACACTGGTTTACCTGTTTGCAGGGAATAATATTTTACTCGGGGCCGCATTGATCCTGTTCACGTTCATATATGTTAACGCGCTGGATAATTCGTCTGCCCGGGTTAACTATAAACAGATGCTCAGGTTTTCCCTGGCTGTGGCTTTTTCCCTGGCATTTTTAAATCTGATCCTTAATATAGTAATATGAAACTGGCTGTTTACAGAAAAAAATCTCCCTGGATACTGCATTATAATGCCGGTGGATGCAACGGCTGTGATATAGAAATACTGGCTTGCCTGGGACCAAAATATGATATTGAAAGGTTTGGAATGATCAATTCCGGTAACCCCAAACAATCTGATATACTGCTGGTAACCGGACCTGTTACCAAGCGCTCCAGGGAAAGGCTGGTGGAAGTGTATGCCCAGATGCCAGAACCGAAAGTGGTGGTAAGTTGCGGCGCATGTGCATGTACCGGAGGCGTTTTCAGGGGGATGTACAATTGTGAAGGAGGCATAGACCAGTATATACCGGTGGATGTATATGTTTGCGGATGTGGTTCAAGGCCGGAACAGATCATTGACGGGGTAATAAAAGCATTGGACATACTTGAAAGGAAAACACTTGAACTGGAAGTATCTGTAAGACTGAAAAAGGTTCCTGTTGAAGAAAACGGACAGGTAAACAGGAGGGAAGTTGCTGCTAAAATCATACATACACAGCATACATATGAATAAGATTGAAACTTCAGTAGATTCATTGAAAAAGGATATTGGCGCGTTTTACAAGCCTGATTTGCATCACTTCATGGTGATGAATGCGGTTGACCTGGGCGATAAGATAGAATTGCAATGGTTTTTTTGCAATTATGCATTTCCGTCAGCTGTTACTACATTTTATACACTCATCAGCCCGGATACGGAAGTGCCTGATATCAGTGACATTGTTCCTTCAGCCTGGGTGGCACAGGCTGAACTGGCAGACCTGATGAATATCAATATTGAAAACACGAAAAAAGGATTTGTACTGGAACCTGATTTTGAAAGCGGGCCATTAAGAAAGAAAAAATAACAATGGGAAAACAATATGAAATACCGTTAGGTGCCCAGCATATTTCGTTGCTGGAACCTTTGCATTTTAAATTTACTACAGAAAATGAAAAGATCATCAGCACCGATGCGAATGTGTATTATGTTCACCGGGGAATAGAAGAAGCCTGCTGTACCAAATTCAAGTTCAGGCAGGTGAGTTTTGTGGTGGGCAGGGTATGCGGTTTATGCTCAATATCTCACTCAACAGCTTATTCGCAGGTGGCAGAAAAACTGGTTAATATAGAAGCCCCCTTGCGTGCAAAGTATTTAAGGATGCTGGTGATTGAACTGGACAGGATACACTCGCATTTGTTATGTTTAAGCCACGTGGCAGAAAATGCGGGATTTGAGGCTTTGTTCATGAAAACCATGCAGTACCGCGAATTTTCGATGGAAATGCTGGAAGCTGTTTGCGGTAACAGGATACAATATGATTTTTCCATCGTAGGAGGTGTTGCTCGTGACCTGAAAGCGGAAGTGGCCGGCATGATCCTGCAGCGTTTGAAGACATTCTTACCGCAACTGGATGAACTGGTTGATATTTTTCAGAACAACTGGACTTTGTCACTAAAAAACAAAGGCGCAGGTGCCATTACCAGGGAAGCAGCCATGCGGTTAAATGTGGTCGGGCCATTTGCAAGGGCAGCCGGGTTGGCAATTGATGTAAGGAACGAAACGGAAGACCTGCTGCCGTGGAAAGAAGTGGGATTTGAAATGGTGACTGATACTACTGGTGACGTGTATGCCCGAAATATGGTGAGGCTCAGGGAACTGTATATTTCCATCCGTATTATCCGGAACATCATTGCGAGTTTGCCAGAATCAGCACTGGTAACAGAAACTAAAGCATTCCCGGATGGGGAAGCCGTGGTAAGGCTGGAAGCTCCCAGGGGCGAACTTTTCTATTATGCGAAAGGGAATAAAACACAAATGCTGGAAAGGCTGAAAATTAAAGCGCCCACATTTTCAAACGTAGCGGCCATGGTAGAGGCATTTACTGGAAATGAATATGGCAGCGCCCCTGCCATCATCGCTTCTTATGATCCCTGCCTGTCTTGCACATCCAGGTAGGTTTTTTTTGGAAAGGTTAAAATATATATTAAATGAAAACATTCTTTAAAGCGATAGGTAATCTTTTCCGGAAACCCGTAACCATAGCATATCCGGAAGTGAAAACCTATATTCCCAACGATTACAGGGGCCTGATAGGTTTTGATGAAAACCTCTGTATCTGGTGCAGGCGCTGTGAGATGGTTTGCCCGCCGGGAGCCATCGTTTTTTCACAGGATATGAAGGGGAAACAAACCTATCATTTTAACCGGGCTGTATGCATCTATTGTGCCGAATGTGTTCGTGCCTGCCCAAAAGAAGGAGCCATATACCAGACAAATGAACCTGCGGGCTTTGCCCTTAAGGAGGAAAATATAAATAACGGTTGGAACAGCCTTTTTGATGAAGCTATAAAAAGCCGTGCTGCTTATGCTGCTGAAAAAAAACGGCTGGCAGCAGAAAAAGCACAGACTGAAAAACCTGGAAAATCAATTGCTCCCGGTGATGAGGCTGCTTCTGCAGAAAATGAGAAATAAGTAAAGCATGCATGAACTTACCATAGCCCACTCAATCATCAACATCGCTACAAAAGCGGCTGCAGCCAACAGTCATGGGTTAATTACTGCTGTGTGTATTCAGATTGGTGAATTAAGCGGCATTGAAACGGATGCCCTGGAGTTTGCTTTTTCTGTATGTAAGGAAGGCACAGCACTGCAGGATGCCGAGCTCCAGGTAAGCATTACCGGGGGAACAGGGCAATGTCTTAACTGCTCTATGGAATTTCCCGTGCATTCATACTCTGCAATATGCCCGCATTGTAACAGTAATGCCATCAAGATACTGAACGGGAAAGAAATGAAAGTGGTAAATATTACCATCGAAGACTGATTGTAATGCTGGCAGTATTATAAACCGGGCAACTATTTTACACTTTTCTGCTGATGATAAATATCATATCAGCCTATGATTTAGTATATGGTTTACTATGCCATATTTTTAGAAATTAGCATACGGACCTGATTTAATGCAAGGGTTATGGAAGATAAAAGCAAAAATACTCCCGCAGTAAAAGAAAGGAAAATTAAAGGGAAAGTTGAGATCGATATCCAGAAATGCAAGGGTTGCGAACTTTGTACGGTTGCCTGCAAGGAACATGCGCTCACTTTATCGGATACCATAAATATCAAAGGTTACCGGTACATCATCGCCAACAATGAGGTTTGTACCGGTTGTGTCAATTGTGCGCTCGTATGCCCGGATGCTGTAATAACTGTTTACCGTACACATCCATCAAAAAAGCCGGTAGATATCACACCCGCAGACATCCGTGACCAGTTACAGGAATTAGCTGCACCGGTTAAAAAATAACAACATGCCTGAAACTAAATTAATGAAAGGAAATGAAGCCATGGCTGAAGCTGCTATACAGGCAGGCTGCGATGCTTATTTTGGTTATCCCATCACCCCGCAATCGGAGGTACTGGAATACCTTGCCCGTGAAATGCCGAAGCACAACCGGGTAGTGATGCAGGCAGAAAGTGAGATTGCTTCCATTAACATGGTGTATGGCGCTGCCGGGGCGGGTTTCAGGGCAATGACCAGTTCTTCGTCACCGGGAATCAGCCTGATGCTGGAAGGTATTTCTTACCTGGCCGGAGCCGAACTTCCCTGCCTGATTGTAAATGTGAACCGTGCAGGCCCCGGACTGGGAACCATACAACCAGGTCAGGGGGATTATTTTCAGTCTGTAAAAGGTGGAGGGCATGGTGATTATCACCTGATTGTATTGGCTCCTGCTTCTGTGCAGGAAATGGCCGATTTTGTTTACCTGGGTTTCGACCTTGCAGATAAATACCGAAATCCCGTATTGATCTTATCCGACGGAGCTATCGGGCAAATGATGGAGAAAGTGCAGTTTAAACCCTACACGAAGCCGTTAGTAGATAAGTCATGGGCAACTACTGGTAAACCCGTTACCAGGGAGCGTAATTACATTACTTCTTTATTCATTCAGCCGGAAAAAATGGAACAGCATAACCTGAAACTGGAAGCAAAATTCCATGAGATAAGGGAAACCGAAGTACGGTATGAAGAATATAATACAGATAATGCAGATTATCTCTTTGTGGCATACGGATTAAGTGCACGGATTTGCCAGAAAGCCATGGACCTGGGCAGGGAAAAGGGTTTGAAAATCGGTTTGCTAAGGCCCATTACCCTCTATCCCTATCCGTATGATCGTTTACTCGAATTATCAGGCCAGGTGAAAATGATGCTTTGTGTAGAACTCAACAGCGGACAAATGGTAGAAGACGTTCAACTGGCAGTTAAAGGGAATGTACCCGTTGCTTTCTTTGGAAAAATGGGCGGTATGATGCCAACACCAGAAGAGATATTACATCATTTGGAAAACTTAATACAGCCATATTATGCAATCTGATGAACATATGTTACCCGAAACTTTGTTGGAAGTAAAGGCACCAGTATGTGGTGAGGACGAATATGAAGTGGTATACCACAGGCCCGAAACCATGGTGGATGTTAACATGCACTATTGCCCGGGATGTGCCCATAGCCTGGTGCATAAACTGATTATGGAAGTGGTGGAGGAATTAGGTATACAGGAGCAAACCATTGGAATAGCTCCGGTTGGTTGTTCGGTTTTTGCATATGATTACATGAATATTGATATGCAGGAAGCGGCACATGGAAGGGCTTGTGCAGTAGCTACTGCCATCAAAAGACTGATGCCTGAAAAATATGTTTTTACCTACCAGGGCGACGGCGACCTGGCTGCTATCGGTATCGCAGAAACGCTGCATGCCATCAATCGCGGAGAGAATATCCTGATCGTATTTATGAATAATGCCGTGTACGGTATGACCAGCGGACAAATGGCCCCTACTACTTTACCCGGTATGCATACCACTACCAGTCCGGACGGACGGGATGTAGGTTATTATGGTGCCCCGATCAAAGTATCTGAACTGATGTCCAACCTGCCCGGTTCATTTTATGTAACGAGACAGGCTGTCAATACTCCGAATGCAGTACGACGTACAAAGAAAGCACTACTGAATGCTTTCA
>CALKVC010000120.1 GCA_937996595.1 uncultured Chitinophagaceae bacterium
AACCTTGCAAAAGAGCCTGCCTTGTGCCAACGCTTCCGGGACACACTCTGCTTCGTTGGACACATACTTTCAATTCAAAGTACCAAGACGAAGGGCGAACATATAATCGAGTAGACGGCCCCGCCAGTTGTAACTAACGGGGTGCGCCTCTCACACCACTGTACGTACGGTTCCCGTATACAGCGGTTCATTAAGTTGTGGTGCCACTTTTTCGTAATAGTCAAGCATGGATTCATATCCCCGTTGCTGCAGGCGTTTAACCGTTACCGTGGTGCCAAGCACCGGTGACTGGGCTATCGCCCAGCCTCCTTTTCTTGTCCGGCTCCATACACGGGCATGATAATGGTCTGCTCCCAAACGAAGCAGGTTTTTCCGCTTTCGTTCTGGTTTCTTCCAGTCTGTCCATATGCAGTAACGAAGACGGTTTCGAAGCCAGCCATCCATGTCACGAAGCTTGCCGCTGATACTTGCCATACGGAAGTATTGCAGCCAGCCACGCTGCACTTCTTTTAGTTTGCTGATGCGTTCGGTGATACTTTTGGGCGCCGTTTTACGGGTGATGGTTTTAAGATTCCATTGCAGTTGCTTCCAGCTTTTATCGCTTACCAACAATACATTTACACACTGGACATTTCTGTTATAGCTACTGGATTTGCTCAACTTGTAGACGAAGGTTTAATAGAAGCTAAGAACAAACCAAATATAAAGCATGCCATCGACAGACAAATTATATGGGCTGAAATATCGGAAGATTGGCCGCATTCTAAAGAATATATTTCAAATCTAAAAGTATTGAGCAGCGTACTGACTGTTGCTTAAAATATAACTGCAGCCAACTTAGTACCTGAAGCCACAAACCATGGCGATGTAAATCAATTGGGGCAATCATCAAATTTCCAAAGCATCAGTTCATTTTTAATTTCCCCCCACCCTGTTGATCTCATCCGAAGCGCCTCCTTCTGAACGGTTTACGGCTTTCATGGCTTTACCAAAGCGCCAGTTAAAGCTCAGCCGCAAAACCCTTGAATCCCATTTTACAGTGAAAGGTTCACTCGAATTCTCAAATGTTGAATGGCCATTATAGTTCACGAAATAAGTGAGGTCGCGGATGCTTAGTCTTAATGTGCCCTTCTTCTTCAATATTTGTTTGCCAACACCGATATTCAGCTCGCCCTGTGGCTCCAACCATTCCTGCAGGTCTATCTGGCTTTTAGTTTGATAATAACCACTGAGTTC
Source organism: uncultured Chitinophagaceae bacterium (assembly GCA_937996595.1). GTDB lineage: Bacteria > Bacteroidota > Bacteroidia > Chitinophagales > Chitinophagaceae > Ferruginibacter. The sequence goes on from CALKVC010000120.1 coordinate 1,237, forward strand.
AAAGCTCCAGCCTTTCTTCAACTGAAACTGGTTATTGATGCTGATATTAAACACATTCACCCTGGCTGTCAATGGAGCCCATACGACACCTTTGATCACTTTATGATTGTATGCAGCTACTGCAGTAAGGTCCCACCATTTTGTAACAGCAGTTTGAAAGGTTTCGGAAACGCTGAAATTTTTGAATGAGCCTACATTACCCCGGGTATAGATCATGATGTTCTTGTTCGGATTACCGCTACTGGAATCAATGATGAATATCTGCGAAAAATAATCACTGAGATAACTATAGGATATTTCCGTAGTCAGCATTTGTTTATAAGTATGCGATAATGAAAAATTCCAGGTGTACTGGGGCCTTATGTAAGGGTTACCGGCCTCGTATGTGTATTTGTTCAGGATCGTTTGGAAGGGGTTCAGGTGCTGGAATGCCGGCCTGTCGATCCTTTTACCTGCACTAATGCTGATGCTGTTGTTGCTGTCTAACTGGTAAGAGATGAATGCAGTAGGAAAAATGCTTCCATAATTCCTTGAAAATGCAGAATCCTTAACAATGGCATTCCCTAACTGGTTTGCTTTATAGAAAGTATGTTCATAACGCAGCCCGGCCTGCCAATGCCATTTTCCCTTTTGTGCATCAACATTTGCATAGGCAGCGCTGATGGTCTCGTTGTATAAAAAATGGTTACTGCGGCGCAAATCTGGCTGCCACGGATCGCTATTAGTTGACAGGTAATACTCGGCAAGATTATCTGTTTTGTTGAATGCTGTTTTTAATCCGGTTTCCAGGAGGAATTTTTTAAAGCGTTTGCTATAATCTGCCTTTGCAGTAAAGATTTTCAATTTGGATGGAATATTCCCTTTAGTGGCTTCAATATCGCTGCCCGGGGTGCTTAACTGTGTCTGGTATTGCTGGTCGCCCTTAATGCTGAAATCCACATAATCCAGGTCAACAGCCAATTCACTTTCGCCTTCGAGCTTGAACCTGCCATTGAGGTTCAGGCCGCCTCTTTTGAAATTACGGTTGTTATTACCCCAGGTGTAGATGGAAGAATCTATGTTATAATAGGGGTCCATCCAGTCGATAGAACTGGTACTGGTCGCTTTCCTGCTGAAGACAGCACCGGTAAACACAAGTCCGAATGTTGTGTTCTTATCCAGGAAAAAGTCGAAGCCTGTTTTGATATTCTGTCCAAACTGTTTATTCCTTTGATAATTGGGCTGTTCCAGCAAAACGGAATCTTCATTTTTAGTATTGTAATATGTCCTGAGTGTCCACATATCCGTTTTTTCTTTGCTGGCCCTGATACCATAATTCATGAACCAATTGACTTTTCCATTGCGGTAATTGAGGTTGAGTGAATTACCAGTTTTGGAGTAGACACCCTGTCCAATGCTCAGGTTCATCGATCCGTTAAACCCTTTTATCCTGTTTGCCTTCATTTTGATGTTGATGATTCCGGCGTTACCTGCTGCATCGTATTTGGCACCGGGGTTCTCGATGAGTTCCACAACATCTATCTGCGAAGCAGGTATGCCTTGCAGGTATGCCTGCAGGTCGGCGCCGCTTAATTGCGTTGGCTTGTTATCTATTAAAACCGTAACCGAGGGTTTTCCTTTCATGATGATGGAGCCGTCTTTATTCACGGTAATGCCGGGTGACTTTTCCAATACGTCCATCACTGAAGCTCCCGCGTTTGAAATATTGGCATCGGGATTTATCACTGTTTTATCGGGAAGGAACTGGATGAACGGCTTTTTGGAAACCATCGTTACGTCCTTCAGCAGCACATTTGCGAATTCGAGCGTAATGCTTTGTGAAGCCGAGGTCTTGGTTTCGAGGTCTATCTTTGGGCCATACGCATCCTTGTATCCTGTTTGGCTGGCCCGAACCAAATATTTACCCGGGTTAAGATCCGTAAATTCAAAAATGCCTGATGCACTGGCAGCACCGGAACGAATAACGGCTGAATCCGCATTCAATAAAAGGACCGTAGAACCCGGCAGTGGGTTTTTATTCTCATTTGACACGGTGACCCGGATGCTGCGTTTCTCCTGGGCATAGATATGGCTATGAAATAACACTGAAAGGAAAACTAAAATGGTGATACGCATAAGCAATGGCTATTCAGCGAAAATATTCCAGCCGTTTAAGAAAAAAGCCCGTTTTTATTTCAGTGGTAAGAATATATATGAAAGCTAATGGCAGTAATTTACATGACTAACGGCCACAGGTGCCTCATTGGATATCCCCCCAGCCTTGATGCGGGCTCACGCAACAATCTATATGGGTAAAAGCTCACATCACGTTAAGTTTTCAAAATCTCCTTACTTTTGGCTTGACCGGCCAGGCACAGGAAGACTATTCCCCAGCCTTCGCAATCACCTGCCCGTTTTAGGCAACCCAATTTGCTGTCTGAAATTAATTAGTTTTTCATTTTTATATAACTAAATATGGCTAGAAAAAAATTAAAACAACATGCATGCGCAAATTGTGGTTTTGAATTCAGTGCCAATAGTGAGCATGTAAACTATTGCCCTAATTGCGGCCAGGAAAATCACAATCCCAGATTTCCATTGGTTCACTATGGCTATGAATTGCTGGAAGGTTTTTTTCACTTCGACACTAAATTTCTATACTCACTAAAAATACTTTTATTCAAGCCTGGCAAAATCACTCTTGACTATATCAATAACATTAGGGGAAGGTATACACCACCTTTCAGGTTATTTATTTTTATATCAATTTTTGCCTTCATTGTAATTGGCTTTTTCGAAAAGAACCTGGCTAAATCCGGCTATTTCGGAACCTATTCAGGCGCAGAAATTAAAAATAACATGACAATCAGTGAAATATTTGACCATTCTGCCGACACTGTGACAGACAAAATACTAGTACCTCCATTTTCGTGGGTCATGAAAAACCCTGAAATAACAAATGCAAATTTAAGGGAACTAAAAAAAGCCTCTCCGGATAGTGTTTCTATGTGGTTAATAAAATATGGTTATAACAATAACGTTATTACTCGTTTTTTTGCGCTAAATAAAAAACTTCGTATTAGCAGGCAAATGACTGTTTCTGAAGCAGGCTTAATGATTTCAAGTATTTTCAAATGGCTTTTTCTAATTATGATTCCTGTTAATGCTTTTATTCTTTTTATCCTGTTCATTAGAAAGCAACTATTGTTTTATGATACGATGCTTTATTCAATACACTTTTCCTGTTTTTTCCTGATACTCTACTCTGTATTATTACTAGAAGTGTTATTACTTTTTAAAGTTAAAGGCCCCTTATTACTTATATTGGCTATTCTAAATTTGTTGTTGTTGGTTATGTACCTGGCTATTTCTATGAAAAAGGTATTTAAGTATCCATGGGCTGGCACAATAATGAGAATGGTTTTTGCATGCCTTTTATCATTCACTTTATACCAACTCATTCATTACACTATTTCATTCAATTCAGGAAAATAAACCCAAAAATTGACCTGCCTGCGTATAACATCCGTATTGCCAATAATGGGCTTGACGAATAAAGCCCGGCTTTAGTTCTAAATATTTACCTTTATCAAAAGCCCAGTTCCGGTTCCTTGCTTATGAATGAAATTTCGCATCATTGGCAACAACTGCCCGGCACAAGGTTACTAATTTTCGGAATAATAGAATGCTCAAACTATTTTTTATATTAACATGCATTGCCATTACTAATACGTCTACAGGGCAATCAATTCAACGGGAAGGACTCATAAACATGTTCTCTTCTACTGATCCTGAAGGGTTCAGGAGGTATACCTGGTTTGAAGACAGTACGGTTATCTACGAAATTTACTCATACTTTACAGAAAGCATCAATGACACGGTGGTTAAAGAAGGGTCGCGCTTATCGTATTACACAATCCTGGATGTACCTACGATGCGGGCCCAGGATTATTATTTATTTTCAGCAGATTCCGAACCTTTGACAAATTACTATCTAAAAGATAATGAATTTGTATCATGGGGTTCCTTTTCAAAAAACAGCAAACCAGATAAGTTTGTTGATAGCTTAAAAATGCTGGCAGACACCATTATAGATGGAAATACTTTAAAAAGGCTATATATAACAGTACACGGTGAAGGCCTTCAATATACGGTCACTTGCGGATTGTCATGCTCAAATCCTAAAACGATCTTTCACTTTAACAGAACAATTGATGAAAAATATCCTGGCTGCCAGGTAACTTATTACAAATACGAACAACTACCAGGTGGATTTGATATGTATAGTAAAATGAAAGTGATACGGGATGAATTAACAAACAGCGAAAAGATGATATTTAAAAAATGGAAGTCTAATTTTGAAACTACATCATTACCTGTCATCTCTCAAAAGGCTGCCAGGCAATATATTTCTAAACTAAGAAGCGCTTTTCGTAAACAGCCATAACAATCATTTTGTATGAATATTATTTTCATATCTGGTAAATTTCATTAGTATTTTAAAAGGGCAATAGAATGCTATAACCACGCTTTCAGCATTACCCGGCAAGACAACAACAACAAAATCTAATCATTATGCAAAGAAGAAAATTTTTACAAAAAACAGGGGCAATAGCAGGCCTGGGCTTGTTGTCTCAGGCAGCGCTGGCACATTCAACAAATATTGCTGACTACAACGAAGTTAAGCCGGTGCTGCTCCCACCATTACCGGCATTAGCGCATAATGGAGGATTGAATATAAGAAC
>CALKVC010000121.1 GCA_937996595.1 uncultured Chitinophagaceae bacterium
TACCTTAATCGCTGGATCCTATTAATCACATATCTATGAGGCAAAACCTGTTTGCAGCCCTGTTGTGTACATTCTTTTTTCCTGCTATTGTCTTCTCGCAATTCAGAAAATATTCCAATGAGTTCCTTAATATCGGTGCCGGTGCCCGCGGGCTTGCCATGGGAAACGCCCAGGTGGCAACAGCCAACGATGCTACGGCCGGTTACTGGAACCCGGCCGGCCTGGCAGAAGTTAAGAATCAAACCAATGCCGGGCTGATGCACGCAGATTATTTTGCCGGCATTGCCAAATATGATTACCTGTCGGTAGCTGTTCCGGTTCAGGACAATAAAAGGACACTTGGTTTTTCATTACTTAGGTTTGCTGTAGACGATATTCCCAATACATTATTCCTGGTTGAACCGGACGGAAGCATCAATTACAACAATATCCAGACCTTCTCATCTGCAGATTACGCCCTGTTGCTTTCTTTTGCGCAGCATATACGTAAAACGGAAGAGAGAACAATAAGCTTCGGGGCCAATGCAAAAGTGATTTACCGTAAAGTAGGAAAATTTGCCAGTGCCTGGGGTTTCGGCATTGATGCGGGCTTGCAGATGCACGGTGAAAAATGGCATGCAGGAATTGTTGCCAGGGACCTCACCACCACCTTCAATGCCTGGTCTTTCAAATTTTCCGAGAAGGAGAAAGAAGCTTTATACCTCACCAATAATGATATCCCGGTTAAATCAACCGAATTAACAGCACCCAGGCTGGTAGTGGGCGGCGGATACAAATTCAGTATCGGCAGTTCGGTAAAACTGCTGGCAGAACTGGATGCAGATATAACGTTTGACGGTAAACGAAATACAGTACTCAGCGGCAATACGGTTAGCTTCGACCCGCATGTAGGGCTGGAAGCTTCTGTTAAAGATGTGTTTTTTGTAAGAGGCGGAATCACCAATTTTCAAAAGGCATTGTCTGACGGCGATACGCTGAACCAGAAAAAAGTATGGATATACCAACCAAGCGTAGGTGCCGGATTCAAGATAAGGAACGTGATGATTGATTATGCTTTCTCTAACCTGGCCAACCAGGAGAATCCGTTATTTACACATATATTCTCATTACGCATCAATTTTGGAAACAAGAAAGATGAAAACCAATAACATCAATATGATGAAAAGGATTATTGCCGTTTTTTTATTGCTGATGTCAGCCAGGTCTGAAGCCCAATTGAACAATAGCTGGATAGACTATGGCAAAACCTATTATAAATTCCATATTGGAAAAGACAGCCTTTGCCGTATTCCGCAATCTACATTATCGGCGGCCGGATTGGGTTCCGCAAACGTGGCTTTTTTCCAGTTATGGCGAAATGGCAAGCAAGTCCGCATATATACGTCTGCACCAACCGGAACGCTGGGTTTGGGCGATTATATTGAGTTCTGGGGTGAAATGAATGACGGTAAGAGTGATAAGAAATTGTACCGCGATCCCGAATTCCAGATAGCAGACAGGTATAGCCTGGAAACCGATACGGTAGCTTATTTCCTTACATTGAACCCGGCCGGCGGAAACCTCCGTTATATTGATGCGGTAAACCCGTCACCGGGTGCAGGCCCCGCAGATGCCTATTTCATGAGAAAGATTGACCTGTATTACCGTAACCAGATTAACCGGGGAAGGGCTGAAGTGGTTGGTGAATATGTATATTCATCATCCTATGACGTTGGAGAAGGATGGGCCTCATTTGATGTGGCACCCTGTTGCGATTTCACGCAGGAATTGTTTAACCTGAACGTGTACAGCGCAGGGCCGGCTAACAGCCTGTCTGTTCGTGCAGCCGTTGCCGGAAATGCACCCAATGCCCGCAGTGTACGTGTTAAACTGTTTGGCAATACCGTATATGATAATACCATGAATTTCTTTGGTACATCAGTTATTGATGTGAACAACCTGCCGCTGAGCCTGCTGCAAAGTACCAGTTATGTACCTGTTTATGTAAATAATAATTCTTCCGTTACCAATGACCGTATCGTAGTTGCCAGCCTCGGTATCACTTACCCGGCAACATTCAACTTCAATAATCAGAAGAATTTCTATTTTGAACTGGCACCTTCCGCAAGCGGAAATAAACTGGAAATAGAGAATGTGAATTACGGAACAACACCGCCCATATTATATGATAACACGTCTGGCAGGCGCTATATCGGTGACATCACTTCTGTGCCTGGTAAAGTGGTTTTTGTTCTTCCTGCATCTGCAGAACCGGTAAGGCAATGCATGCTGATAAACCAGGAAACGGCAAATGTGAATATCATCAGTTCGCTCACGGGCAGGAATTTCATCAACTATGGAAATACAACTCAGCAAAGTGATTATGTGATCATCAGCCACCCTGCCCTGTACAACGATGGAAACGGTAACAATTATGTTGAAGAATACAGGCAATACAGGACATCGGTTGCCGGCGGCAGTTATGATGCAAAAATTTACGATATCGGTGAACTCACCGACCAGTTCGGTTTTGGTATCAAAGGGAATCCTTCTTCCATAAGGGATTTTATCTTATATGCCAACCAGCAGTTTACGGTTAAACCTAAATATGTGTTCCTCATCGGTCGCGGGATGAATTACATGGAACAGAAAGCCAATGAAACAAGCCCGTTAAGCGAAAAGCTGAACTTTATCCCAACTTTCGGCTGGCCTGCATCAGACATGTTGCTCGCTTCAGAACCGGGGCTGGCATTGCCGCTGGTTCCCATAGGCAGGCTTGGTGCGGTTAATGGCACTGAAATAAATAATTACCTGCAAAAGGTGAAGCAATACGAGCAGGCCCAGCAAACACCGGGTTCAACCATTGACAGCAAGTTGTGGATGAAAAAATTCATTCACGTTGCAGGAGGAAAGAACACGGCCGAGAATGATGAGTTCAGGACCTATATGAACAACTACAAGGCCATTGCGGAAGATTCGCTGATGGGCGCCCATGTGGAGACTTTTACAAAAACATCAACCGGGGCCGTTCAGCAGGCAAACAGCCAGCGTATTGAAGAACTCTTCGATAACGGTATCGGGTTAATCGGTTACTTTGGCCACTCATCTGCCAGTACGTTTGAGTTTAACCTGAGCGACCCGCAGATATACACCAACGCCGGCAAATACCCTTTCTTTAATGTAAGCGGTTGCAGTGCCGGTAACTTTTTCATTTACGATCCGTTGCGCCTTTCGGGCAACCTGTCGCTTTCAGAAAAATATGTGCTGGCAAACCAGCGGGGAAGCATCGGCTTCCTGGCTGATACGCATTTCGGCATTCCGCCATTCCTTAATTTTTATAACACCAACCTGTACACGAATTTTTCAAAGGACATGTACGGGAACACCGTAGGGGAGCAGATCAGGCGAGGCATCCAAAACCTGGGCGGCAGTAATCCTAACGTTGACTATTACACGAGGGTACACCTGGAAGAAGTTACATTGCATGGCGACCCTTCCATTCGGATAAACCATTTTGAAAAGCCGGATTATGTAATTGAAGACCAGCAGGTGAAGATAAGTCCGAATATCATTTCTGTGGCTGATAATAACTTCTCGCTTAAGATAAAGATGAACAATATCGGCCGGGTTGTAAATGATTCCCTCTGGGTTTCTGTGAAAAGGAAACTGCCCAATGATACGATCCGAACCCTGTTCAATATGCTGATACCTTCCATCAGGTATGAAGATTCGATTAACCTTACAGTGCCAATCAATCCTGTAACAGATAAGGGGCTGAACCAGATCATCATTTCACTCGATTACAGCAACAGGGTAGACGAATCATTTGAATCGAACAACGACCTTACCAAGGATTTTTATGTGTTTGAAGATGAACTGCGCCCAACGTATCCGTATAATTATTCTATCATCAACCAGCAGAATATCAGCTTTATTGCCAGTACGGCCAACCCGTTGAGTGGCCAGAAACAGTATGTGATGGAAATTGATACAACAGAACTGTTCAATTCATCATTTAAGAAAGTGTATAATAAAAATGGTACTGGCGGTATCGTTGAGTTTACACCCACCAATATCACATTTACCGACAGTACGGTTTATTACTGGCGGGTAGCCATTGTTCCGGAAGGAAGCGGCAACTATATATGGAACAGCTTTTCTTTCATTTACCTGCCTAACAGTTCTTCCGGTTTCAACCAGTCGCATTACTACCAGCACCTGAAAAGCAGTTATACAAATATCAACCTCGATCCCGACAGGAAGTTCCGTTACCAGGAAGTGCCGAGAAGCCTGATTATTAGAACCGGCCTTTATCCTTATTTCAATTACGACAGGATAAACATCAACCTCGATTTTGACCAGATAGAATTATACGGTTGTGTATATAATTCACTCCAGTTCTATGTTTTTGATACAACAACCTTAAGGCTCTGGCAAAACAGGAATGCCGTTTTCAACGGCAGTACGCCAACGGCAGGATTATTCGGCAGTTACCCGGTTTGCCAGAATAGTGCCGTTACCGACACCACGCGAGGCTTCTTTGAATTCCCTTATTCTAATCCTGTTTACAGGAAGAACGCTATGGACTTCATTGATGCCATTCCAAACGGTATGTATGTGGCCATCACCAATATCGGTAATTCGCTCAATAACCCCGATTTTATCAATAAATGGAAAGATGATACACTTGCTTTGGGTTCAGGGAACAGCCTGTATCACAAACTGAAATCAATCGGATTCACCCAGATAGACAGTTTTTACAAACACCTGCCATTCCTGTATTTCTTCAAGAAAGGCAGCACAACTTATACGCCAAGAACCATCATGGGGCCTAAAGATTCATCCTATATTGATGAAACATTCCCGCTCAATACCAGTTATACGAATGGAAGCATTGAGTCGCCGGTTTATGGCCCGGCCCGCCGCTGGACAGCATTGCATTGGAGGGGCACTTCATCTGACCCGCTACCGGTAACGGATAACGTACATGTGGAAGTATGGGGAATAAAGCCGGGCGGTGTTTCCGACCTGCTGGCCGTAGTTGCCCCTGCACAGGATACCAGCCTGTCGTTCATTGATGCTTCCGTTTACCCGAACATTAAGTTGCGCATGCAGAACAACGATTCTGTAAATGCCACACCGCACCAGTTGCGTTACCTGAGGGTGAATGCCGACTATGTGCCTGAGGGCGTTGTAGCACCGAATATCATGTTTAACATGCCGGATACCGCCGAACAGGGCCAGCGCATAGAGTTCTCCCTCGCTTTCAAGAATATCAGCCAGGCCGGTTTCGACAGCATGATGAAAATTAAATTCGTTATCACCGACAGGAACAACCTGGCCACCCCGGTTTCAATACCCAAGGGTAAAGTGCTGGTTTCCGGAGATACACTGATGCTTCGGTACACGATAGACACCCGGAACCTGCCGGGCAATAACACGTTGTTTGTGGAATTCAATCCGGATGATGACCAGCCGGAACAATACCATTTCAATAATGTGCTCTATAAGAGTTTCTTTGTTAAGGAAGATAAGTATAACCCGTTGCTGGATGTAACATTCGACGGGGTTCACATATTGAATAAAGATATCGTTTCATCCAAACCCGGCATATTGATCAGGTTAAAAGATGAAAACCGGTACCTGGAACTGGCCGACACATCGCTGCTGAAAGTACAGGTTCGTTTCCCTGACCAGAGCCTGCGTAGTTATAGTTTTGGTGATACCATGCGGTTTATTCCCGCAAACCTCGGCACGGGGGATAATACAGCCAGCATCGAGTTCAGGCCTTATTTCCCCGACGACGGCGAATATGAACTGATCGTTACCGGGAAAGATGCCGTAGGCAACAAAGCAGGTGAGATAGATTACCATGTGATGTTTAATGTAATAAACAAACCGGCCATTTCAAACCTGTTGAATTATCCTAACCCGTTCACAACCTCTACGGCATTTGTATTTACGGTAACAGGCAGTGAAGTGCCGCAGAATATTCGCATACAGATACTTACCATTACCGGTAAAGTAGTTCGTGAAATAACGAAAGAAGAGTTAGGCCCTATACATATCGGTAATAATATAACCGATTTCAAATGGGACGGTACTGACATGTACGGGCAAAAACTGGCAAACGGTGTATATATTTATCGCGTGCTTACCAACCTGAATGG
>CALKVC010000122.1 GCA_937996595.1 uncultured Chitinophagaceae bacterium
AATTTGCCGCCTGGAAACTCGGATTCCGCATTGCAGAAGTACCCATTACTTTCATAGACAGGCAACTGGGCGCCAGCAAGATGAATAAAGGCATTGTAAAAGAAGGCATACTCGGCGTACTGAAACTGAAATGGCAAAGCATCTTCAAGAATTACCGCAACAGGGTTACCAATAAGGATTATACAGAACCGGCGGTTTTCCCGCAGCAGAAACCGCTTTTTGAAAGCAAGTAACAGCGCATACTCCTAGCTGTTATACCTTCCATGTTATTACTATTTGAATGCAGGATGAAACTGGTGCAGGGTGGTACGCAGGAATTCCCTGTCCAGGTGTGTATAAATTTCCGTTGTTGTTATGCTGGAATGGCCCAGCATCTCCTGAACGGCCCGAAGATCTGCCCCGCCTTCCACCAGGTGCGTTGCAAAGGAATGGCGGAATGTATGCGGTGAAATGTTTTTTACGATCCCTGCTTTCTTCGCCAGGCTCTTAAGCATCAGGAAAATCATAACCCTGGTTAACCGGCTGCCCCGCCTGTTAAGGAACAGGATGTCTTCCTCCCCTTTTTTAACCGTAACCTGGTTGCGGATACTATTTCGGTAGATATTGATATACTTAACGGCATCGGCACCTATCGGCACCAGCCTTTCTTTATCGCCTTTTCCCGTTACTTTTATAAATCCAACATCCAGGAACAGGCAACTGATGCGGAGATTAACCAATTCGGAAACCCTGATTCCGCAACTATACATGGTTTCAAGTATAGCTTTGTTCCTGCCTCCTTCGGGCTTGCTGAGGTCTATCGCTGCAATGATGGCTTCTATTTCCTGAAAACTGAGCACATCAGGAAGCAAGCGTTTCAGCTTAGGGGCTTCCAGCAATTCTGTTGGGCTTTTCTCACAAATCTGCTCCTGCAGGCAATACTTATAAAAACTCCGCATGCCCGAAATGATCCTTGCCTGTGAAGTAGGCGTCATCCCCAGTTCATTGATCCATAAAATGAATTTTTCCAGGTCCTTTACAGTAACATCGCCCGGAGCCTTTGTTCCCGGCCCTTGCTGAAGAAAAGCCGTAAGCATCTCTATATCGTGCAGATAGGCCTCCACTGAATTATCTGCCAGTGATTTTTCCAGTTGCAGCCATGCCTTGTATCCTTTTTTATACGCATCCCACATTATTTACTGCAATTTTGAGTATTGAATGATTGTACAAATTAATTAAACATTACTTTCGCGGCAGATTTTTTTTAAACCTTCAGCAAATATGCTTCCCTTTACTTTCAGGTCTTATAAGCGTAAACTAACCTTATACAGAAAATCATTCCGGAAATTCCTCTTTGTTACCGAAAAAGAACCACCCAGGGGAATCAACCAGCTTTCCAAACTTACAGAACCTGAAGTATGGAAGGAAGTTGATTGCCTCACCTGTGCCAACTGCTGCAAAAAAATGACACCTACATTTACCCAGCAGGACCTGAAGCGTATTGCCGCCCATTTCAACCAGACACCGGAAGCATTTAAAAAGAAATGGCTGAAAAAAGACAGGAGTGGCGACCTGGTTAACAAGAATCAGCCCTGCCAGTTCCTTAACCTGGAAGACAATAAATGCTCTATTTATGAAATAAGGCCGGTTGACTGTTCCGGGTTCCCGCATTTGTCTAAAAGAACCTGGAGCGACTATGCCTATATTCACCGGCAAAACCTGGATTATTGCCCCGCCACGTTTAAAATGGTTGAAAAAATAAAATTGCTGGTTGAATCAGGAAATGCTGATAAAAAGCGGGCAAAATAGCATTAGAGGTATACATCTTCAATCATGAAATAGTCAACTGTTCCGTTTGGGCGGATGCTGATGGAAATGATATCAAATTGTATCCGGTTCCATTGCGGGTACAGGTGCAGGAATTCGGCAGATGCATCTATCAGTAACCTGATCTTTTTTTTGTCAACACTTTCTTCGGGGTATCCAAATTTTTCCGACTTCCTTGTTTTAACTTCTATGAAATGAAGGATACCGCTTGCAACAGCAATGATGTCTATTTCCATCCTTCTATGGCGCCAGTTCCTATGCAAAATATCATATCCAGATTTTAGTGCTTTTAAAATTCCTCTTTTAATTTCTTTTTCTTTGTGATCATCGCCGCATACTGTGCAACTTCACCTAAATCACTCTCAAGAATATCACTGAATACACCTTTTGTCTCGGTAATTCGCTGGTT
>CALKVC010000123.1 GCA_937996595.1 uncultured Chitinophagaceae bacterium
AAATTGCTGCCGGCGCCAGTCATCTCATTTCATTCCTGGAGGATACGTTCTAACGGGTACGGATATGAAAAAAAATCCGCCCCTGGTAGAGGCGGATTATGTTAAATCTTTTCTGAAATATTAGTCAGCTACTACTTCAAACTCAACTTCGGTTTCGTTTCCGTTACCAAAATCAATATTAGCCTTGAAAGTACCCAGCTCTTTCACTTCATCAATGATATGGATCCTGCGGCGGTCAATTTCGTAACCTTTCTGCTCCTTGATAGCACGGGCTATCTGAACTGAAGTCACACTTCCGAAGATCTTACCGCTGGTACCTGTTTTAGCGCCGATCTTTAATGCACCGTCTTTTAAAACTGATATGACATTGTTAACTTCAGCCAGTAACTTGGCTTCTTTTTTAGCCTGTTGTTTCAGTTTTTCTTCCATTTGCTTCAGGTTGCTCGGACTGGCTTCCACCGCAAATTTTTGGGGAATCAGGTAGTTACGGCCATAACCGTTTTTAACTGTTACCAATTCATTGGCGCCTCCCAGGTTGTTTACATCCTGTATTAATATTACCTGCATGTTGTTGCATTTTTACCCAATCCCGAAAGCTTTCGGGACTTTCTCTATTTAAAGGTTAGGGTGGTTAAAAATTATGATTCTATTTTAAAAGATCTGTAACGTAAGGAAGGATAGCCATTTGACGGGCTTTCTTTACCGCTTCGCTCACTTTACGCTGAAACTTCAATGAGTTTCCGGTAATACGGCGTGGCAATAATTTTCCTTGTTCATTCAAAAACTTTTTCAGAAAATCTGCATCCTTATAATCTATATAACGGATGCCCATTTTCTTAAAGCGGCAATATTTCTTTGGGCGCTTTTCAGCCTTGATGGCCGTAAGGTATTTTATTTCATTTGCTTTTGCCATGATTATGCCTCCGCTTTTTCAGTTACTGAATGTTGTACACCACTTCTCTTTTTGGTATTGTACTCAACGGCGTATTTATCGAGTACAGTAAACATGTGACGCATAACCGATTCGTCACGCAAAAGTTGAATCTTCAACTTTTCATTGAAGCTGGTTGGCGCAGAATATTCCATTACCCAGTACAGACCTGTGGTCTTCTTGGCAATCGGATACGCCAGTGATTTCAGTCCCCATGGTTTAGTGTGCGCTACTTCACCGCCGTTATCCTTAACGAGGGCTTCGTATTTTTTCTGAGCGGCTTTGTATTCCTCTTCAGAAAGCACAGGGGTAAAAATCACCATCAATTCGTAGTTGCTCATTTCCCTGTTTTTAATTATTAAAAATTGTTTATTCCCGCTTATTTTAAACGGGCAGCAAAGGTAAGTAAAATATCCCGGAAATCCCTGATATATCTGAAATATCACAGATAATTTCAATAAGAAACCTTGTGCTACTTAATCTTCTAATATTCAATACGGTATACAGGGTATCTGCGGTGGCTCTTTTCGTAATATGGCGAATTTTTGTAAATGAAATCAAGGATTTCCGAGGACCTGGATGCAAATTCCGGGTCGGCAGCCTTTTTTGCATCCAGTTTTGCCTGAAGCGCAGGATCTTTTTTTAATACTTCTGCCGCCAGTTCTTCCCACCGGTAATCGCTGTAACCTTCTTTTTGCTGTAAAATGGCATCAAAAAAATTCCATGCAAAAAAACTGTCATCCCCTTCCGGTTCAAGCATTTCAATAATATATCTCTTTGAAGGCTGCTCCGGATAAATAATATAATCTCCTTTTAATATTTGAATAGGTTGCCTGCTATATGACACCGACACGGCATAATTCTTATGATGTTTCTCCCAGGGTTTTGTAAAACTCTTATAATCAGCAATATGATAAGTTCCCAATGTGTAAATACTGTCTTTTTCTGCCTGTGATACTTTTACATTGTTCAGTGTTAGCAAATCAATCACCGCATGCCATCCCTTTGGAATAATGTAAGCCCGGGGCGCTGCAATCATTTTCTGCGGATAATAGTTATTAAAAAACCTGACCGTTTTTATAAATGGTTTGTCATGATTAAAGACCATCTGTTGTAAGCCGGTAGCAGCACTTAGCTTATAATCTTTTTCATATCCCCTGAATTCAATAGAATCATATTTTGTTTTATCATGTTGCCATGATATGGGAAATTGTTGCTGGGCCATTTGTTTGCTAAGCGCGTTTTTCCGGTGAAGGATGATGTCTGTAGCATACCTGCTGCCTGAATCGATAAACGTATACATCAGGTCGTATGTTGACTTCACCCTTTGTGCATACGGTTTCAGCATATGGGTTTCAGGCATAAATGAAAGCGTATTAAATAAAGCTGCATAACCGGAAGAATACCGGGGCGGGTCAAAAAACATGTTGATGCCTTTTTCCATATCATCGTTTGCAAAATCAACATAAGGAACAAGGTCCCAGCCTTTCTGTTTCATGCTGCTATAAATGGCGGGTTCAAAAGTTTCCTTTAACCAGTTTCCCAAACCGGTTCCCAGTTTATTATACTGCGTGGTAATCATGGTCATGGTATGCTGAAAATCTGCACCATCACTAACATGGTTGTCAATAAGAATATCCGGTTGCAGGTAATGGAATATCTTTGAAAATGACCTGGCTTCCCTGCTGTCACATTTCGTGAAATCACGGTTAAGGTCAAGGTTCTGCGAATTGCCCCTGAACCCGTATTCTTCCGGGCCGTTCTGGTTAACACGTGTAAATGAATTCCTGTTGAGGCAGCCACCGATATTATATACAGGTATAATGGCAACGATAACGTTTGGGGGTAGTGCTTTTTTCCCGGATACCAGGTCGCGGGCCAGCATCATGCTAGCATCTATGCCATCAGGTTCTCCGGGATGGATGCCATTGTTTACCAGTATTACTACCTTGCTTTGCCTGCGCCATGCGGCTGTATCAAAATGGCTGTTTTCGCTTATGAGTACTAGATGGAGCGGATAGCCGGCGTCGGTAGGTCCCATCTCAATCATCTTTATTTTTGAAGACGATTTGGCCAGGGATTTATACCAGTCTACAATCTCATAATATGTGGCTGTTTTTTTGCCATTGCTTTTTTCAAATATGGACTGTTGCGCACTGGTTGTAAAGTAAACCAGCAACAGGTAAATGAACGCCAGGAATTTCTTCATCGGCTAAAGCTACAATCTTTATGTGTCATACACAGGCCGCTTATCAATATAAAACCCCGGAATTATTTCCGGGGCTGCGTTTCTTGATGAAAAAAAATGTTTTGTTT
>CALKVC010000124.1 GCA_937996595.1 uncultured Chitinophagaceae bacterium
CGGGATGTTCTCAGGAATGCTGCTGATATGATGCCGATTTTAGCAAGTACATAGGCCAGTACAGGTAATTCAAAAGCAATACCGCAGCCAAGTATCAGGCTGTTCAGCGTGTCTATATAATCATCCAGGGTGGGCATGTACTTATAAGCGCCGGCCGAACCAAGTGTAAAATTGGCCAGGAAATTAAAGGTGAAAGGCGCCAGCAGGAAATAACCGAAAGCGGCGCCGGTAAAGAAGCACAACGAAACCCAGAAGATGCTTCCCCGTGCATATTTTATTTCCTTATTTGAAAGTGCCGGTTTAATGAATTTCCATAGTTCCCAGAACAGGTAGGGGAAGGCAACGATGATACCGCCGATCATGGATATGGACAGGGCCGACATGAATGGCCCGCTGATCGTGTTTCCCTGCAAAGGAATATCAACAGGCGGCATACATAATGCTTCACCGATATGTAAAGTATGGCTGAGGTTGCATAAAACCCTGTAGGAAATGAAATTGGAATGAGCCGGTGCGTATACCAGGTTATCAAAAACCCAGTCGATGTTTACAAATATGGCAATGGAAACAGAAATCCATGCAATAACAGCCCTGATGATATGCCAGCGTAAAGCTTCCAGGTGATCAATGAATGTCATCTCGGCATTTTCAGGGTTACCGTTACTACTGATCCGTTTAAAGAAAGATTTTTTTTCTGAAGTATTTGTTGCCAAACTGTTTGATTAAACAGCAAAGTTAAAACACTCTGCTTATAATACCGGAAAACCAATTTGTTTACTTCTTATATCAAAAAGGTAAGCGGGGTACATGAAAAAGCCCCTGTAGAAACAGGGGCCGTTTACCAAAACTAACTGCTTATGAGAAAATTTACTTTAACTGTTTGCGTTCTGCAATAAATAGTTCAAACAGGATGCCAAATCTTCAACCGGACTGTTAAGGAACCCTTAATCTGACTGATACAACGGAATACCTGTTTGAGAACTTTTTAATACTACAGTTTTTGACTTCAAAATGTTCTGTAAATTAAAAAGCAACCTATATATGATAGGTTGCTTTAACAAGAATTTGTGATTACTTACTTTAAAAAGCCCTGGATGAGGTCCATCAGCCCGCCGCTGCCATTTTTTTGTTGCTGGTCCCTGGCGCCGCCGGCAAACTTCGACACGATATCCATTAATCCGCCTCCGCCATTTTGGCTGTTACCGCTGAACTGGCTGATGATATCCATCAACCCGCCGCCGCTATTGGATGGCTGTTGTTCCTGGATAACCTGGTTGCTTTGTCCACCTGTAATAGAATTTAACAGGTTTTCAATAGTAAAGGTGCTATTGCCCGGGTCATTGGTTTTATTGATTAGGTTGCTCAGTGCTTCGGGTATCAGGTTGCTGGCAACATTTCCGGCTTCCTGGCTTCCCAGGTTGTATTTACTGGTAAGTTTGCCGGTTAAATGGCCAATCATCATATTAACCATCGGGTTGTTCAGCAGGCTTTGTATGTTTACCTGGCCACCCTGTCCGTTATTGTTGAATAGTGATATGATACTTTGCAATCCACCACCGGCAACCATGTTTCGCAGGCCTGATGCTACCGTATTGGTAGCTTCTGCCACCACCGCATCATTTTGTTCATTAGGCACCTGCGGATTATTGATAACCGGCCCGGCGGCATTTTCCTTTATGAGGTCGAAAATTTCTTTCAGCATAACATTTGATTTAAGTATGAATAAATAATAGTTTCAAGGGGAAAAATGATTTTTATTGCTGAGCGGTTAGTTTTTCTGCATTTTCAGCAAATTGTAATGCATCCAGGAATTCCTGTATATCGCCATTTATCACTGCATCGAGGTTGTAAACGGTCAACCCGATCCGGTGATCGGTTACACGACCCTGCGGATAATTATAGGTACGGATCTTAGCGCTCCTGTCACCCGTGCTAACCAGGCTTTTTCTCTTGTGAGCGATGGCTTCCTCGGCTTTTCTTACTTCTTCATCATACAGTTTTGTTCGCAGCATATCCATGGCTTTTTCCCGGTTACCCAGCTGGCTGCGTTCGGTCTGGCAAACAACTACGATTCCTGTAGGCTTATGCGTTAAAAAAACCTTGGTTTCCACTTTGTTTACATTCTGCCCACCGGCACCGCCGCTTCGGGCCGTTTCCATTTTCACATCGCTTTCTTTCAGTTCAAAGTCAACTTCATCCGCCTCGGGCATTACGGCAACGGTGGCAGCACTGGTGTGTACCCTTCCGCTACTTTCGGTATCGGGTACACGCTGTACACGGTGCACCCCGCTTTCAAATTTCAGGGTGCCGTACACATCATCTCCCACAACTTCCACCTGTACTTCCTTGTATCCGCCTACGGTACCTTCGCTCTCGCTCAGGAGTGTTGTTTTCCATCCTCTTTTTTCACAATATTTCAGGTACATACGCAGCAGGTTACCGGCGAAAAGCGATGCTTCATCGCCGCCTGTTCCGGCCCTTATTTCAAGGATGGCATTTTTTTCATCATAAGGGTCTTTCGGAATCAGCATATTGCGGAGGTCCTTTTCCAGCAATTCTTTCTTTTCTTCCAGAACCGGTATCTCCATCTTTGCCATTTCCCTCATTTCTTCATCATCTGAATTCAATACTTCTTTGTTGAATTCTATATCATCCAGCACTTTTACATATTCGTTCCTCCGGTTAACAATTTTTTCCAGGCTCCTGTATTCCTTGCTCATGGAACTGTATTTTTTGTTGTCACTTACAATTTCAGGATTTGTAAGTGCAACGCCCAGGTTGTCGAATTTTGCTTTTATTGCATCCAGTTTATCTAACATAATGTAATTTTAATATTGTACAGCCTGTGTCAGTTACGGTTCATGCGGCAGTACAATAAGGTTCCCGGGCGGGCTTTACTGGGTAAAGGTTATCCGGGGGATGCAAATTTAAGCCATATCAATCAATCAAATTGTATAGAAAATTCAAAGCAGGCAGGTTGTTTACAGGCCGGGAAATGCTTTCCGCCAATGAGGTATTAATTACAAACAGGCAAGGTGTTATTGCAGATATAGTGAATGAACCGGATGCAGGCGACGATATTGAATACCTGGAAGGGATACTTACTCCCGGTTTTATAAATTGCCATTGTCACCTGGAGTTATCGCATATGAAAGGGGTGATTGCACCGGGCAGCGGCCTGGTTGATTTCATTTTAAAAGTGGTATCGGAAAGACATGTTACGGAAGAATTGATAATTGCTGCCATT
>CALKVC010000125.1 GCA_937996595.1 uncultured Chitinophagaceae bacterium
TCAGCACACCGATCGCCTGCCATGGCGGTCTCGGCTATGTGAACATATCGGCCTCCGGCGGTACGGCACCGTACACGGGAACGGGAATGACCTTGCGCACGGCAGGCACCTATACTTTCAATGTGACCGATGCGGTGGATTGCCCCGCAAGCACCTCGCAAACCATCACGGAACCGCCCGTGCTCTTCGCGAGCGTCTCCGTGGTCTCCCTGGAGTCCTCGTGCGGTGCCAGTGATGCCGTGGTGAACGTGGATGCGACAGGCGGAACTTCGCCATACTCCGGTGCCGGTACGCATATCGGCCTCACGGCGGGCAGCCCCGTATTCGTGATCACGGATGCGAACAACTGCATGACCACTGCCGTGTTGAACGTGCCAGAACCCGACCAGGACGGCGATGGCGTCGTCAACCCGCTCGACCGCTCGCTGTCCGATCCGCAGGTGCTGGCGCGGGGCATGCGGATCGATGTGCCGCACGCGCCGGCGGCGGCCGGCAGCGTCCCCTTGATCGCCAACCCGATCCACATGAGCGGGACTCCCCCCAGCTACCGCCACGGCCCGCCGACCCTGGGCCAGCACACCGACGCGGTGCTGGAGGACCTGCTGGCACTGGATGCCGAAGCGCGTGCGCGGCTGCGCATGGCTGGCACGATAGGCTGAGAAAGGCGGGGCCGCGCCCAGCGCTGCGGTCAGCGACGGGCCTGGAAGAACGCCCGCAGCATGGCGGTAGCCGGGGTAGCGGCGATGCCGCCATAGACCTCCGGCCGGTGATGGCAGGAGCTGTATTAACAGTTAAAGTAGCTACATTAGAAGTGGAACTTCCGCACTGGCCTGTTACCACACAACGGTAAGTGGCACCGTTAGAGGCAGCCGTTACAGCAGTAATGGTATATGAAGCGGCCGTTGCTCCGGTAATATCAACCCAGCCAAATCCACCCGGATTTGATTGCCACTGGTAGGTTCCGGAATTAGCAGCTACGGTAAAGGTAACATTAGCGCCTTCGCAAACTGTCTGGCTAAGTGGTTGTGTATTGATTGTTGGACCTGCTCCTGCAGAAACAACAAAAGTAACGGTGGCTGTTTGAACCGCAGCTCCTGCAGTACCCGTTACCGTTATGTTATAAGTGCCATTGGCAAGTGTATTGGCATTATTCAGGGTTACCGTAGTGCTGGCGCCCGGTGTAAGCGGGTTGCTGCTGAAACTAACAGTAGTGCCTGCCGGAACACCTGCAGTGGCAGTAAGTACAATCGGGGTTGAGAAACCGCCATTTGATGTTGAACCTAAGGTTACATCAGCAGTAGCCGGGCCTGCACAGGCAATGGTTGTTGGCGTTGTGCTGTTGAATGTGAATCCTGAAGGTGGTGGTGTAATCGCAAAATTGGTATTTGAAATGTCGAAAAAGATATTTCCAACTGATTCAATTTTTACCCTGGCAGTGGTAGTAGCCGGAACTGCAGGCAGGTTAACCACTTCCGTACCGTCATTTGCTGTACCGGCAGAAAGTACAAACGGGAACGTCTGTCCGCCGTCAGTTGATAATAATATCCTAACATCAGCACAGCTTACCGGGGCATTGGTGGTATTAGCCACATTCCAGGTAATGGTTTGTGCAGATGAAGCAGGCCATGATAAGTTTGTATTTGGTTGAGTAACCTGGAACGGTCCTGAGGTATTCGTTACCGTTACAACCATATCTGTGAATGCCGTTTGTCCAACCTTAATTGGAGCGGTTGAACTATATGGAGAGTTATCCCTTACCGTTAGCCTGAAATTCAGAGTACGTGAAACTGAACTCAAAGCTTCAATATTAGCTATTGGTGTTCCGCCCGGCAATGGGGGGGTAACAAAATTACCCGCCAGTATGGTTGCCAGTATCGGGAATGTCCTGGTTGGGTTTGAAGTGGCAGGGAAGGTTAACCAGTTAGGGCCAACCAGTTTACCGGGGCTGGCAACACTGTTGTTACCGGTAACGGTTGAATTGGCCGCATCATTCTGTTCCCAGCAATACGTAAGCGCATCACCCGGGTTTGCATCTGTAGCAGAACCGGTAAGGGCAAATGGTGTACTGATAGGAATAGTGTAGTTGTTAACAGTTGCCACAACAGGAGTGGCATTATTAGCTGTGATGTTAGTAGTTACCGGGCAGGTTTTTGTTGCCATGTTTTCCTGGATCTGCCTGATAGAATTCTGGTGGAAAATATCGATAGAATGCGGTGCAACGTCCTGGTTGGTGATACCGGCATAACCCATGATGGTGATACCTGAACCCACTTCCTTGTTATTTACACCACCTGATTCGATTGACATGGAAAAAGTATGGTTTCCACCTAACTGGTGCCCAACCTCATGCGCCACATAATCAATGTCAAAATTATCACCTTGCGGGATACCATCAGCAGGGGAAGTAATACCACGGCCTTTACCGGTATTACATACACAACCGATACAACCTGCATTACCACCACCGCCGGAAGCACCGAACATATGCCCGATATCGTAATTGGCTTCTCCAATGATATTTGTTAATGTAGTCTGTAACTGGTTGTTCCAGTTAGCCAGTGTTGTATATGGATCTGTTATTGGGTCGTAAAAAATTACATCCGCTGTATTCGCTATCAGGTTTAAATGCAATGCCAGGTCTCTTTCATAACAGCCATTGCAACGCGTTAAGGTAGCATTGAATGCAGCCAGTACCAGGGCAACCTGTGTATTGTTGAATGCGCCAAAGAAATTGGAATATTCACCGTTACATGACTGTGCCAGGCGCATGGTCTTCAATTCGCCGGTATTGCTTTCCGGTGCAAAATTGGCAACCCTTTCATGGATACCTGATGCCAGTTCCTGGTCAGGCGTTGAACATACCCATGGCAATTGTCCCTTATTACGCTGTGCTTTAAAAGAAGCATAAACGCGGTGGTCTTGAGAATAAGGCTCAATATACTCATTGGCTTTTTCTGTCCTGAATACCATTGTCTGGATACCCTGTGGAGAAATGCTGAGCTTTAGCATCGCATACCTGTCAGTGATCCCTTTGCCCGAAAAGGCCCTGATTTCAGGAAACCTTGCCTGCAGGGCCGGATCAAAATTGGAAGCTTCAACAACTTCAAATTCTTCCAGGTTTCCATCTGCATTGGGTAATGTGATGATGGTAGAATGGCTGTTCCTGTTGTCAACAACATTGAATAATTGCTGCCTGATAGCAGCAAGATTCAGATTGAACAGCTTGAATTCTTTTGGAAATGTTAGTCTTGAAACAGCCTTGTCTGTAACAATGGCACTACGGCTTTCTGTATTAACAGACCAGTATTTGTCTGTTTGAGAAAAACCTGCAAGCGCAACCAATACAAACATTACTGTTAGTAGTAAAGATTTTTTCATGCAAATGTTATTTTGATTTAAGGTTGTAAATATAGTAACATAATTTAAAATCTGGTGCTGACAAAGAGTAAATAATGACTAATATATTAGTTAAATAAATGATTTGTTTATTCTTTATTGAAAAGAATAACAATCCCGTTAACCAAACGAATAATAAATGAACAGCGTAATTTAATATCAATGGTATTCTGAAACGTATAAAAATGTATTTTTTTGTAGTTAAGGTACAGGTAGAAATTACCTGATATCTTTATAAAAGTAAGTCTGGTCGTTAACCTGTTCTTTTCTGAATCCCATTTTATCCAGGTAAGCTTCATGCTTTTTATTGAAAACATGCGTATAAACCAACCGGTGGATACCATGGCCTAAAAGGAATTGTTTTTCTTTCTGAAAAAGAAATTTGCCAATCTTATAATCGCGGTACTTAGGCGTAGTATAATTGATTTTAACCAGGGCTGTGCCGTCTTCCAACAATGAAGCAGAAAAAATATTTGCAATCACCATATCTCGCAGCACAACAAAATTGATGTCATTTTCTTTGTCCATCAGGTCATAATCCGGAAAGTAAGCCTGAATGTCTGCCTGGTGAAAAGCCAGGAACTTGCTGATCATTTCATCACCGGCCCGGAAAGCTAACAGGTCGAAATTCTCATTGGAACGATAGATCTTAATAAGATAAAATACATTGATGAGGAGAAGGATACCATTGGTAAGGATTATTGGAAAAGCCTGTATCAATGCGCCATACAGAATGAATGACAGGCAACCGAACGTGTTAAGCCAACGGAATTTCAGATCGTTGTTAACCAATAGGGAGATGGCCAGTAATATGGATGCAATATATCCAAGCAACGCGCCAATAGTCTCAATCATGATGCGTGGATCCGGTTACTTTTTGGTTTCAGGGTTTTCAGTGGCTTTCCTGGCGCCATGGGCCGCCTGAGCGTGCCCCGGTTGTTGCGATGCCCGCCGGTGCGGCACTTGTTCAGCCATCGGCTTCGTGACAGAGGCGACAACGAATTTGCTACCCGCTGCGTTTGAGGTCGCAAATTGCGACTTCAACCATTGAAGTGACCTTTCGTTGAGCAGAAATATTGTGTTTTTTTTATTGTGTTTAACTGTATTTTTTGCAATAAAATCTTATAATTTTCAAACCTACTTAGGTAAAATTGCAACTAATTATTTAAGTAAAGAATTAAATAATAAAATTAATATAAAGCTAATAGAGATAGATTTATTTAAAAAACTTCATTTAAAAAATGTACTTGTTTTAGATCAAAAAAAAGACACCATTTTGTATGGAAATGTTACCGCAAATATTAAGTTATTCGACTTTCAAAATAAAAAAATAATTATAGATAATATATTATT
>CALKVC010000126.1 GCA_937996595.1 uncultured Chitinophagaceae bacterium
GGCACCGAGGGCTACAAAAAGGCCGAGGTGACGCTGGGCGGGGTGGACACCAAGGCCCTGTCGCAGCAAACCATGGAATGCAAGGCCCAGCCGGGGCTGTACTTCATTGGTGAGGTGGTGGACATCACGGGCTGGCTGGGCGGCTACAACTTCCAGTGGGCCTGGGCCAGCGCATATTCCTGCGCGCAGGCGTTGCCACTGCCGCAGGCAGAGCCTGCTGGCGCTGCGCACTGACGAATACTCCACCACAACGCAGCGCCCCACACTGCGGTGAATACCAGCGCCCACACTGGACGCAGCCATGTAGCAGAAAAAAGCAATAACGGACTGCCCAACCATAGCAGTGCTATTTTCCACGGTGAAAAGCGCTCGGCAATCAACCAATACAGCGCACGGTAAAAAATAGCATGTCCTAGCACATACACTAGCACTTCCTGCCAACCGGCTACGGTTTGATACAAAGAGCGCGTTGCCAAGGCTATAAAAGCCATCCACCAAAACGGCGTGTCCAACGCCACGCGTAGCCATGCCTGCTGTGCGAATAGTCTATTAGCGCGCATCATTGCTTCAGCCATGATCGAATAACTTGTCTCTCATGTTTTTCATCACCCAGAAAAATACAGGATCAGGCGGCGGATTCAATACCGGCATATCATGGGCATTCAGGCATGGTTATTCATGGATATGGTGTATGGACGATGACGGTTATCCCAAAGAAGACGCACTGGAAAAACTGCTTGAACATGAAACAAGGGATCGCTCCCTGATGAATTGTGCCGTTTTGAACAAGGATGACAAACGATCATTTGTTTGGAAAACCGGTAACTTTAAAACGATTGATGAAGTGGATACCGCAGTTATTGAAGGCATCGGCCATCCGTTTAACGGAACCTTACTGCACCGGTCAATCATAGAAAAAGTTGGCGTTCCAAAAACAGATATGTTTTTATGGGGCGATGAAACAGAATATTATTACCGGATTGTTAAGCAACACAAATACCCGGTTTATACCGTAGCATCCAGCATCCATTATCACCCCGCTGCGGCTTTCACGTTAAAAAAAGACTGGGACCACCGCACATCCTGGAAGATGTATTTTTATATACGTAACCGCCTGCATGTACAGCAGGCGAAGTTCAGTAACAGGGCCGTTGCCATGGCTCATTACGGTTTCTTCCTTATTGCATTTGCCGCAGTAATCATGGTATATCAGAAATCTGACAAAGCAAAAAAACTGGGTTTTATGCTTTGGCCGGTTGCGGATGCTATTACCAATGATTTTTCTGCAACACCACCGGCCATATTGTACAGGTTAAATAAACAGCCGGGTACACGGGGCGGGGCTATGAGGAATGTTTGGCATACAATACTGGCACCATTCACGGTGCAGCGTAGCCGAAATACGGCAAATGTGTAATAAAATAATCAAGTTAGTAATAAACCCTCTCAAACCGCAATGGCCTGGACTTGTTCCGGGCCTTTTTTTACCTTTTTATTAAATTCAAGTATGAAGAAAAGAGCGATGAGATAAAAAGGTATTCCGGGTATCTTATATCGTACCAGTGTTCCAAAATTAAGGGTAGTGGCGCCTACGAACAGTGCAAAAATCAGGGAGTAAAAAAAGCAATACATCACAATGGGGCTTTTTATGATAGGCCTGATAAAACGTACCGGCCCCGTTTTTAGCAGCACATACAATGTGAACAGCATCAACGCCAGGCTTTCCAGGGAAGACAACAGGGTGGACAACTTTTTTGATTCCCATAAATAAGGCCTGAACAAAGTGGCAACCACTGCAGCAGGGGCCATTCGTAACAGGCTTGATACACTGCCGTCGAATTCAACACCCAGCGAAAAATTCGAATCAACGAATTCTGCCTGGTTCTGGTAATTTATCTGGTAGTTTTTGATGCCCTTGGATAACCCTTCAGATGCATATTTACTCAATGCTTTCTGTATGCTGTTG
This sequence comes from uncultured Chitinophagaceae bacterium, assembly GCA_937996595.1. Taxonomy (GTDB): domain Bacteria; phylum Bacteroidota; class Bacteroidia; order Chitinophagales; family Chitinophagaceae; genus Ferruginibacter. The sequence goes on from CALKVC010000126.1 coordinate 1,967, forward strand.
GTGATTTCTACAAAACCAAGGATGCTGCCGGTAAAAAAACCTAATACCAGCAACGTTTTAATTGCCTTGTTCCTGATCAGGTTAACATTCTTTAAAAGCAGGAAAAGTATAAAGAAAGGAAGGTAAGCAACCAGTATATATACCTTTAATACGATCAGGAAATAAGAAAATAACAGGATAATGAAGATGTTTTTCAGCGGTGCACTTTTTTTATAAAATAAACTGTACAGCGAATAAGTGATCCAGCCCATGGCACCGGTACAAATAGGATCTTTTAAAATTCCTGAACTCCAGAAAACAAATGTGGGCAGGTACAGGATGGCAAAGGCAAACTGTTTATGCATCTCCGGAAACTGCTCATAAAAAAAGCGATAGAGCCGCCAGGTGCCGGTAAATGAAATCATGGAAAACACCAGGTTGATGGCCATGAATTTTCCAAACGTAAAGAAACTGAATATGGTAACCATTTTAGTAACCATATAATTACTTTCTTCTTTGAAATAACCGCTGTTGTATATATCATTCAGCAACGACTGGTCAAAATCCTTGCCGGATGAAGTGATCATGCTGAAGTTTGAAAAATCATTCAGGATCATTTTGGCGATATTGATGCCTTCAGGGTAATATAATCCTGTTGTGTCACCGGGCGACAGGTATATAACAAACATGGAGAAGAAAAAAGTACCACACACTTTCAGCCAGAATGACTGGCGGTGGTATTTTCTTAAGACCGGGTCGCTGTACTTTTTTCTGCGGAAATAGAATATGATATAGAAAATAATAACATAGATGAAGAAAAATATAAAATCAAGTAAGTTCATCCGGGGTTATTGTGAAAGTTGGCTTCTGTAAAAATAGAATTAATCAGGGTAGTGACAAATTTATCTCAAAATACGGTTTGACATTCAATAATATACAGTTATTTTGTCAAGATAAAGCATAATAAAAATGTGTGGAATTGCCGGGTCGGTCAATCACCCCCTGCCCTATAAAAATATTGATGCGGTCATGCTGCACCGGGGGCCCGACGGGCAACAGGGTTTTTCCGGCGGTAATATAGACCTGTATCATCTTCGTTTATCCATAGTAGATATTGATGGCGGGGCGCAGCCTATGCACTTCGGCAACAGATATACCATCATCTTCAACGGCGAGATATATAACCACCGGGAACTCAGGGAAAGGTTCGGGCTTGCATGCAGCACGAATTCGGATTGCGAAACCCTGCTGCTCCTGTTCAGTAAAACCGGTGCCGCCATGCTGCAGCACCTGGAAGGGATGTTTGTGTTTGTTATCTATGATAAACAGGAAAACAGCCTGTTCATCGCCCGCGACAGGGCCGGGAAAAAACCTTTGTATCTTTTCAACAACGGGAAAGAAATTGTTTTTGCCAGTGAGTTAAACTGCCTTAAAAACCTGCTTCCGCTTGAAATGGACAGGAACCTTTTTTTTCATTATACCAGGATGGGCGCTTTTTACCGCACGTTTACTCCGTATAAGCATGTTACAGAACTGGCCGCAGGAACCTACCTGGAAATTGATTGCCAAAGCCTGAAGTGCCGCGAAACAAGATATTGGGATATTCATGACTATTACACGAACAGGCAAACAGACAGTTTTGAAGAAAGCCTGCATAAAGTGGATGAATTATTGAAGCAGGCCGTTAAACGCAGGATTGAATCGAGCGACCTGGAAGTTGGCTGTTTCCTCAGCGGAGGCATCGACAGCGGACTGGTTACAGCCATGGCAAGCAATTATAATTCAAAACTGCGCACATTTACTGTTTCATTCAAAGGTGAATATGATGAGGCGCCACTGGCAAAACTGGTAGCTGAAAAATACAATACCCGTCACACCGAAATAAGCATATCATTCGATAACCTGGCACATGATGTGGAACAAATACTGTCTAATTACGGAGAACCGTTTTACGACAGTTCTGCCATACCTTCTTACTATGTAAGCAGGGAAGCCAAGAAACACCTTACTGTAATCCTTAACGGCGATGGTGCCGACGAACTGTTTGCCGGATACCGCCGCTATGTGCCTTTTGCCAGGTACGATTTCTTTAAAAAAAACCTGCTGGTAAGGCATACAGCCGGTTTGTTGAAAACAGTATTACCCCTTCCGCACAACAAGAAATCGGCGTACAATTACCTGTACCGTCTTTCTTCACTGGCATCAAGATCCAGCCTGGATATTTACCTGTCGGCAGGTGTTGATATCATGGAAGATTTTGAACAGCATATCATTGATCCCGGTTTCAACTACCTGCAGCCGGTTGCGGAAGATTTCGATAAAGTGGCATCATCCGGGCTCAGTGGCCTTCAAAAGATCATGAACATGGATTTTGATACCAACCTGTTCAGCGACCTGCTGGTGAAAATGGATATTGCCACCATGGCCAATTCGCTGGAAGGCAGGAGTCCATTTCTAAGCAGGGACTTGCTGGAATATGCCCCGGGAATAGACGACAGCTTTAAAGTGAAAGGCAGAACAACCAAATACCTGTTACGCGTACTCGCAAAAAAATACCTCCCACCTGCATTGCCGGGACAGCCAAAAAGGGGTTTTGAAGTACCACTTAAGCATTGGATAGACCATGAGCTGAAAGAAGTAGTTCATTCGTATATAACCCATCCAAATGCATTGAACAGGGAATTGATTGATCAGCGGTTTGTACAATCGCTCCTTGGAAATAGAGTGAAAATTCCTGCGGAAAAAAGGGCAAAGATCCTTTGGATGCTGTTTGCAATGGAAGTGTGGTACCAAAGAGTTTACCTTAAATAATTATGAACAAGCTGCATATCGCCATCATAGAGAACAATATCATTGCAACCAATACGATCAGGGAAAAACTGTGCCGGGCGCTCATGGAGCACGGATACGGCGTAACCATACTTACAACCGGCAGCGAAGCCGGCATGGAACAGGCAAGGAAAAAAGGGTTCGGTGTGATTGATGTGAAAGGAAGTACGCAGAACCCGTTGGATATTTTCAGGTACATGCGTAACCTGTCGGGTGCATTGAAGGCCACCGGCGCTTCGGTTTGCCTTACATTCACCATCAGGCCGGCCATTTGGGGCAATATCGTTACCCGGCGGCTGCATATACCTACCATCACCAACATAACCGGTATAGGCCCGCTGTTTGAGCGGAATAATATGGCTTACCGGGCAGCCCGCACATTATATAAATTTGTATTGAAAGGCACAGCCAGGATATTTTTCCAGAACAATGATGATATGGGCATTTTCGTGCAGAAAGGTTTTGTGAAAGCCGGAAGGGCGCATCGGATACCTGGTTCGGGTATCGATTACCGTTATTACAGCCCTTTACCGGCACGTACACCCGACGGCAGGATTATTTTCCTTTTCATCAGCCGGCTGGTGAAAGATAAAGGCATAGTGGAATATGTGGAAGCAGCAAGCATGCTGAAAAAGGAATTGCCCAACGCAGAATTCAGGGTGCTGGGGCCCGTTTGGAGGCAAAACCTGAAAGACAACACCGTTACTGATGATGAATTACGGAAATGGATAAACGAAAAAATTGTGGTTTATTCCGGCGAAACGGATGATGTGCGACCGCATATTGCCGCTGCTGACTGCATCGTACTCCCGTCTTACCGGGAAGGCACAAGCAATGTATTGCTGGAAGCTTCTTCTATGGAAAGGCCCTGTATCACCTGTGATACAACCGGGTGCAGGGAAATTGTGGAAGACGGTGTAACAGGGTACTTATGCAAGGTGCAGGATGCCGGCAGCCTGGCTGCTGCCATGAAAAGGATGGCAGGGCTGCAACCGGAAAGAAGGCTGGCGATGGGTGTACAGGGAAGGCAGAAAGTGGTCAGGGAATTCGATAAGCAATTGGTGATTGATGCATACCTTGATGCAATTGAAAAAATAAATGCTGAAAAATGAGTTACAGTACACTTTCAATTGACTGGGAAGATTTCGGGCAACTGCTGGGTAAATACCATTTCAATAAGGTTACCGAACCGGTAAACGGAGCTATTGAAAGGCAGACCAACATCATGCTCGATATGCTGGATGAATCTGGCAGCAAAGCCACTTTTTTCATCCTGGGCATATTGGCAAAATACCGCCCCGCCCTGGTAAAGCAAATTGCCGCAAGGGGACACGAGATTGCCATTCACGGGCAGAATCACGTAGCCATGTTCAACCTGTCAAGGGATGAAGCTAAAAAAGACCTGCAGGAATGTATAGATATTGTTACCGGTATAACCGGTGAAAAAATACACGGATACCGGGCGCCTTTTTTTTCCATTAATGCCTCAAACCTGTGGCTGCTGGAAATACTGGCAGAATTGGATCTTACTTACGATAGCAGCATATTTCCCATAAAAATGCCCCGCTATGGTATAGAAGGTTTTAATGGAAACGACAGCCTTTACCTGCTGCCCAACGGGTTGCAACTGGTTGAACTTCCTTTAACCGTTGCCAGCTATGCCGGAAAAAAATGGCCGGTGTCCGGTGGGGGATATATCAGGCTCATGCCTGCTTACTTTGTAAAAAAGGTTTTCAGCGACCTTGAAAAAAAGAATCAAAACAGTATGATATATATGCATCCCTATGAATTTGATACGGAACACCTGGATGTAACTGCTAATTTTCCGCCCGGCGCTCCCTATTCCAAATTACAGGTTCTTGCCCTAAATTTGCGCTGGAACGTATTCAGGAACTCAATTCGTGGTAAAATTAAAAAGCTGTTGAACCAGCACCAGTTTATCACTTGTTTGCAAAAAGCAACTTATGTCAAAGAAAAAGGAAACAGTACAGAATTATTGGGACGCCAGAAGTGAACTCTTCGGTAACTATTATAAAAAACCTTCCGCTTTCGACCGGGTATTCAGAAAGGGCGTTTACGAACGCCAGGCCATAGCTGTTAAGGCCTGTAAGGAAATACCCAATGCCACCGTGCTGGATGTGGGCTCAGGTCCCGGAGTTAACAGCGTATCCCTGATAAAAAATGCCGGCGCATCACATATTTTTGGAGTTGATTTTGCACAACAGATGATCGACTATGCCAACCAGACCGTGAAAGACGAAGGCGTTGCAGATAAATGCACATTCGTTTTGGGTGATGTGCTTACCTACGATTTCGGGGAAAGGAAATTCGATTATTCATATGCTTTGGGTGTATTTGACTATGTGGAAGATGCGCAGGCATTGCTGAACAGGATGAGCAGGCTATCCGGAAAATCTTTTATGGCTTCCTGGCCCGAAAACGGTGTTCGCATGGCTTTGCGCAGGTACAGGTACACCTGTCCGCTATTCCATTATACAGTGCAGCAGATTAAAGACCTGCATAAAAATGCCGGTATTCCGGAAAACAGGCTGGAAATTATCAGGATTGGTGGCGGTTGGGCTACCATTGCACGTAAATAACTACCTTGCCGAATCATAATTAAAAGAAAGTAGATGATCTTAATTGGTTATTCCGGGCATTCATATGTTGTATATGGTATTTTTGATGCCCTGGGAATAAAAGTGTCCGGGTATTTTGACAACCAGGAAAAACCTGTAAACCCCTATAATCTAAGATATTTAGGAAAAGAAACATCGCAGGAAGCATTTGATGTATTAAAAAATGATGCTTTCTTCATTGCCATTGGCGACAATGCCATCAGGCAGAAGATTTACGAAAATTTTGCTGCACAGGGCTGCCTTCCGGTAAATGCCATTCATCCTTCGGCTGCCATTGACCCAAGAGCCACACTCGCCGGTCATGGCATCATGATCAGTTCCAATGTATCGGTAAACGCACTCTCAAGAATTGGCAATGCCGTTATTTGTAATACCGGCAGTATCATAGAGCATGAATGTGATGTGGATGATTTCGTACACATAGGCCCGGGTACGGTTTTATGCGGTAATGTTTCTGTAGGGAAGGGAAGTTTTATCGGCGCCAATTCCGTTATCAGGCAAGGGGTGCATATTGGAAAGAACTGCATGATTGGTGCCGGCGCAGTTGTAATAAAAGATGTTCCGGATAATACCGTGGTTGTTGGAAACCCGTCCAGGGACCTGGAGGTAAAGCAGGTTAAAAAAGTGATGGACATGCCTGCACCAAAACCGGTGCCCGTTTCTGCCAAACCGAAAATTTTATTCATAGGTAAAGCCGATGACCAGTATTCCAAATATGCCGGAGAATTTGTAAACCTGCATTTTCCCGGTACACTCACCATTTATGGCAAACGCGGGGAACTATTTCCAAAAGAAGCGCTGGAATGGGAAGGAGATATCATCATATCCTACTTATCACAATGGATTATTCCGGACGCGGTATTGAAAAAAGCGGCAGTTGCGGCCATCAATTTCCATCCGGGCCCGCCCGAATACCCGGGCATCGGGTGTACTAATTTTGCCGTGTACGACGGCGTTTCTGAATATGGAGTTACCTGTCACCATATGCTGGCCAAAGTAGACACGGGTAAGATCATTTCGGTTAAAAGGTTCCCGGTTTATAAGACAGATACGGTGTTTTCCATCACGCAGCGTTGTTATGCACTGATATTAAACCAGTGCTTTGAAGTACTGGATATGATCATCCAGGAAAAACCGTTGCCCGAATCAGCAGAAACCTGGACACGGAAACCTTACCTGAGAAAAGAACTTAACCGCCTTTGCCGGATAACGCCTGATATGCCTGTTGAAGAGATGAACCGGCGCATTAAGGCAACCAACTTCATCAAGCACTGGGCTTTTATGCAGGTTGGCGATAACATTTTTAAATTAGTGGATGAAAAAAAATAAACAAGCTGAAAGCAGGCTGTTTGAAGAGTTCCTGCTTCCTGCCGGCTTTTTGTTCCGGCTTTCGGGCAGGGCTTATGAAAAATACATGGCAAACAAGATTTTCCTGCATGCACTCAACATCAGGAAAGCCAATGAGATGATTTATAAGCTGATGCTTGATAAAATAAGTATTATTCCCGTTAACTTGCAGCAGGATTGCATTGAGTTGCTCAATCATTTTGATTGCTGGTTTACCCAGTTCAGCTTTGAACAGCAGAAAAGGCAACCGTTGATTTCTGATGAGTTTGTCTTTAACAGGCTCGACGGCCAGATGGCCTACCCGCGTGCATCAGAAGAAAGGATACTGGAGGCATGTAAGAAATTAAAGAAAACAGTTAAACATAAATGAGTATGAAGGTATTGGTTACCGGTGGAGCAGGATATATCGGTTCGGTTTTGGTAAGGCAGTTACTGGCAAAGGATTACCAGGTAAGGGCTTTCGACAACCTTAAATTTGGAGGCGATGCCCTGTATGAAGTGATGCTGAACCCCAACTTTGAATTTATGCTGGGAGACGTGCGCAATGCCGCTGAAATGCAGAAAGCACTGGAAGGCATAGACGCAATTGCACACCTGGCAGCCATCGTTGGCGACCCGGCCTGCAAGAAATATAGTGATGAGGCAAAAGAAACCAACTGGACAGCCAGCGTGGCCCTGTTTGAAGCGGCAGAAAAAGCGGGTATCAGGCGTTTCGTTTTTGCCAGCACCTGCAGCAATTACGGAAAAATGCCCGACCCTGATTCGTTTGTTACAGAAACATCCCCGTTAAACCCGGTTTCACTATACGCCGAACTGAAAGTGAAATTTGAGAAATTCCTGCTGGAAGAAAGGAAGGATTCGAATATGTGCAGTACATCGTTACGGTTCAGCACCGTATATGGATTCTCCCCGCGCATCCGGTTCGACCTTACCGTGAATGAATTTACCCGGAACGCAGCCATCCATGGAGAACAGGAAATATGGGGCGCCCAGTTCTGGCGGCCTTACTGCCATGTGGAAGACCTTGCCCGGGCGGTAGTGCTGGTGCTGGAAAGCCCCGAAGAAAAAGTGAGGGCCAATGTTTTTAACGTAGGAAGCACCGAAGAAAATTATAATAAAGGAATGATTATAGAAGAAGTGTGTAAAGTGGTTCCTGATGTAAAAGTGCATTACGTGGAAAGCACCGAAGACCCCCGTGATTACCGGGTAAACTTCGAAAAGATAAAAAATGAACTGGGTTATACCATCACCAAGAAAGTACCCCAGGGTGTAAAGGAAATCTATTCGTTACTTAAAACAGGTATTGTAACAGATTCTTTTCAACAGAAGTTCAGGAATATTTGAGTAGTTGCCTTCATACGGGGTGCTGCACCTCCTTAATCGTCATTGCGAGGCTCAACATTCCATTAGTACGTCAATACCATGAACGAAGCCCCCCTTAGTACGTCATTGCGAGGAACGAAGCAATCTCCCAGTGAGCATCGTATTCCCGTTCATACTAGAAAGATTGCTTCGTTCCCCGCAAAGATGGGCGTGCCTCGCAATGACGGGTTCACATTCACAAAGCCATACACATCGTGATGCAAGTAATTCATATCATCTTACCCATGCTTTAGGTAAACGCCCAATTTTTTAATAGGTTTGCAATCAGAATAGTAAAGGAGTATTTGGTTATCACCTCTCCGTAGCAGAATAAAAAATTTATTTATGTTGTTGTTATCTGGCCCCAATATCTGCGGCAACGAATGGAAATATGTAAAAGACTGCCTGGATACCGGCTGGGTGAGCAGTGTGGGTTCTTATGTAGACCAGTTTGAAAAAATGAGCGCTGCATTTGCCGGAACAAAATATGCCGTGGCAACCAGCAGCGGCACAACCGCCCTTCATATCTGCCTCATCATGACGGGCATCGGATCGGGCGATTATGTGATTACCCCCAACATAACGTTCATCGCTACCTGCAATTCTATAAAATACACCGGTGCCGAACCCATTTTCATAGATACCGACGAACATAGCTGGCAGATGGACCTGCACCTGCTGGAAGAATTCCTGGAAAACGAAACAGAACAACGGGACGGGAATTGCCATTATAAGGCAGACGGAAAACGTATTCCTGCAATCATGCCGGTGCACGTACTGGGTAATATGTGCAATATCGACAGGTTACTGGCCCTGGCCGAAAAGCATAACCTGCTGGTAATTGAAGATTCTACGGAAGCACTGGGAAGCTATTACAAAGACAGGCATGCAGGCAGCTTCGGCACACTCGGCACATTCAGCTATAACGGCAATAAGATCATTACAACCGGTGGCGGGGGCATGATCGTTACCGATGATGAAACCCTAGCCCGTAAAGCAAAACACCTTACCACCCAGGCAAAAAGCGATCCGTTTGAATATATACACGATGAAATAGGGTATAATTACCGGCTGGTAAATGTGGCTGCTGCCATGGGAGTAGCCCAAATGGAATTGCTGCCCCAATTCATAAAACGCAAAAAAGAGATCATCAGTTATTATAAACAAGCCCTGGCCGGAATTGGCGATATAGATTTCCAGGATGTGGCGGAAGAAGTAAACCCAAACTGGTGGCTGCCTACCATAAAGACAAACCGTCAACGGGATGTATTAAAGGTTTTGAACGACAAACAGATGCAAAGCCGCCCATTCTGGGTTCCCATGAACCAGCTCCGAATGTTCAGGGATAATATCTACTTCCATAAGAACGACCGCTCCGATTTTGTATACCGGCACTGCCTCAGCATTCCCTGCTCCACCAATATCACAGATGGCCAACTGGAAGCTGTAAGCAAAACAATCAGGGAAATCTTTTAGAAATATCGGGTAAATGGTTACCGGATGCATGCAGATATTATATTTGCAACGGTAAACAGCAGGAAGTGCCAGCATCATATGATGATAGCCGTTCATTGCTTCCGCTTAGCTGAAACCATTGAAAATGTATAAGATACTTAAAAGGATCATCGACCTCTTTATAGCTTCTGTCGCACTCATTGTATGCCTGCCGGTTTTCATTCCGGTTATTATCATATTGCTGTTAACCGGTGAGCACGAAGTATTTTACCTCCAGAAGCGTATTGGATACAAAAAAAGGCCTTTTCATATCTGGAAGTTTGCCACCATGATAAAAAACAGCCCCAATATTGGTACCGGGGAAATTACCCTGCGAAACGACCCAAGGGTAACAAGAGTTGGTAAGTTTCTAAGAATGAGTAAGCTAAACGAATTGCCACAGATCATCAATGTTTTCGCCGGAAACATGAGCATAGTGGGCCCGAGGCCGTTAATGGAAATAAGTTTTAAATTGTATCCACCTGAAGTTCAAGATGTTATTTATGAATCTTTGCCGGGTATTACCGGTATCGGTTCATTGCTTTTCAGGGATGAAGAAAAAATACTTTCTGAATCGGACGATCCGCGTGCAACCTATGCAGCCATTTATCCTTATAAAGCTGCCCTGGAGATGTGGTATCGTAAACATGCTTCCGTTTACACCGATATCATGATTATTTTCCTTACAGCCTGGACCATTCTCTTCCCGCTGAACGGTTTAATACGAAAAGTATTCCCTGATCTCCCCCGCAGGCAAGGCTTTTAATTTTGTTTAATTATTTTTAATTATCTTTAAACAAATATTTTTTCCTGTTGTTATCTTACGGTAAAGCGTTTTAGCATGGAATCATTCACCATAAAAGACCTGGAAAACCTTTCCGGCATCAAGGCACATACCCTGCGTATCTGGGAACAGCGGTACAATTTCCTGAAACCCGGCCGTTCGTTTACCAATATCCGTTACTATGGAAATGACGAACTGAAAAAAGTGCTCAACATCGCCCTGCTGAATAAATACGGCTACAAGATTTCCCATATTGATAAGATGAATGAGGCTGAAATAGCTGAAAGGATCCTTTCTCTTAACCAGATGGAAGCACAACAGGAGCGAATCGTGCATGAACTGATCAAGCAGATGATTGACCTAGATATGGAGGCATTTGAAAATACGCTCGACAGGTTCATCATGGCGAGGGGCATTGAAAGGGCCATCACACAGGTGATATTCCCGTTCATGGAAAAAATCGGCGTACTGTGGCTAACAAACCACATAAACCCGGCACAGGAGCACCTTGTAACGAATATTATCAGGCAAAAGCTGATTGTAGGAATCGATGGCGCATCATCCAGCATCAGCGTCAATAAATCAGTATTGTTATTTCTCCCGGAAGGTGAATATCATGAAATATCATTGCTGTTCATGCATTATATCCTGAAAAGCAGGGGGATACAGGTGATTTACCTGGGAGCAAATGTACCGCTTACCGATATCGCTTATGTAGCAGGCCTTAAAAAACTGGATTACCTGTTTACACACCTCACTTCTGTATCACAGCATTTCAATTTCGACCGCTTCCTGGCCAATATGAGGCAAAAATTCAGCAACACGCCTGTAATCATTTCAGGAAAGCTCACACTCAGTTATGAAAAAAAGATCCAGCCTCCGGTCTTTTTAAAAAGGTCATATGCCGAGGTAATGCAGTTTGTAACAAATCTATAACATTATGCAGGTTAATTTTTTTGGAAGGCAAAAAAATAACCTTAATTTTGTTTAACAATCAGGTATAAAAAATTAAACACTTTCAAAATGGCAACACTCAATTTCAACCAGATGCTGATCAACAATGCAGATTACCTGAAACCATTTGCTTTATCGCTTACCAGGGATAATGAAACTGCCAGGGACCTGATGCAGGAAACCATGTACAGGGCCTTGTCTAACCATGATAAATACCATGCCGGTACCAATATCAAAGCATGGTTATTCACTATCATGCGTAATATTTTCATCAACGATTACCGGAAAAAGTCAAGGCAGAATACCGTTTTCGATCATACTGCTAACGATTTCCTCATCAACTATAACCAACATGCCGTTGCTAACAACGCTGAAACAGGCCTCTCTTTGAAAGACATTCAACAGGCAATCGGGCAATTGCCGGATATCTTCAGAAATCCTTTTGTAATGTATTTTGAAGGATACAAGTATAATGAGATAGCCGAGCACCTGAATGAACCGCTGGGTACCATCAAGAGCAGGATACATTTTGCACGTAAACTGCTGAAAGAGCAGTTGAGCAGGTTTTAAACGATATAATTGGCCCCTGTACAACCAATACCATTACTTTTGCATCTGTGAAAAAAATAGTAATCATAGGAAGCGGGTTTTCTGGCTTGTCTGCTGCCACTTTCATGGCAAAAGCGGGTTGGGATGTAACAGTGCTTGAAAAACATGATATGCCTGGTGGCCGGGCAAGAAAACTGAGATCGGAAGAGCGTCGTGTAGGGAAAGAGTG